>NZ_LT607733.1:947500-1302500 GCF_900091445.1 Micromonospora echinofusca
GTGCCTTTTGAAGAATGAGCCTGCGAGTTAGTGGCATGTGGCGAGGTTAACCCGTGTGGGGGAGCCGTAGCGAAAGCGAGTCTGAATAGGGCGATTCAGTCGCGTGTCCTAGACCCGAAGCGGAGTGATCTAGCCATGGGCAGGCTGAAGCGCGGGTAAGACCGCGTGGAGGGCCGAACCCACCAACGTTGAAAAGTTGGGGGATGACCTGTGGTTAGGGGTGAAAGGCCAATCAAACTCCGTGATAGCTGGTTCTCCCCGAAATGCATTTAGGTGCAGCGTCGCGTGTTTCTTGCCGGAGGTAGAGCACTGGATGGTCTAGGGGGCCCACAAGCTTACCGAAATCAGCCAAACTCCGAATGCCGGTAAGTGAGAGCGCGGCAGTGAGACTGCGGGGGATAAGCTTCGTAGTCGAGAGGGAAACAGCCCAGATCACCAGCTAAGGCCCCTAAGCGTGTGCTAAGTGGAAAAGGATGTGGGGTCGCATAGACAACCAGGAGGTTGGCTTAGAAGCAGCCACCCTTTAAAGAGTGCGTAATAGCTCACTGGTCAAGTGGTTCCGCGCCGACAATGTAGCGGGGCTCAAGCACACCGCCGAAGCTGTGGCATTCACATTTTAACCACGCAACGCCTTGATGTGTTGTGCAGGTGTGTGGATGGGTAGGGGAGCGTCGTGCCGGGGGTGAAGCAGCGGGGTGACCCAGTTGTGGACGCGGCACGAGTGAGAATGCAGGCATGAGTAGCGAAAGAAGGGTGAGAAACCCTTCCGCCGGATGACCAAGGGTTCCAGGGCCAGGCTAATCCGCCCTGGGTGAGTCGGGACCTAAGGCGAGGCCGAGAGGCGTAGTCGATGGACAACGGGTTGATATTCCCGTACCCGCGAAAGAGCGTCCCTGATGAACCTCGTTGTGCTAACCATCCAAACCAGCCAAGGCCTTCGGGTTGAGGTTGGGGAGCGTGGGAACCTGGCGGGTAGTAGTCAAGCGATGGGGTGACGCAGGAAGGTAGCTGAGCCCGGCCGGTGGTTGTGCCGGGGTAAGCGTGTAGGCCGTGTTGTAGGCAAATCCGCAACACATGAAGGCTGAGACGTGATGCCGAGCCGATTCAGGTGAAGTCAGTGATCCTATGCTGCCGAGAAAAGCCTCTAGCGAGTTCTTAGCGGCCCGTACCCCAAACCGACACAGGTGGTCAGGTAGAGAATACCGAGGCGATCGGGCGAACTGTGGTTAAGGAACTCGGCAAATTGCCCCCGTAACTTAGGGAGAAGGGGGGCCGGAGACGTGAAGCCCCGCGCGGGTGGAGCGTTGTATGGCCGCAGAGAGCAGGGGGAAGCGACTGTTTACTAAAAACACAGGTCCATGCGAAGAAGTAATTCGATGTATATGGACTGACGCCTGCCCGGTGCTGGAACGTTAAGGGGACCTGTTAGCTCTTCGGGGCGAAGCGGAGAACTTAAGCGCCAGTAAACGGCGGTGGTAACTATAACCATCCTAAGGTAGCGAAATTCCTTGTCGGGTAAGTTCCGACCTGCACGAATGGCGTAACGACTTCCCCACTGTCTCAACCACAGGCCCGGCGAAATTGCATTACGAGTAAAGATGCTCGTTACGCGCGGCAGGACGGAAAGACCCCGGGACCTTTACTATAGCTTGACATTGGTATCTGAGTTAGCTTGTGTAGGATAGGTGGGAGCCGGTGAAGTCCATACGCCAGTATGGGTGGAGGCAATCTTGAAATACCACTCTGGTTGATTTGGGTATCTAACTTCGGACCGTTATCCGGTTCAGGGACAGTGTCTGGTGGGTAGTTTAACTGGGGCGGTTGCCTCCTAAAGGGTAACGGAGGCGCCCAAAGGTTCCCTCAGCCTGGTTGGCAATCAGGTGTTGAGTGCAAGTACACAAGGGAGCTTGACTGTGAGACTGACAGGTCGAGCAGGGACGAAAGTCGGGACTAGTGATCCGGCACTTGCGAGTGGAAGCGGTGTCGCTCAACGGATAAAAGGTACCCCGGGGATAACAGGCTGATCTTCCCCAAGAGTCCATATCGACGGGATGGTTTGGCACCTCGATGTCGGCTCGTCGCATCCTGGGGCTGTAGCAGGTCCCAAGGGTTGGGCTGTTCGCCCATTAAAGCGGTACGCGAGCTGGGTTTAGAACGTCGTGAGACAGTTCGGTCCCTATCCGCCGTGCGCGTAGGATACTTGAGAAGGGCTGTCCCTAGTACGAGAGGACCGGGACGGACGAACCTCTGGTGTGCCAGTTGTCCCGCCAGGGGCACGGCTGGTTAGCTACGTTCGGAAGGGATAACCGCTGAAAGCATCTAAGCGGGAAGCTCGCTTCAAGATGAGGTATCCCACCCCACTTTGTGGGGGTAAGGCCCCCAGCTAGACGACTGGGTTGATAGGCCGGAAATGTAAGCCCGGTAACGGGTTCAGTTGACCGGTACTAATAGGCCGAGGACTTGACTACTAAGCTGCTACGCGTCCACTGTGCAACTCTCGATAAACGAACAACAGACCACGTGGTGGTGTTGTTTGATATGTCGATAGAGTTACGGCGGTCATGGCGGAGGGGAAACGCCCGGTTACATTCCGAACCCGGAAGCTAAGCCCTCCAGCGCCGATGGTACTGCACTCGGGAGGGTGTGGGAGAGTAGGACACCGCCGGACAATCTTTCAGTTCAGGGTCACCCTTTCGGGGTGGCCCTGAACTGCGTTACGCACCCTTTTCCGGGCGGGTAACCCGACCGGGCGGACGCAGCGCCGCGTGGTGCGGTGCCGCCTCTGCCCAGGGGACGCTCAACACCCGGAGGGCGGCCCGCTCAGATCAGGCCGTGGGACAGCCCACCGCCCGAGGAACCACGGGTCTGTTCCCATGAACCGCGACTGGGCTGCGCCGGACCTCGACGACGGCGGTGTAGTCCGCTCGCCCGATACCACAAAGGTATTTTTATGCCGCGTAGGTATCGGCGTTCGGAGTATTGGTTCACCATCGGCGGTAGCGGTTCACCAACGGTCATCCATAGCCGCCGTGTCGGTCAGGCTCGGGCCGGGTCGCGTGGCCTCGGTGGCCGACGCGGTGCGCGTACGACAGGAGAAGCCCCGCCGGCGACTGGCCGGCGGAGCTTCCCCGAGCGTGAGTCAGGCGGGCGTCAGGACGGTTCGGGACCGCAGATGAAGCGCGGCTCGGCGGAGTAGCGCCAGCTGAACTTCTCCCGCCCAGTGCTTTCGGCGATGGCGGCGACCGCTCGACTCCGAGCGGCGTGCAGCAGGCGCCGGGAGGCGTCAGCCGCGGGTCTGGATCTCCTCGCGGATCGAGCGGAACAGCCGGCCGGCGTCCTCGACGGCGCGCCCCGGCAGGATCGCCATCACCACGCTGCCATGGTCGGCCCACCCGCAGACCGCGAAGTCGCCGCCGTCGCCGCTGGTGGTGCCGCACTTCATCACGCCGCCGAAGCGGCCGGCCGGCACCTCGCGCAGCCCCGTCACCTTGCCGGTCTCGTCGGTGAGCAGCTTGAAGAGGCTGTCCAGGTCGCGTTCCGGCTGCCAGAGCAGGGTCGTACCGCCGAAGACGAGCACCGAGCGCTTCTCGTCGGCCGGATCGCGGTAGACGGTGCCGAAGCTGCTGTCCAGGTCGATGTCGGCGGCGAATCCGCTGCGCAGGTAGTCGGACGTGCTGCGGGCCCGGTCGCTGTCGTCCCGTACGAGGCCCGCCACCCGGTCGGGGGTGGCCAGATCGGCGTCCTTCTGCTGGGCGATCCGCATGCCGGCCGTGCCGAGCACGGCGGCTCCCGCGAGGCCGACCACCGCCGCCACGGCCCACGCCACCCGCCGGCGCCTCGACCACGTCCCCCGCCGCTCCGGGGCGCTCTCCGGGTCCCGGTTGCTGAGCTGGATGGGCTCGTCGGTCAGGTCGATCGGCTCGGGCCCGTCGGCGGCCGGGCGCTCGGTGAGATGTGCGTCGGACATAGCCGACACCGTACGCGAACAGCAGGTGGCGCACGTCGGGTCCCGCGAAGCGCTCCGTAGACTTTCAGGGTGACCGAGAGACTGGATGCCCGACGCCCCGACGCCCCCGCCCTTGCCGGCCAGTACCAGCCCGGCGAGGTAGAGCAGCGACGGTACGAGCAGTGGGTAGCCGCCGGACACTTCCGGGCGTCGGCGGACAGCGACAAGCCCCCCTTCACCATCGTCATCCCGCCCCCCAACGTCACCGGCTCCCTGCACATGGGCCACGCGTTCGAGCACACGCTGATGGACGCGCTGACCCGCCGCAAGCGGATGCAGGGCCACGAGGCGCTCTGGCTGCCCGGCATGGACCACGCCGGCATCGCCACCCAGAACCTGGTCGAGCGGCAGCTCGCCGGCGAGGGCCTGTCCCGCCACGACCTGGGCCGCGAGAAGTTCGTCGAGCGGGTGTGGCAGTGGAAGGCCGAGTCCGGCGGCGCGATCCTCGGCCAGATGCGCCGCCTCGGCGACTCCGTCGACTGGGACCGTGAGCGCTTCACCATGGACGAGGGCCTGTCCCGGGCCGTCCAGACCATGTTCAAGAAGCTCTTCGACGACGGGCTGATCTACCGGGCCAACCGGATCATCAACTGGTGCCCGCGCTGCCTGACCGCGCTCTCCGACATCGAGGTGGAGCACACCGACGACGACGGCGAGCTGATCTCGATCCGCTACAGCGACGACGTCGTGGTCGCCACCACCCGTGCCGAGACGATGCTCGGCGACACCGCGGTCGCCGTCCACCCCGACGACGAGCGCTACCGGCACCTGATCGGCACCGAGGTGGCCGTGCCGCTGACCGACCGGCGGATCCCGATCGTGGCCGACGAGCACGTCGACCCGAGCTTCGGCACCGGCATGGTCAAGGTGACCCCCGCGCACGACCCGAACGACTTCGAGATCGGCCAGCGGCACGACCTGCCGTCGCTGACGATCATGGACGAGCGCGGCGTCATCACCGCGCACGGCCCGTTCGAGGGCCTGGACCGCTACGAGGCCCGTCCCGCGATCGTCGCCGCGCTGCGCGAGCAGGGCCGGATCGTCGCCGAGAAGCGGCCGTACGTGCACGCGGTGGGGCACTGCTCCCGGTGCAAGACGACCGTCGAGCCGCGGTTGTCGCTCCAGTGGTTCGTCGACACCGCCCCGCTGGCCAAGGCGGCCGGCGACGCGGTGCGCGACGGTCGGGTGAAGATCGAGCCGGCGGAGCTGGCCAAGCGGTACTTCGCCTGGGTCGACAACATGCACGACTGGTGCATCTCCCGGCAGCTCTGGTGGGGCCACCGCATCCCCGTCTGGTACGGCCCGGACGGCGAGATCGTCTGCGTCGGCCCGGACGAGCAGCCGCCGACCGGCGCGGGCTGGCACCAGGACGAGGACGTGCTGGACACCTGGTTCTCCAGCGGCCTGTGGCCGTTCTCCACGCTCGGTTGGCCGGAGCAGACCCCCGACCTGGCGAAGTTCTACCCCACCAGCGTCCTGGTGACCGGCTACGACATCCTCTTCTTCTGGGTCGCCCGGATGATGATGTTCGGCCTGTACGCGATGGACGGCCGGCAGCCGTTCGACACGGTGGCCCTGCACGGCATGGTCCGCGACCAGTTCGGCAAGAAGATGTCGAAGTCGTTCGGCAACGTGGTCGACCCGCTGGACTGGATCGACCGCTACGGCGCCGACGCCACCCGGTTCACCCTCGCCCGGGGCGCCAACCCCGGCGGGGACGTGCCGGTCAGCGAGGAGTGGTGCCAGGGCTCGCGCAACTTCTGCAACAAGCTGTGGAACGCCACCCGGTTCGCGCTGCTCAACGGCGCGCACACCGAAGGGCCACTGCCGGCGGCCGACACGCTCTCGACGGTCGACCGGTGGATCCTGTCCCGGCTGGCGCACGTCACCGCCGAGGTCGACGAGCAGTTCGAGGCGTACGAGTTCGCGAAGGTCTGCGACCTGCTCTACCACTTCGCCTGGGACGACGTCTGCGACTGGTACGTGGAGCTGACCAAGCCGGTGCTCGCCGAGGGCGGCCCGGCCGCCGAGGCGACCCGCCGGGTGCTCGGGCACGTGCTGGACCAGCTGCTGCGGCTGCTGCACCCGGTCATCCCGTTCGTCACCGAGGAGCTGTGGACCGCGCTCACCGGCGGCGAGACGGTCATGACTGCCGCCTGGCCGGTGGCCGACCGTACCGGAGTCGACGACGCCGCGGAGGTCGAGGTCGGCACCCTCCAGCGGGTCGTGACCGAGATCCGGCGGTTCCGCTCGGACCAGGGGCTGCGCCCGACGCAGCGGGTCGCCGCGCGGCTCGACGGCCTGGCCGCCGCCGGCATCGCCGCGCACGAGCCGCTGATCCGGTCGCTGGTGCGCCTCGACGCGGCCGGCGACGACTTCCAGGCCAGCGCGACGCTCGCCATGCCCGGCGAGGTGAGCGTGGCCCTGGACACCCGGGGGACGATCGACGTGGCCGCCGAGCGGGCCCGGCTGACCAAGGACCGGGCGGCCGCCGAGAAGGAGGCCGCGCAGGCGCGGGCGAAGCTCGGCAACCCGGCGTTCGTCGACAAGGCGCCGGAGCCGGTGGTCGCCAAGATCCGTGACCGGCTCGCCGTCGCCGAGGCCGACCTCGTCCGCATCGACGCCGCTCTGGAGGCGCTGCCCTCGTGACCGACCGCACCGATTTCGCCGCCGTCGAGGCCGAGCTGGCCGGCCGCGGCTTCACCCGCATGGCCTTCGAGCTGGACAAGATCGAGTCGCTGCTGGACCTGCTCGGCAGCCCACAGCGGGCGTACCCGTCGATCCACCTGACCGGGACCAACGGCAAGACGTCGACGGCCCGGATGATCGACTCGCTGCTGCGGGCGTTCGGGCTGCACACCGGCCGCTACACCAGCCCGCACCTGGAGAGCGTCCGGGAGCGGATCAGCCTGGACGGCGAGCCGGTGGACGAGGGGCGGTTCGTCGCCACGTACCGGGAGATCGAGCCGCTGGCCCGACTGGTCGACGAGCGCTCGGCGGAGCCGCTGACGTACTTCGACATGACCACCGCGTTGGCCTTCGCCACCTTCGCCGACGCCCCGGTGGACGTGGCGGTGGTCGAGGTGGGCCTGGGCGGGGCCGAGGACGCGACCAACGTGATCCAGGCCGGGGTGTGCGTGCTCACCCCGGTCGGGCTGGACCACACCGAGTGGCTGGGCGACACCATCCAGGACATCGCGCTGGCCAAGGCGGGGATCATCCACAAGGGCGCGACGGTGATCTCGGCGGCGCAGGAGGAGGAGGCCGCCGGGCCGATCCTGGAGCGCTGCGCCGAGGTCGGCGCGACCATCGCCCGGGAGGGCGCCGAGTTCGGGGTGCTGCGGCGGGCGGTGGCCGTCGGCGGGCAGGTGCTCACCCTCCAGGGCCTCGGCGGCGTCTACGAGGAGGTCTTCATCCCGCTGCACGGCGCCCACCAGGCGCAGAACGCGGCGGTGGCGTTGGCGGCGGTCGAGGCGTTCCTCGGCGCCGGGGCGAAGCGGCAGCTCGACGTCGAGGCGGTCCGGGAGGGCTTCGCCACCGCCAGCTCGCCGGGGCGGCTGGAGCGCGTGCGCAGCGCGCCCACCATCCTGCTCGACGGGGCGCACAACCCGCACGGGATGGCCGCCACGGTGACGGCCCTCCAGGAGGAGTTCGCGTTCAGCAAGCTCGTCGCCGTGGTCGGCGTCCTCGCGGACAAGGACGCGGCCAGCCTGCTGGAACTGCTGGAGCCGGTGGTCGACCAGGTCGTGGTGACCCGCAACAGCTCGCCCCGGGCGCTCCCGGCCGATGAGCTGGCCGCGCTGGCGGCCGAGGTCTTCGGGCCCGACCGGGTGGAGGTGGCCGAGGAGATGCCGGACGCGATCGAGGCGGCGGTGGCGCTGGCCGAGGAGGACGTACCGGGGGAGCTGAGCGGGGTCGGGGTGCTGGTCACCGGATCGGTGGTGACCGTGGCCGACGCCCGCCGGCTGCTGAAGCGATGAGCGGGCCGCAGCGGGTCCCCGCGGGCGACGACCGCCCGGCCGGTACGACCGACGGCGCCCCGGGGCACCTGCCGGCCGGTACGACCGACGACACCCCCGGCGGGCGGCCGCCACGACGCTCCGGGCTGCGGAACCCGGAGCGGGCGGTCCGTGGCCTCGGCGCCGGCACGCTGAGCCTGGAAGCGCTGGTGCTGGTGCTGGCCATCCAGCCCATCCGGGTCGTCGGCGGCGACCTGGGCGGCGCGGCGATCGGGGTGGTCGTGGCGCTGGCCGTGGCGGCGGTGCTGCTGGCCGGCACGATGCGCCGGCCGTGGACCTGGCACGCCGGCACCGCCCTTCAGGGGCTGCTGATGCTGGCCGGCCTGCTGCACTGGTCGCTGTTCGTGCTGGGCGTCGTCTTCGCCCTGGTGTGGGCGTACGCCCTGCACGTGCGCCGGGTCATCCTGGGCTGACGGTCAGGCCTCGGCGCGTTCCCGCCACTGGGTCAGGGCGATGCCGTGGCCGTCCGGGTCGCGGAACGCCGCCGCCCACACCTCCAGCTTCGTGCCCCGGTTGACCACCCGGGGGGCGTACGTGAACCGCACGCCCGTCCCGCGCAGCCGCTCGTAGGCGGAGCCGATGTCGTCGACCTCGAGGTTGACGTGCACCAGGCGGCGGCTGATCGGCGCCGCCTCGGTCACCTCCCGCAGCACCAGGCGGGTCGTGCCCGAGGAGAGGACCGCGTTGCCCGAACCCCGGTCGACCTCGGCGAAGCCCAGGTCGCGGTAGAAGTCGAGCGAGCGGGGCAGGTCGGTGACCAGCAGGGTCAGGCCCACCCCGGCGATCGGCGACCCGAACTCGTCGCCGGCGGCGGTCTCCCCGTCGTCGTCCGTCGCCGGCCCGGGGCCGAAGATCGCCTCGTCCAGCTCCTCCGGGCTGATCCGCTGGTCGCGGACCCGGTCGCGTGGCGGGGCGGGATCGTCCAGGGGCAGGTCGATCGGGTCCGCCGGCGGGGGCGGGTCGAGGCGCTCCCCGGGGGCGTCGAACCGCTCCTCGGCGGGCGGGCGGGGCGTCGGGGTGGCCCGGCGCGGCAGGGTGCCGGCGGCGGGCTGCTCGACGAGCGTGCCCTCCAACACGACCGGCCCACCCGGGCGCTGGTGCACCACGACGGGCTCGCGCTCCTCGGACTGCCTGCCCCGGTCGTCGCCGAGCGGGTCGCCCAGCGGGTCCCCGGCGGGGTCGCCCAGCGGATCGCCGGCCGGGGGCCTGAAGTCGTCGCGGAAGTCGTCCCGCAAGTCGCCGCGGAAGTCGTCGTCCGGCGCCCGGTCCGCCCACGGCGGGGCCTCCTGCTGGATCAGCACGTCGTCCAGCGGCTCGGTGCCCGCGTACTCGGGCGGCAGGTCGGCCGCGACGGCGGCGGCGGCGGTCTCCGCGTGGGTGGGCACGTCGTCCCAGAGCACCCGGACATGCCGCTGGTCGTCCAGGGCCACCCGGATCGGCAGCGTCTGGCCCAGCGACGGCCACTTCGCCACCGGCACCCGCGGCTCGATGATCTTCTTGGACCGGGGCGGCAGCCCCGGGGCGTCGATCACCAGCTGGAGCTCGCAGCGGCCGAAGGCGTACTGGGTGGGCGGCTCGGAGGCGCTGTGCACGTGGCCCTCGCCGACCACCCAGGTGCGCCCGCCCCCGCGCACCGTGGCCAGCGCGATGGCCAGCACCAGCAGGGCGACCCCCAGCGCCACGATCGCCCAGCTGGTCATGCCGAGGCCGAAGAGGACGACGAAGGTGGCCACGGTGCCCAGCACCGCGGCGATCAGCTTGCGTACCGGCGCGATGGGTCGGTTCCCGCCATTCGCCACAGTGGACCTCCCGAGGGTCAAGGGCCAGGCTAGGCCGGATCGGCCGCCGGAGGAAGGACCGACCGCCGCGCCGGCGCCGGGACCGGGTCGCTAGGCTGACCGTACCCAGCCCGACCGTCTTGTGCGCACAGGAGGAACCCAGCGTGTCCAGCAGCAGCCCCGATGAGCGCACCCTCGTACTGATCAAGCCCGACGCGGTCCGCCGTGGGCTGGTCGGCGAGGTGATCTCCCGCTTCGAGCGCAAGGGGCTGCGGATCGACGCCATGCAGGCGCGCACGCTGGACGGCGACTTCGCCGACCAGCACTACGCCGAGCACGTGGACAAGCCGTTCTACCCGCCGCTGAAGGACTTCATGACCGGCGGCCCGCTGGTGGCGCTGGTGCTCTCCGGCGACCAGGTGATCGAGGTCGTACGCGGCATGATCGGCGCGACCGACGGCCGCAAGGCCGCCGCCGGCACGATCCGCGGCGACCTCTCCCTGTCCAACCGGGAGAACCTGGTGCACGCCTCCGACTCGCCCGACAGCGCCAAGCGCGAGATCGCGCTCTGGTTCCCCGAGCTGGGCTGACCCACCCGGGAGTGCGGCACCGGCCGGTGCGCGTCGCGCGCACCGGCCGCCGGCGTCGCGTCGGTGACCGTCACGCCTCCGCGGGCAGGTCGGTGCGGCAGGTCACGGCGATGCGGTTCCACACGTTGATGGTGGCGATCGCCATCAGCAGGTCCGCGAGTTCCTTCTCCGACCACACCTTCGCCGCCGCGTCCCAGACGTCGTCGGGCACGCCGTGCTCGCCGAGCCGGGTCACCGCGTCGGTGAGGGCCAGCGCGGTCCGCTCCCGCTCGTCGAAGAAGGGCGCCTCCCGCCACGCGGCGACGGCGAAGAGCCGCCGGTCCGACTCGCCCGCCGCCAGCGCGTCCCGGCTGTGCATGTCGACGCAGAACGCGCAGCCGTTCAGCATCGACGCCCGCAGCTTCACCAACTCCAGCGCGGTGTGCCCGACATTCGCCCGGACGTACTTCTCCAGCCCCAGCACGGCCTGGTACGCCTGCGGTGCCACCTCGGCCACGTTCATCCGTTGCATGACGGCCCTCCTCGGTCCGGTCTGTCTCGACACCCACACGACGGCGCGCCCAGGCACGGCGTGACACCGGCGGACGTGAGCCCGGTCACGCCGTTCGACGGCGGGTCGGCCCCCGCCGGACGGCCAGGAGAGCGCAGCGGCGGAACCGGTCGCGGCGGACCTGCCCCGAGCCGCCGGCGGACCTCGTGGGCCTGCCGGACGACGTCGGGGCAGGTCCCGACCCCGCCGGCGGTCGGGATGAGCGCCGCGCAGGTCCAGCGGTGTCAAGGTGATCTCGTCGGTGCCGGTCGGTCCGAGCGGGCCGAACAGCTCCCCGTTGCCGACCGTCGGGTCGGCGTCGCGGACCGCGTCCACCTACCGGCACCGTGGCCGCGACCACCCCGTGCGACAGCGGTACGTCCGTCGTCGCCCACCGCCTTCACCGCGTCGGTGCTCACGCCCGGCACGTTAGGGGGACACGACGCCGGTGGGAACGAATTCGGCTCCGGCCGAATGCTCAGGCCGAGGCGATGACAGGCTCGTCGCCCACCAGTTGGACGAGCGCCAGGCCGGCCGGTTCGAGGCCGTACAGCACCCGACGGCCCACCCGGCGGCGGTGCACCACACCGGCGGAGAGCAACGCGGAGAGGTGCTCCGAGACGGTGCTCGGTGCCAGCCCGAGGGTGGCGGCGAGCCCGGCCGTGGTGGACGGCCGGGTCAGCACCCTGAGCACCTGGGCCCGGGCGCGTCCGACCAGGACGGCCAGCCGGTCGGTGGCCGCTGCGGGGGACGCGGTCCGGCCCGGACCCTCCTCGGCGAGCAGTGCCGCGCCGCGCGCCTGGTAGGAGACGGCGACGATCTCCGGATGGTCGGTGGAGCAGGAGAGCGCGCCGCGGGAGAAGATCAGCGGGATCAGCAGCAGCCGCTGGTCGACCGCCTCGATCTGCCGTTCCAGCGACTTCATGAGGGTGAGGACCGGATTCTCCCAGCGCACCTGCTCGTGCAGGTCACCCAGGAGCGCGTCCGGACCGTCCGCGGCCAGTGCGCGGGCCCGGTGCAGCACCTCCTCGTCCAACGCCGCCCGCATCGCCGGCCACCAGGGGCCGATCGCGGCGTCCCAGTAGGCCTCGATGCCGCCCGCCAGCCGGTCCAGCGCGGCCGACCGGTCGGTGACGAACGGGCTCAGCCAGCCGGGCAGGTCGTCGGGGCGGTGGTAGCGGGGGATCTGCTCGGCGATCACCTCGGCGGGCGTCGCGCGCAGCGCGGCCAGTTCGTCGGCCAGGGTCGGGGTCGACGACGGCGGGATCGGGGTCAGGAAGTCGGGCGCGCTGCGGCCGGAGGCGAGCAGCAGCCGGACCGGCGCGGTCGCCGGCACCTCGGCGAGTACCCGCCGGGCGTGCCGAGCCCAGCCGGTGTACGGCCATGGCGCCTCTCGCGGGTTGCGGTGCAGCAGGTAGAGGCTGGTCCACACCTCCCAGAGCGGGCTGATCGCGATCCGGGTGCGCGCGAGCGTCGGCTCGTCCAACCTGATCCGGATCACCCCGTCACCCTAGGCACCGGTAGCCGGGCGGGTTTACTCGGCGGCGATCTTTCCGGGTGGTCGGGTAGCCTTGGCGGTCGTAAGGCGACGACCCGGCCATCACCGGTGAGCCTCCGGAAGAACAGCCGGCTGACGCCGGCCCAGTAGAACCGGACGGGTCCGGCCCGTCACAGCCGGCCAACGAGCGGGCGGTCGATCCTGACCGTCAAGCGGGGTGGTACCGCGGGCCTGCCCGGGGGCGCCGTCGAGGCGCGTCCGAGAAGGCTCGTCCTCGCAGACCACATGACCAGTGAGCTGCGAGGAGAACGACCCGCGATGGCCTATCCGTTGCACGACCCGACCGTCGCCGGCGTCCCGGCGAGCCCGGACCTGCCCGCGGTCGAGCGCCGGGTCCTGGAGCACTGGACGGCCGACAAGACCTTCGAGGCCTCGGTCGAGGCCAGGCCGGCCGGCGACCAAGGCAAGAACGAGTACGTCTTCTACGACGGCCCGCCGTTCGCCAACGGCCTGCCGCACTACGGGCACCTCTTCACCGGCTACGTCAAGGACGTGGTGCCCCGCTACCAGACGATGCGCGGTCGCCGGGTCGAGCGGCGCTTCGGCTGGGACTGCCACGGCCTGCCGGCCGAGGTGGTCGCCGAGAAGCAGCTCGGCATCACCAGCAAGGCCGAGATCCTCGACCTCGGCGTGGCCCGGTTCAACGAGGCGTGCCGCAGCTCCGTGCTGGAGTTCACCCACGACTGGGAGCGCTACGTCACGCGCCAGGCCCGCTGGGTCGACTTCGCCAACGACTACAAGACCCTCGACCTGGACTACATGGAAAGCGTCATGTGGGCCTTCAAGACCCTGCACGACAAGGGCCTGGTCTACGAGGGCTTCCGGGTGTTGGCGTACTGCTGGCGATGCGAGACGCCGCTGTCGAACACCGAGACCCGGATGGACGACGTCTACCGGGACCGGCACGACCCGACGCTGTCGGTGTGGTTCGCGCTCACCCCCGACGAGGACGCGCCGGAGCTGGTACGCGGGCCGGTACGCCTCGGCGTCTGGACCACCACGCCGTGGACCCTGCCGTCCAACCTCGCGCTCGCCGTCGGCCCCGACATCGAGTACGCGGTGCTGGAGCGCGACGGGCAGCGCCACGTCGTCGGGGCGGCGCGGCTGGCCGCGTACGCCAAGGAGCTGGAGGGCTACGAGCAGGTCGGCACCGTCTCCGGCCGGGACCTGGTCGGGCGCCGCTACACCCCGCTGTTCGACTTCCTCGTCGAGCAGGCGGGCCCGAACGCCTACCAGGTGCTCGGCGCGGAGTTCGTCACCACCGAGGACGGCACCGGGATCGTCCACCTGGCTCCGGCCTTCGGCGAGGACGACCAGAACGTCTGCAACGCGGCCGGCATCCCCACCATCGTCACGGTGGACGACCACACCCGGTTCACCGCGCTGGTGCCGCCGTACGAGGGTGAGCAGGTCTTCGACGTCAACAAGCCGGTGATCCGGGAGCTGAAGGAGCGGGGGGTGGTGCTCAAGCAGGACACCTACACCCACTCCTACCCGCACTGCTGGCGCTGCGACACCCCGCTGGTCTACAAGGCGGTGTCGTCGTGGTTCGTTGCGGTGACGCAGTTCAAGGACCGGATGGTCGAGCTCAACCAGCAGATCAACTGGACCCCGGGGCACATCAAGGACGGCTCGTTCGGCAAGTGGCTGGCCAACGCCCGCGACTGGTCGATCAGCCGGAACCGGTTCTGGGGCTCGCCGATCCCGGTGTGGAAGTCCGACGACCCGAACCACCCGCGGGTCGACGTCTACGGCTCTCTGGCGGAGATCGAGCGGGACTTCGGCGTACGCCTGAGCGACCTGCACCGGCCGGCGGTGGACGAGCTGGTCCGTCCCAACCCGGACGACCCGACGGGGAAGTCGACGATGCGCCGGGTGCCGGAGGTGCTGGACTGCTGGTTCGAGTCCGGCTCGATGCCGTTCGCCCAGGTGCACTACCCGTTCGAGAACCGCGAGTGGTTCGAGCACCACTACCCGGGCGACTTCATCGTGGAGTACATCGGCCAGACCCGCGGCTGGTTCTACACCATGCACGTGCTGGCCACCGCGCTGTTCGACCGGCCGGCGTTCCGCAACTGCCTCAGCCACGGCATCCTGCTCGGCTCCGACGGGCGCAAGATGTCCAAGAGCCTGCGCAACTACCCGGACGTCTACCACGTGTTCGACTCGTACGGCTCGGACGCGATGCGCTGGATGCTGATGTCCTCGCCGGTGCTGCGCGGCGGCGACATGGCGGTGACCGAGGGGAACATCCGCGACTCGGTGCGCCAGGTGCTGCTGCCGCTGTGGAACGTCTGGTACTTCTTCTCGCTCTACGCCAACGCCGACGGGCACCGGGCCAAGCGGAGGACGGACAGCACGCACCTGCTCGACCGGTACGTGCTGGCGAAGACCAACGAGCTGGTGTCGACGGTCCAGGAGCAGATGGACGCGTACGACATCTCGGGCGCCTGCGCCACCGTCCGGTCCTACCTGGACGCGCTGACCAACTGGTACGTCCGGCGGTCCCGGGACCGGTTCTGGTCCGGTGACGCGGAGGCGTTCGACACCCTGTGGACGGTGCTGGAGACGCTGTGCCGGGTGGTGGCGCCGCTGGCGCCGCTGACGGCGGAGGAGATCTGGCGCGGCCTGACCGGCGAGCGGTCGGTGCACCTGACCGACTGGCCGTCGGCGGAGGACTTCCCGGCCGACCACGACCTGGTCGCCGCGATGGACGCCACCCGCGAGGTCTGCTCGGCGGCGCTGTCGCTGCGCAAGGCCAAGGGGCTGCGGGTCCGGCTGCCGCTGTCGAGGCTCACCGTCGCCTCGCCGGCGGCGGCGCAGCTACGGCCCTTCGCCGACCTGGTCGCCGACGAGGTCAACGTGAAGGTGGTGGAGTTCACCGACGAGGTGTCCGCGTACTGCCAGCAGGTGCTGACCGTGGTGCCGCGCGCGCTCGGCCCCCGGGTCGGCAAGCAGGTGCAGCAGGTCATCAAGGCGGTCAAGGCGGGGCAGTGGGAGCTGGTCGACGGCGCCCCGGTCGCCGCCGGCGTCACCCTCGCCGAGGGCGAGTACGAGCTGCGCCTGGTCGCCGCCGACGCCGAGCACTCCGCGCCGCTGCCCGGCGGCGAGGGCGTGGTCGTGCTGGACACGGAGGTCACCCCCGAGCTGGCCGCCGAGGGCCTGGCCCGCGACGTCGTCCGGGTGGTGCAGCAGGCCCGCCGCGACGCCGACCTGGACGTCTCGGACCGGGTCGTGGTGGCGCTGTCGGCCGGCGAGGAGGTGCGCGCGGCGGTGGCGGCGTACACCGACTTCGTGGCCCGGGAGGTGCTGGCCGACTCCGTCGACTTCGCCGACGGGGTGGACGGCTTCACCGGTGAGGTCGGCGAGGGCGAACGGGTGACGGTGGCCGTCCGCAGGGTATGAGTCCGTGCGGTGGGGGCGGTCCCGCGGTGCGCCACCGGACCGCTCCCACCAGCCCCGACACGCCCGCTCACCTGGCGGTCGACCCGCCACCCCGACGACGCCGCGTGGACCCGTCGGTTACCGTGACACCGCCTGTTCGCACACACTCCGCCGGAGGACCAGTGCCCCTGCTCTACACCATCGGCAAGCTCACCGTGGCGCCCGCGCTCCGGCTGGCCTTCCGTCCGACCGTGGAGGGGTTGGAGCACATTCCGGACACGGGGGGTGCGATCTTCGCGGGCAACCACCTCTCGGTCGCCGACGAGCTGTTCCTCGGCACCGTGGTCCCCCGGCACCTGGCGTTCTGGGCGAAGTCGGAGTACTTCAAGGGCACCGGCCCGAAGGGCGCCCTCTCCAAGCACGTGCTCACCGGCCTGGGCGCCATCCCGGTCGAGCGGGCCGGCGGGCGCGCGGCGCTGTCCGCGTTCGACGCCGCCATCCCGGTGCTCAAGGCCGGCGACCTGGTCGCGGTCTATCCGGAGGGGACCCGGTCGCCGGACGGCCGGCTCTACCGGGGGCGCACCGGGGCGGCCCGGCTGGCGGTGGCGGCCGGCGTGCCGATCATCCCGGTCGGCATGACCGGCACCGACAAGGCCCAGCCCATCGGGACCCGGGTGCCCCGCCCCGGCCGCGCCAAGATCACCATCCGGTTCGGCAAGCCGCTCGACTTCACCGGCCGGCCGGACGACCGCACGTCGCTGCGCGAGATGACCGACGAGGTCATGGCCGAGATCCAGAAGCTCACCGGCCAGGAGTACGTGCCCCGCTACGCCCCGCCGCGCGCGCACTCCGCCACCCCCGGCGACACCCCGGCCTGAGCCGGTCACGGGGCGGCCGAGCCGCGCCGCTGCTCCGGTGTCGACGGCGTGGAGCCGGTCGAGCCGCGAAGACCTACTTCTGCTTGGTCGTGACCACCTGCTCGCGCAGGGTGCCGAGCAGGGTGGCGCTGTCGTCGAGCGAGAGCCGGGTGAAGACCGCGGTGGCGATGCTGCCGTGGTCGACCGAGGTGCACACCACCACGTCCTGGCCGTCGGCCCGGCCCACCGCGCAGCGCTGGTGGCGGCCGCGTACGCCGGTGTCGACGACCTGCGCCTCGCCGAGGGAGTACTGCCCGGTGAGGCGGGTCATCTCGTCCTCCGCGTCGGACTCGGGGGTGAACCGGAAGCCGGTGCCGCCGAAGACCGTCACCCGCTTGCCGGCGGCCGTGCTGTAGACGCCGGCGAAGGTGTCCTCGGCCAGCAAGTGCGCCTTGCGCACCTCCGCCTCCAACTGCTTGGCGGTCGCCTTGCTGGTGTTGTCGTCGCGCAGCCGCAGGTCGGCCACCTCGGCGGGCAGGGCGGCGTCGGCCGGGTACTGCGACGCCATCGGCACGCCGTAGTAGGCCGGGCAGCCGCAGCAGCAGGCCAGCATGAGCAGCAGGATCCACGGCCACCGGCGTCGCCTGCGGGTGGGCTTCGGGGCGTACCCCTGGGGGGCCTGCGGTCCGGCCGGCGGCGCGGACGCCCGACGCTGCCGGGGCGGCGCGGGCGGCGTCGGTGGGGGCGGCGCCGGACGGGTGGGCGCCGGACGGGCGGGCGCTGGCGGCCGGGAGGCCGGCGGCGGCGAGACGGGGTAGGCCACGGGCGGTGGCGAGACGGGGTACGCCGGCGGTGGGGCGGCCGGGTAGGCGACCCGGGGCGGCGCGGGCCGCGGTGGCTCCGGTGGGGCGGGGGAGTGCACGGGTGCGGCCGGCGGCCCGGAGTGGGGCCGGGGCGGCGGCGCCACGGGGTAGGGCAGCGTCGGTGTCGGCGGCGGGGGTGGCGGCAGGTCCCACCCACCGGTGTCCGCGCCCGCCCACGGGTCGACCGGGGTGAGGTGCTCGGGCTGCTCGGGCGGGGGCGCCGGCGCCGGCACCGGGGGCATCTCGGCCGACTCGCCCCAGGCCCGCTTGCGTGGCTTCGGCGGAGGGACCGCCGCCGAACCGCTCCACCGGGGCGCGGGCGGCTCGGCCGGCTGCTCGTCGGCGGGGAACATCCGGGTGCCCTGCGGGCCGACGGCCGGCGGACCGTCGCCGGGCAGGAGCCGGGTGCCCTCCGGGCCGACACCGGCCGGGCGCTCGGGCGCGGCGGCGCGCGTGTCGTCCGACCCGGCACCGTCGGCGTCCCTCGGCCCGCTGCCGTCCGTGTCCCGCCCGGCGACGGCGTCGCCGGAGCCCCGCGACCCGGCGCCCGCGTCGTGCGGGACGTCGGCGCGCGCGGTCGACCCGGGGTCGTCGGTGGGCAGCTCACGGGTGCCCTCCGGGCCCGTGCCGCCAGCGGGGGCGGGTGCTGCGGGGGAGGTCGGGGGCTCCTCGGTGACCGCCGGATCCTGAACCTGGTCCTGACCCGGGGGGCTCCCGTCGGCCGGCCGGTCCGGGCCCGGCTGCGGCTGCGGCATCGCGGCAATCTCCTCTCGCGCCGGTCCGAGGTTAGTACCGACGCGCCAGCGGGGCGATCCCGGCCACCGCCGTCGCCGGCGCCGCACGAGGCCGGGCGGACGCGTCGCGGGGCCGCCGCGCCGTCGCGGCGCGCGACGCCCGGCGTGCGCGCGGTCGCCGCCGCCGGGCCGCGTACCCTTGGGCATCATGAGCGTCCCGTCCACCACGCCGCGCCCCGCCGCGGCCAATTCGATCTGGCCCCGGCTGGAGCCGCTGCTGCCCCAGGTGACCAAGCCCATCCAGTACGTCGGTGGCGAGTTGGGCGCGGTGGTCAAGGACTGGGACGCGGCGGCCGTGCGCTGGGCGTTGATGTACCCCGACGCCTACGAGGTCGGCCTGCCAAACCAGGGCGTGCAGATCCTCTACGAGGTGCTCAACGAGCTGCCTGACGTGCTCGCCGAGCGGACGTACGCGGTCTGGCCGGACCTGGAGAAGCTGATGCGCGCGCACGGCGTGCCGCAGTTCACCGTCGACGCGCACCGCTCGGTACGCGACTTCGACGTCTTCGGCGTCTCCTTCTCCACCGAGCTGGGCTACACGAACCTGCTCACCGCGATCGACCTGGCCGGCATCCCGCTGCTCGCCGCCGGCCGCACCGACGCCGACCCGGTGATCGTGGCCGGCGGCCACGCCGCGTTCAACCCGGAGCCGATCGCCGACTTCGTCGACGCCGCCGTGCTCGGCGACGGCGAGGAGGCGGTCCTGGAGATCACCGGGATCGTGCGGGAGTGGAAGGCCGAGGGCTCCCCGGGCGGGCGCGACGAGCTGCTGCTGCGCCTGGCCCGCACCGAGAGCGTCTACGTGCCGCGCTTCTACGACGTGGACTACCTCCCCGACGGCCGCATCCAGCGGGTCGTGCCGAACCGGGCGGACGTGCCGTTCCGGGTGCACAAGCGCACGACGATGGACCTGGACGCCTGGCCGTACCCGAAGAAGCCCCTGGTACCGCTCGCCGAGACCGTGCACGAGCGGTACGCGGTGGAGATCTTCCGGGGCTGCACCCGGGGCTGCCGGTTCTGCCAGGCCGGCATGATCACCCGGCCGGTACGGGAGCGCTCGATCACCACCGTCGGGCAGATGGTGCGCGAAGGGCTGGAGTTCTCCGGCTTCCACGAGGTGGGCCTGCTGTCGCTGTCGTCGGCCGACCACTCCGAGATCGGCGACATGTGCTCCGGCCTGGCCCAGCAGTACGAGGGCACCAACGTCTCGCTCTCGCTGCCGTCGACCCGGGTGGACGCGTTCAACATCGACCTCGCGCAGGAGCTGTCCCGCAACGGTCGGCGTACCGGCCTGACCTTCGCCCCCGAGGGCGGGTCGGAGCGGATCCGCAAGGTCATCAACAAGATGGTGTCGAAGGAAGACCTGATCCGCACCGTCGTCACCGCGTACACGAACGGCTGGCGGCAGGTGAAGCTGTACTTCATGTGCGGCCTGCCCACCGAGACCGACGACGACGTCCTCGAGATCGCGGACATGGCCCACGAGGTCATCCGGGCCGGCCGGGCCGCCACCGGCTCGAAGGACATCCGCTGCACGGTCTCCATCGGCGGATTCGTTCCGAAGCCGCACACCCCGTTCCAGTGGGCGCCGATGGAGCGGCCGGAGGTCATCGACGGCCGGCTCCGGATGCTCAAGCAGGCGATCAACGCGGACCGCTCGCTCGGCCGGGCGATCGGCTTCCGCTACCACGACGGCGAGCCGTCGCTGATCGAGGGCCTGCTCAGCCGGGGTGACCGCCGCGTCGGCGCGGTGATCCGCCGGGTCTGGGAGAACGGCGGCCGGTTCGACGGCTGGAGCGAGCACTTCTCCTACCAGCGTTGGGTGCAGGCGGCGACCGAGGTACTGCCCGCCTTCGGGGTCGACCTCGACTGGTACACCACCCGCCGGCGCGACGAGCTGGAGGTCCTGCCCTGGGACCACCTGGACTCGGGCCTGGACAAGGACTGGCTCTGGCAGGACTGGCAGGACGCGCTCAGCGAGTACGAGCAGGACGACTGCCGATGGACCCCGTGCTTCGACTGCGGCGTCTGCCCGTCGATGGACACCGAGATCCAGATCGGCCCGACGGGGAAGAAGCTGCTCCCGCTGACCCCGGTCAACGGCCTGAAGCTGCCCACCCCCGCCCAGCCCTGACCCCACCCGGACCCCCACCCACCCCCGGGCCCCCATTGCGTCGATCATGAGGTTGTCGCCACCGCGACCGCGTGTCGCCGGCGACAACTTCATGATCAACGAGCACTGACCGGACGAGGAGCACGACGATCAGCAGGAAACCACAGCCAGAGGGCGGTCAGGCACCCGTCGTGCAGCGGGTCCGGATCCGGTACGCCAAGCGCGGCCCGCTGCGCTTCACCTCGCACCGGGACTTCGCCCGCGCGTTCGAGCGGGCGCTGCGCCGGGCGGGCGTGCCGATCGCCTTCTCCCAGGGCTTCACCCCGCACCCCAAGATCTCGTACGCCAGCGCCGCCCCGACGGGCGTGGCGAGCGAGGCCGAGTACCTGGAGATCGGCCTGCGTGAGCAGGTCGACCCGGCGGAGCTGCGCGCCGCGCTGGACGCCGCCCTCTCGCCGGGGCTCGACGTGCTCGACGCGGTAGTGGCCTCGGGGGGAAGTCTTGCCGACCGGATCGAGGCGTCGCACTGGCGCATCGAGTTGCCCGAGGTCGACCCGGCCGTCCTGCAACGGGCGGTTTCCGCCTTCACGGCCGCCGAAGAGGTGCTGGTCGAGCGGATGACCAAGCAGGGCCGGCGCACCTTCGACGCCCGCGCGGCGGTGATCCGCATCGATGTCGTGGGGTCGCCGGAGACGCCTTCCGGGGCCCCGGCCGTACCGTGTGCGATACTCGAACTGGTCGTGCGGCAGGTCACCCCCTCCGTGCGGCCCGATGACGTCCTTTCCGGCCTCCGCGTGGTGGCCGACCTGGAGCCGCCGGTCTCGCCGAGGGTGATCCGGCTGGCACAGGGCACGCTGACCGCGCAGGATGCGATCGCGGATCCGTTGGACGCGGACCGCGACGGGGCAACCATCGGTGAACACTGACCGTCGGTCAGCGTTCAGGTAGGCAGACTTCGGCGGTCGCGCACCGTGCGCGCCCGGCGGAAACACTTTTGCGGCGACCCTGCGTGGCAGCGCTCACCCGCGCCCGGGGCAGCCAGAACTGGAGAACGTCCATGCTCGAGAACGAGCCCGAGGGCGGCGAACGGACCGGTTCACAGCCGGCCGGCGAGACCGCTGACGCCAGCACCGTCGAGACCGCCGCCGGGGCGGGGAACGCCCCCGCGGTGGAGCACGCCGCCGGAGCGGCGAGCGCCGCTGACGGCGGGAACGCCCCCGCGGCGCAGAACGCCGGCGCCGACCAGGTTGGCACCGGCGAGGGCGAGCAGGCCCCGGCCGCCCCGGTACGACGGCGTACCACCCGGCGGCGGGCCGCGCCGCTGAACCAGCCGGAGCAGACCGAGGCGCCCGTCGAGGCGTCCACGGCGTCCGTGTCGGGCAGCGGCGAGGCGCCGCAGGCCGAGGTGTTCGCCCCCGTCTCCGGCGACCTCGACGCCGCCCCGAAGGCGACCCGCCGCCGCCGCAAGGCCACCACCGCGAAGGTCGCCGAGGACACCGCCGCGCCGGCCCCGGAGGCCGCCGCGCCGGCACCCGAGGCCGCCACCCGGCCCGCCGAGGCCACCGGGGAGGCGCCGGTCGCAGCCGACCAGGCGCCCACCGAGCCGGTCGCGCCGCCGGTCAAGGCGACGCGTACCCGTCGGAAGAAGGCCGCCCCCGCCGCGGCCGAGCCGGCCGCCGAGACCCCGCCCGACGTCGCCGGCGCCGCCCCCGCCGGGGCCGTGGAGCCGCCGCCTGCCGGGGTCGAGCCGGAGGCCGGCACCGGATTCGGCGCCGCCGCCCCGCCCGTCGCGGTCAGCGGCGCCGAGAGCCGTTCCGGTGAGGTGCCGCCGGGCGTCGCGGTCACCGCGCCCGCCGAGGAGGAGGAGCCGACCGAGGAGGTCGAGCCGGTCGTCGAGCCGGAGCCGGAGCCGGAGCCGCGCACCCGCCGCCGGCGGGCCGCGCTCTCCGCGCCCACCGTGCTCTTCATGGCCCCGCAGCCGGAGGACGTCCCGGTCGCCCGGGTCGTCGCGCCGGCACCGGAGCCGGAGCCGGAGGAGCAGCCCGCCGCCGAGGAGCCGGTCGAGCCGGCGCGCCGCCGCCGACGTGGCCGCCGCGACGCCGAGGTGGTCGAGGCCGTCGAGCTCGAGGAGCCGGTGGAGGAGGCCGAGGAGGCCGCCGAGGACGAGGACGAGGACGACGAGAGCGCCGCGGCCCGGCGCCGGCGTCGGCGTGGCCGTCGCGGCCGTGGCCGGGGCAAGGGCGGCGCGGACGACGTCGAGGACGAGGAGTCCGAGGAGGCCGCGCAGGCCGAGGCGGAGGAGACCGAGGGCGACGAGGACGAGGACGCCGAGGGCGGCGACGCGCTGACCCGCCGCCGTCGCCGTCGCCGCCGCCGGGGTGCCGGCGACGTCGAGGCGGGCGCCGACGACGGCGTGCCGACCGTCGTCAAGATCCGCGAGCCGCGCAAGACCGTCGACGAGGTGCAGGGCGTCTCCGGCTCCACCCGCCTGGAGGCCAAGCGCCAGCGCCGCCGCGACGGCCGCGAGCAGCGCCGTACCCGGCCGCCGATCCTCAGCGAGTCGGAGTTCCTGGCCCGGCGGGAGGCCGTCGACCGGGTGATGGCGGTACGCCAGCGCGGTGACCGTACCCAGATCGCCGTCCTGGAGGACGGGGTGCTCGTCGAGCACTACGTCACCCGCAACTCCTCCGGCACCATGGCCGGCAACGTCTACCTCGGCAAGGTGCAGAACGTCCTGCCCAGCATGGAGGCGGCCTTCGTCGACATCGGGCGCGGCCGCAACGCCGTCCTGTACGCCGGCGAGGTCAACTGGGACACCACCGGCCTGGAGGGGCGGGCCCGTTCGATCGAGCAGGCGCTGCGCTCCGGCGACTCGGTGCTGGTGCAGGTCACCAAGGATCCGATCGGTCACAAGGGCGCGCGGCTGACCAGCCACATCGCGCTCTCCGGCCGGCACCTGGTCTACGTGCCCCACGGCAACGCCTCCGGCATCAGCCGCAAGCTGCCCGACACCGAGCGCAAGCGCCTGCGCGACGTGCTGAAGAAGCTGGTGCCGGACGGCGCGGGCGTGATCGTCCGGACGGCCGCCGAGGGCGCCAGCGAGGACGAGCTGGCGCGCGACGTCAAGCGGCTCCAGGCGCAGTGGGAGGACATCCAGGCCAAGGCGACCGAGGGCGGCGCCCCGGTGCTGCTCTACGAGGAGCCGGACCTGGTCATCCGGGTCGTCCGGGACCTGTTCAACGAGGACTTCCGCGAGCTGGTGATCGAGGGCGAGCAGTCGTACGACATCGTCGAGTCGTACCTGTCGCACGTCTCGCCCGACCTGGTCGCCCGGCTGCGCCGGCACGTCGGCACCGCCGACGTCTTCGCCGAGTACCGCATCGACGAGCAGATCATCAAGGGACTGGACCGCAAGGTCTTCCTCCCCTCGGGCGGCTCGCTGGTGATCGACCGGACCGAGGCGATGACGGTCATCGACGTCAACACCGGCAAGTACACCGGCTCCGGGGGCAACCTGGAGGAGACCGTCACCCGCAACAACCTGGAGGCGGCCGAGGAGATCGTCCGCCAGCTCCGGCTGCGCGACCTCGGCGGCATCGTGGTGATCGACTTCATCGACATGGTGCTGGAGTCCAACCGTGAGCTGGTGCTGCGCCGGCTGACCGAGTGCCTGGGCCGGGACCGCACCAAGCACCAGGTCACCGAGATCACCTCGCTCGGGCTGGTGCAGATGACCCGCAAGCGGATCGGCGCGGGCCTGCTGGAGGCGTTCAGCGAGACCTGCGAGTGCTGCAAGGGCCGGGGCCTGATCATCCACACCGAGCCGGTGCCCGAGAAGCCGCGCTCCGGCGGTGGCGGCGCGGGGGAGAAGGTCAAGGCGGTCGCCTCCGCCGTGACCGCCCCGGCGGCGGAGCCGGCCGCCGGAACCTCCCGGCGCCGGGCGCGCAAGGGCGCGCCGGCCGAGCGCACCGTGGCGGAGGTCACCGAGACCGTCGCCGACGCGGCCCCGGACGCCGAGTACCACGACACCATGGGCTACGACCTGTCCCGCTACGAGGCGGACACCACCGCCGCCGGCGAGGCCGCCGACAGCCAGACGGGCGAGTCGGCCCGGCTCGCCGCCCCGGACGACCCGGACGCGCTCTCCGACGCCGACGGCGACGAGTCGGAGGGCGGTGCCGGCCGGCGCCGGTCCCGCCGCAGCGGCGCGCGGCGGCGTACCCGGCCGTGACCGGCTGATCGGTCCGACGTGTGACAGGGCCCCGTCCCCGGCGATGTCCGGCGGGCGGGGCCCTGTCGTATGGTCGATCCCCGGCCACGAACGGCCGCCTGCGGTCAGGAGAAGAACGATGCGCCGTCTGCTCGCCGTCACCGCGCTCACCGCTGTCCTGCTCGCCGGCTCCGGGTGCGCGGCCGAGCGGCCGGAGCGGGCAGCCCCGCCCGGCAGTGCCCCGACGGGCCCGGCGACGGGCGGACCCGCCAGCGGCGCGACGACGGGCGCCGGCAGCGGGGCGGCGGGCGGCAACGCGCCCGAGGTGTGTGCCGCGGCACAGCGGGCCGGCGAGACGGCCGTGCGGACGTACGTCGAGGAGCTCGGCAAGATGGTCGCGGCGGTCGGGGCGGACGACGCGGCGGCGGCCCGGACCGCCCGTGACCACATCTCCACCGCGCTGACCGACTGGCGCAGCACGCTGCGGCGCGAGTCGACCCGGGCCGAGGATGCGCAGCTCAAGACCCTTCTCGCGGACATGGCGGCGGAGGTCGGCACGCTGGGCACCGACGTCGACTCGATCGACGAGACCGAGCTCGACCGGCTCCGGCAGCGCCTCGACCAGCTCTGCGCCCGCTGACCGGCGGGCCCGGTTTGGGCGTCGGCCCTCCGATGGCGTACGCTGGCCTGCGGTGCACTTTGGTGTACCGAGTTCTCGCGTGCCCGCGCCGCCGTGCCTCTGCTACCCGGCGAGCCGCCGCGGGAACACCCGCCAGCAGCCTCAACGACAGGGAGTCCGCCTCCGATGTACGCGATCGTCAAGACCGGCGGCAAGCAGTACAAGGTCGCCGAGGGCGACGTGATCGAGGTCGAGAAGCTCGTCGGTGCCCCCGGCGACGCGGTGAAGCTCACCGCGGTGCTCCTCGTCGACGGTGACGACCTGGTGACCGACGCGGCGAAGCTTGCCAAGGTCGCGGTGTCCGGCGAGATCGCCGCGCACACCAAGGGCCCGAAGATCCGGATCCACAAGTTCAAGAACAAGACCGGCTACCACAAGCGCCAGGGTCACCGCCAGCCGTTGACCCAGGTCAAGGTGACCGGCATCTCCAGCGGGAAGTAGGTCGTCCTCACATGGCTCACAAAAAGGGTGCGTCCAGCTCGCGCAACGGCCGTGACTCCGCGGCCCAGCGGCTCGGCGTGAAGCGCTTCGGTGGTCAGGTCGTCAGCGCGGGTGAGATCCTCATCCGTCAGCGTGGCACCAAGTTCCACCCCGGTGACCTGGTCGGCCGCGGCGGAGACGACACGCTCTTCGCGCTGGCCGCCGGTTCGGTCCAGTTCGGCACCAAGCGCGGTCGCAAGACCGTCAGCATCGTGCCGCAGCAGTAGTTCGAAGGCGTTGCGGGCCGCGGACCTCGTGTCCCGGCCCGCTTTGCTTTTTTCGTGCGGGGCGTGACCCTCGCTGGAAGGATTGACGTCCGTGGCGACGTTCGTTGACCGGGTCGTCCTGCACCTGCAGGCCGGCGATGGCGGGCACGGTTGTGCCTCGATCCACCGGGAGAAGTTCAAGCCGTTCGGCGGCCCCGACGGCGGCAACGGCGGGCACGGCGGCAGCGTGTCCCTGGTGGTCGACCCGCAGGTGACGACGCTGCTGGACTTCCACTTCCGCCCGCACGTCAAGGCCGAGAACGGCAAGGGTGGCGCCGGGTCGAACCGGGACGGCGCGAACGGCCGCAACCTCGTGCTCAAGGTGCCGAACGGCACCGTGGTGCAGGCCCCCGACGGCACGGTCCTGGCCGACATGGTCGGCGCCGGCACGACGTTCGAGGTGGCCCGGGGCGGGCGCGGCGGTCGGGGCAACGCGTCGCTGGCCAACGCCCGGCGCAAGGCCCCCGGCTTCGCCGAGCTGGGCGAGCCCGGCGAGCAGCTCGACGTGGTGCTGGAGCTCAAGAGCGTCGCCGACGTCGGGTTGGTGGGCTTCCCCTCGGCCGGCAAGTCGTCGCTGATCTCGGTGATCTCCGCCGCCAAGCCGAAGATCGCCGACTACCCCTTCACCACCCTGGTGCCCAACCTGGGCGTGGTCCGGCTGGACAACCACACCTTCACCGTCGCCGACGTGCCCGGCCTGATCCCCGGCGCGGCCACCGGCAAGGGCCTCGGCCTGGAGTTCCTGCGGCACATCGAGCGCTGCGCGGTGCTGGTGCACGTCATCGACACCGCCACGCTGGAGCCCGGCCGGGACCCCGTCGCCGACATCGACACCATCGAGGCCGAGCTGACCGAGTACGGGGGCCTGGCCGACCGCCCCCGCCTCGTGGCGCTCAACAAGATCGACGTGCCGGACGGCCGGGACCTGGCCGAGATCGTCCGCCCCGACCTGGAGGCGCGCGGCTTCCAGGTGTTCGAGGTCTCCGCGGCGACGCGCGAGGGGCTCAAGGAACTCATGTACGCCATGGCGGAGCTGGTGGAGCAGGGCCGCCGGGCCGCGCCGCCGGCCGAGGCGACCCGGATCGTGATCCGGCCCCGGGCCGTCGACGACGCCGGCTTCACCATCGAGGCCGCGCCGGACGGCGCCTGGGTCGTGCGCGGTGTCCGTCCCGAGCGGTGGGTGCGGCAGACGAACTTCGACAACGACGAGGCCGTCGGCTACCTGGCCGACCGGCTGGCCCGGCTGGGCGTCGAGGAGAAGCTCGGCAAGGCCGGCGCGGAGCCGGGCGACCTGGTCCGCATCGGCGAGCGCGAGTTCGACTGGCAGCCCACCCTCTACGCGGGCGCCGACTTCATCCCCGGCAACCGGGGCACCGACGTCCGGCTGGAGGAGAAGTCCACCCGGGCCTCGGCCGCCGAGCGGCTGGCGGCCCGCAAGGCCCGCCGGCAGCGCCCGGAGGACGAGGTCGAGGGCACCGACGCCGACCTCTCGGACGACGTCGACCCGTCGGACGGCTTCGACGAGGCCGGGCCGGCCCGGGAGGCCCGCCCGTCCGACGGGCCCGGTCCTTCCCCCGAGCTCGACCCGTCCCGCAGCGCGGCGGCGGGCGACGCCAACTAGCCCGCCCCGGCGGGCGATGCCGAATGGCCCGTCGCGTTCCGTGAGCGGGTCGACTGCCGGAAACCTGCCGGAAATCCCCGCCACCTAGCGTGGCCTGATGCTGATCGAGTCACGTCCCGCCACCGACCCGGAGATCGACGCCCTGGTCACCGCCCAGCAGCGCGAGCTGCGGGTGGCCGACGGCGGGCTGGACGGCCAGGCGACCGTCACCCACGACGACATCCGCTACCTGGCGGTGGTCGCCGACGGGCGGGCGGTCGCCTGCGGCGGGATCCAGGGGATCGACGCCGGCACCGGCGAGGTCAAACGGATGTACGTCCGCCCGGCGTACCGGGGGCGGGGCATCGCCCGGCAGTTGCTGACCGCGCTGGAGGAACTGGCCTTCCAACAGGGGTACGGGGTGGTGCGCCTGGAGACTGGCACGTACCTGCCGGCCGCCATCGCGCTCTACACCTCCAGCGGGTACGAGCCGATCCCGGTCTACGGCGAGTACGTCGGCAACCCGTACAGCGTCTGCTTCGCCAAGCGGCTGCGCGTGCCGGCCTGACGGTGCCGGCCGTCAGTCGCCGGTGTGCGCGTGTTCGGCGGTGACCGGCTTCGACTCCGGCGACGCGTGCTGACGCAGGAAGATGCTCAGCACGATCAGCGTGCCGACCGCGAGGAACTCGCTCTGCCAGTTCTGCATCGACTGGAACCAGAACTCGCTCGTGCCGAGGAAGTCCCACACGCCGATGGGTGGCGCCCCGCTCTGCAACGCCTGCTGCTCGTTGTACTCGGCGGTGCCGCCGAACAGGTGGCCGCCGAACGAGCCGGCGAAGATCAGCAGCAGCGCGAGGGAGAGGCTGTTGCGGTAGACGACCAGCGGCAGCCCGCCGGCGCGTACGGGCCAGGGGGAGTCCGCGGTGGCCCGCCGCTCGTCGTCCTCGGGGCGGTCGGTCTGCCCCACCGGCTTCGACTCCGCCGAGCCGCGCTGCACCAGGTAGGCGGTGAGCAGGACGTAGCCGCCCATCTGGAGGAACTCCGACTCCCAGTTCTCGAAGACCGACTCCATGAAGTGCCCGCTGCCCAGGTACGCCGCCCAACTGGTCGGGGCGGCCCCGAACTCGGCCAGCTCCTCGTTGTGCGTCTGCCACCCGAACACGCTCTGCAGCACCAGGAAGACGAGGAACGCGCCGAACATCGCCACCGTCAGGGCGTTGTCACGCAGCCACTTCGGCATGAGGACCTCCTCGTCGACCTACCTCCGACGTCCGTGCCCGCAGGTCACGGCAGGTAAACACCGCGCCCGGCGGGTCGTCAGGGGCGGTCGAAGGGGGCGTCCGGCCGGGTGCCCGTGCCGACCTGGTTGGAGAGCAGCAACCCGAGGGCGAGCATGCCGAAGCCGAGGACCAGGTGCAGCCAGTTGTCGGCGTCGTTGACCGGGATGAAGTTCGCCGCGCTCTCCCGGTCGATCGCGAAGCCGTACAGCCACAGGCCGAGGTAGAGGGCGCCGCCGCCCGCGAGGAAGACCCGGGCCCCGGCGACGCTGCGCGCCATCAGGAGGCCGGCCAGCCCGAAGCCGAGGTGCAGGGCGTTGTGCAGGATCGACACCTGGAACAGGTCGAGCAGCCGGGCCTCGGAGTGGTGGCCGGCGAACGTCATGTCGCCGTAGCCGGTGGTGATGCCGGGGATGAACCCGAGCACCCCGATCAGGGCGAAGATCCCGGCCGCGGCCACGGCGGCGAACTGCACCCGCTGCTTCGGGGCCCGCGCTGCGCCGCGTGCGTGCCGTGCCATCGATTCACCTCCGTGGACCCGCGGAACGCCCTGCCCGCGGCGCCGGCTGGCGAGGGGTGGGCGTCACTGTGTGCGACGGATCCGCCACCCGATCCGGCGATCCTCCATTTTGTAGCGGCCCGGCGCGGGCGCGCAGGGAAAGTCACGAACGAGGTATGGAACCGGCGACGCAGGGTAGGTCAAGAGATGCGACGGCAGGAACGGCCGGCGCATCCCCCCAGCACAGACCCGCGAAGACTTTCCGAGCGGAAGGGAAATCATGACCTACGATCTGTCACCCACGACTTCCACGTACGGGCAGGAGTCGACCAACGGCAGCGGCGCCCGCGAGCAGGCCCGTCAGGTCGGCTCGGAGGCCAAGCAGGCCGGTGGCGCCGTCGCCGAGACCGCCAAGGAGCAGGGCCGGGAGGTCGTCGGCGAGGCGAAGCGCCAGGCGCGCAACCTCTACGGCGAGGCCCGCAGCCAGCTCGCCAGCCAGACCGGTGAGCAGCAGCGACGGGCCGCTGGCGGGCTCCGCTCGCTGGCCGACGAGATGCGCTCGATGGCCGACCAGGGCGGCCAGGCCGGCCCGGTGAGCGAGATCGCCCGCCAGGCCGCCGACCGGGTGCACGGCGTGGCCGGCTGGCTGGAGCAGCGTGAGCCCGGCGACATCATCGCCGAGGTGCGCTCCTACGCGCGCCGCAACCCGGGCACCTTCCTGGTCGGCGCCGCCGTGCTGGGTGTGCTCGCCGGCCGGCTGACCAAGAACATCTCCGCCGCCGGTGACGACCAGGGCAACGGCTACTCCGCGTACAACCCGGGTGCCGGCTACGACCCGGAGCGGACCGCGGTCATCCCGACCCCGCCGGCCCCGCGCGCGGTGCCGGACGCCGTGCCGCCGGGCGGCTACCTCGACCCGACCCCGGGCGCGTACGCCGACCCGCAGACCACCACCAGCTACGCCGACCCCGCCGGTGGCGTGGGCCAGCCGCTGCCGCCGGTGACCCAGACCGACCCGCTGCCGGGCGTGCCCTCGACCGGGACCCCGCGTCCGTGAGCCTACGAATCACCCGAAGGGAGGCGGCGGCATGAGCATGCCGACGCAGGGGGCGGGGCTGGACTCCGGCTACCACCCCCACGACGCGGACGAGGTCAGGGGCAGCTCGATCGGTGAGCTGATGCGCCAGGTCACCAGCGACCTGTCCACCCTGATGCGGCAGGAGGTCGAGCTGGCCAAGGCCGAGATCCGCCAGGAGGGCAAGAAGGCGGGCAAGACCGCCGGCTTCTTCGGCGGCGCCGGCTTCGGCGGCTACATGGTGGCCCTCTTCCTCTCGCTGGCCCTCTGGGCCGGGCTGTCCAACGTGATGGACGCCGGCTGGGCGGCGCTGATCGTGGCCGTCATCTGGGGTGCGATCGCCGCGGTCCTCTACTCCAAGGCCAAGAAGAGCGCGGAGCACATCCGCGGCCTCAAGCAGACCAACGACAGCGTGCAGCGCATCCCCGACGCGCTCAAGCCCCACCCGCAGGAGGTCACCCGATGAGCACCGACCCGGACCAGATCCGCCGGGAGATCGAAGCCACCCGGAACAACCTGAGCTCCGACGTGGACGCGCTGGCGTACAAGGTCAGCCCCGCCCGCATCGTGGACGACCGCAAGCAGCGGGCCCGCAACGCACTGCAGAATGTGAGGGACAAGGTGATGGGAAGCGCTTCCGACCTGGGTCACAGCACCAAGCACGGCGCCCACGCGGTGGGCGGCCACGCCTCCTCGGCCGCCTCGACGGTGAGCGACAAGGCCCACTCGGCCGCCTCGACGGTCGGCGACAAGGCCCACTCGGCGGCCTCGACGGTGAGCGACGCCGCGCAGCGCGCCCCGCACGTCATCCGGCAGAAGTCCGAGGGCAACCCGCTGGCCGCCGGCCTGATCGCCTTCGGCGTCGGCTGGCTCGCCTCCTCGCTGATCCCGGCCACCAGCCGCGAGCAGCAGATGGCGTCGCAGGTCAAGGAGAAGGCCGGCGAGCACGCCGGGGTCGTGAAGGAGAAGCTGGGCGAGGTCGCCACCGAACTGAAGGAGGAACTGCGCGAGCCGGCGCAGCACGCCACCGAGTCGGTCCGGTCCACCGCCCAGGACGCGGTGCACGCCGTCAAGGACGACACCCGTTCCGCCGCGCACGACGTGAAGGACCATGCGCAGCAGTCCCGCGAACAGGTGCGGTACTGACCAGCCCGGTCACCGTACGCCGCAGCTCGCGGCCACTCCCGGAGCACCGTCCGGAGAGTGGCCGCGAGCTGTCGTGTGCGTCCCGGGCGCGTACCGGCGCGGGGACTCAGCGCAGGTGGCGGCGGAGGGTGCGTTCGAAGTGGGCGGCGCGGCGCATCCGGCCGCCGGCGTAGCGGACCCCGCCGAAGAGCAGGCGCCGGCCGACGGCGAGCCAGGCGCACACGCCGCGCTCCAGCACCCAGAGCGGGGCCGCCAGGGCGGTCGCCGGCGGGAAGACGGTGGTGCCCCCGCCCCGGCGCCGGCCCGCCTCGGCGAGCGCCACCGTGGTCGCGGCCGCCCCGAGCAGCAGCCCCGGCCGCCGGTTCGCGACCGCCGCCGCCAGCGCCGGCAGGACCGCGAGCGAGGTGACCAGGCGGGCCGGCTGGGCCAGGTCGTCGTACGCCTGGCGGACCCGCTGGCCCAGGAAGTGGGCGGTGCCGGGCGGCAGCCGGCGTACGTGCAGCCAGGCGGGCGCCGCCTCGGTGCCCCCGTACGCGCGCACCGTACGGATCAGCTCCAGGTTCTCGAAGAGCACGTCCGGGTCGTACCCGCCCATGGCGAGGAAGGTGCTCCGGCGTACCGCCAGAGTGCCGGGGTAGTCGGCGCCGAGCGCCCGGTTGAGCAGGGTGCGCCCGGTGTCCCACCACGCGTGCCAGGGCAGCGGGTCGAAGTAGTTCTGCGGCCGGACCAGGTCCACCCGGTCGAGCAGCCCGTGCACGACGCGCAGCCCCGCCTCGTCGTACCGGACGTCGTCGTCGGCGATCACCACGTGCTCGTGGCGGGCCGCGCCGACGCCGGTGAGCACACCGGTCACCTTGCCGTTGACGCCGCGCAGGGCGGGATCCGGCCGCAGGTGCCGGACCAGCCCCCGCCAGGCCCGCGCGTGCCGGTCGAACACCTCCGGCGGCGACCCGTCGACCACGGTCACGTCGACCAGGGCGCTCAGCCGCCGCAGGTAGCCGGTCAGTTCGGCCAGCCCGGCGTCGCCGGTCCAGCGCAGCGGCAGCACGTACGCCAGGGGAAGCCGGCACCGCTCGGCGCCCGGCGGCGGGGCCGTGCCGCCGCCGAAGACGGTCGTGCCGCCGTGGTCGGGTGCGACGCCGCCGTCCTCGGCAGTGTCGCCACCGTCTCCCGGCGCGGCGCCGGGCGGTCGGGCCGGCGCGCTCACGCCGGTTCCGGCCGGCGGTACACGGAGACGTGCTCGCGGCTGTGGTCGGTGAACGGGCGGCCAGACCAGTCCTCCCAGCGGTGCTCGCGGCGCAGCCCGGCCAGTTCGGCCATCAGGTCCAGCTCCGCCGGCCAGGCGTAGCGGTGGTTGGCCGGCAGCAGGTGCACCCCGCCGTTGGTGAGCCGGACCTTCGTGGTGGTCATCCGCTGCTCGGCCGGGTGCAGCAGGGCCGCCTCCAGCAGCACCACGTCCTCCGCCACGCGCACCGGGCGCAGCGCCCCGCCGGCGCGGAAGGCACCCGGGTCGGGCACCCACGCCTCGACGACGAACCGGCCGCCGGGACGCAGGTGGGCGGCGGCGTTGCGGAAGCAGGCCACCTGGGCGGCCTGGTCCGGCAGCGCGAAGATCGTGTTGAACGCGAGCACCACCAGGGCGAACTCGCCGGGCACCCGGGTCCCGGTGAAGTCGCCGACGGCCACCTCGACCGCGTCCCCGCCTGGTTTGGCGCGCAGCCCGGCGGCCATCTCCGGGGAACCCTCGACACCGGCGACGCTCAGCCCCCGGGCGGCCAGCGGCAGGGCCAGTCGGCCGGTGCCGATGCCGAACTCGCACACCGGACCGCCGTCGGCCAGTTCGGCGAGCCGCTCCACCGCCGCGTCCGGCGTCAGGTGCGCGTACGTCTCGTCGTAGACCTCTGCGGCGTGCCGGCCGTACTCGCTGGCGTCGAAGGACACGGTGCCTCCCGGTGACGGTGGGTGCCCGCAGCACGTGCCCGGTTATCGGGCGGCCAAACCGGTGTGTCGTTTCGGCGGTTGCTCCCGTGTCGTTCAGGCCGTGCGACGGACGTTGGTGATCAGGAACCCGCTCGGCGGGAGCGCCGGCATCGCGCGCAGGCTCAGCGCCAGGTTCTGCGGTGGCACGTCGTACCGCATCGTCGTGGTCAGGTTGGTCACCGCCCGCTTCATCAGCTCGATCGTGATCCACTCTCCGGCGCAGCGGTGCCCGGTCAGGTGCCCGCCGCCGCCCTGCGGGACGAGGGCGAACGGGTCGCCCCGCCAACCGGTGAACCGCTCCGGACGGAACCGCTCCGGCTCCGGCCAGAGCGCCGGGTGGTGGTTGGTGCCGTACAGGTCGAGCAGCACCCGCCGGCCGCGCGGGAAGTGGTGGCCCTGCCAGTCGAACGGGCGGCGCACCCGGGCGGCGGCCACCGGGAAGAAGGGGTAGTAGCGGCGTACCTCCTGCACGAAGCTCTCGGTGGCCTCGTCGCTCTCGCGGACCCGCTGCCGCCAGGCCGGGTGGTCGTGCAGGGCCAGCGCGGCGAAGACGACGAAACGGTCGACGGCGACCGTGGGGCGCAGCACGTTGAGCAGTTCGACGGCCGCGATCCGGCGGGGCAGCAGCCGTCCCCGGTCGTCCCGGTGCTCGGCGATCACCCGTAGCGCGCTGCCCTCGGGGGCGGGGAGCGTGCCGGCGCGCTCGCGTTCGACGACCTGCCCGATCCAGCGCTCGCCCCGGCGGCGGCCCCACCGGCCGCGCCAGTGCTGGAGGCCGAGGGCCGCCGGCCCTTCGATCATCGCGTGCAGTTCGGCGGTACGCCGGTGCACCTCGGAGTCCGCGAGCGGTACGCCGGCCCAGGCGCAGACCGCGCGGGTCAGCATCCGGGCGATCTCGTCGTAGAGCACCACCGGCCCGCCCGCCTCCCAGGCCGGGACGCGGGCCCGCCACTCGTCGTCGAAGAGCTGCCCGAGCTGCCGGATTGCGGCCGGCGTCATGATCGACATGAACATGGCCTTGCGGTCGGCGTGTTCCGCACCGTCGAGGCCCTGCACACCACCGCGGCCGGTCAGGGTGCGCTGCGCCCGCTTCGGCATCGCGCCCGCCCGGACGAAGCGTTCGGGGTCGTAGAACAGCTCCGCCGCCGACCGGCCGCGCAGGCAGATGGTGGGTTCCAGCAGCAGTCGGGCCTGGAAGATGTCGGTTCCGTGGCGGTCGCAGCGCCGGCCGACGAAGCGGTAGCCGTCGCGCAGGAACGCCACCGAACTGTCCGGGCTGCGCTCCGTCGGGATGGTCGCCATCGGGCCTCCTGACCGGGGTGGCGGCCGTTTGCCGGCCGGGTCCTGTCCGTACCTCTGCGTCTACCCAGGCCGGCGTTCCTGAACCCCGTCGCCACCACGACGTGGCTCGCGGCCACCCGCGTGGGGAGGGGCCAGCGGATGCCACGTCTGCTGGCCCCTCCCAGGGACGCGGAGAGCTGGTTTCCTCGGGGGAGTGGTCCGGCCGGGCCGCCGGCGGCAGGTCGCCGGCGACCCGGACGGACCACCGGCGGCCCACCGGAGGCGGGGCCGCCCACGATCGTCACGGGGAGGACGCATGCGCGACAACAGGCCCGCGTACTGGGGTCAGCGGCAGGCGCGGGAGGCGCTCGGCACGGCCCGGGATGTCGCCGGCACGTCATTGATCACGGCCGCGCGCCGGCCGGCCCGGCCCGGGCGGTTCTTCACGGTGCACCTCGGCTTCACCGCCCCCGATCTGGCGTCGGCCCGGGAGTTGGCCGTCGGCTACGCGGAGGCGCTGAGCGTGCTCCGGCCGGAGGTGGCCCTGGGCGCGTCGGCGCTGTCCCCGGCCGAGGCGTGGCAGCAGGCCGAGCGGCTGTTCTGCGGCGCTTCCGGCCCGGACGGCGAGCGCTGCGCCGACGTCGCCAACCACCCCGGTTTCCACCACGCCCCGGGGCCGGGCGGGCTCGGCTGGGGCGACGGCGACTAACGCGTCGATCGAGCCCCGGCTCGGCCCGGCCGCGCCCCTGCGGTGCGATCCACGGGACGCGCGGTGCGATTCACGGGACGCACGGAATTAGCTTTCGTGGGAATCGCGCGGATGGCTCATCCGGACGTCGGAATCCGCTTCTTGAGGAACTGATCTCAAATCTCGTTTCGGAGCAACCTCTTTGGCTGCGCCGGTTTTGTGGCTTTTTATCGACCCAATCCGCACCGCTGTCGGTGCCGAAAGGTCGTCCCCAATCACCAATGCCGGAAGTACCTCGTTTGTTCACCGAGGCATCCGCGCCAGGTAACGGGGAGGTTAACTCCCCTCTGGACGGACACATCCGATCCGGCGAGTTCGGGGGAATCGCACATGCACGTGATGCTGGCCTGGTTCGCTGACGACAATCTGTCGGACAGCGCCCGGAGCACCGCCAGGCAACGCTTTGAAACGGCCGTCGCGGACCTGGTGCCCCACACTTTCGTACGACACGAATTCGGCGCCGACGACTGGGGCGTGACCGTCCTGCACCGCAGCGACCAGGGCCCCTACCGGTGGCCGACCGTCGACACCGTCGGGCCGGTCACCGCCGTCTCCGTCGGGCTGCCCGTGGGGGTGGACGTCACGGGCGGCCCGGCGGCGCTGGCCGGGCGCCTGCTGGCGGGCGAAGAGGTGCACCGCGAGGTGGTGCCGCCGTTCGGCCTGCTGGCCCTCGACGCGGCCGGGCGCTTCGCCCTGCAACAGGACTGGATCGGCATGTGCCGGGTCTTCACGGGCGGAGCGGGCGGCCTGACGGCCTTCTGCACCCGTCCCGGCCTGCTGGCCGCGTTCCTGCACGGCGACCCGCGGCCCGACCTGGACGGCTGGGCGTCGTACACCCTCTGCGGGCACTTCGGCGGCGACAGCTCCCCGGTGGCGGGGGCCCGGCTGCTGCGCCCCGGTGAGCGGGTGACCGGCCGCCGGCGCGACGGCGGCGGGTGGGAACTCGTCACCACCACGCGATACGCCACCGACGACGTCGTACGCGACGGGCTGGCGGCGCAGGACCGGCCGGTGGGCGAGCTGCTGGACCGGGCCGCCGAGGCCATCACGACCACCGCCGCCGGCATCCACGGCCTCTACGACGACGACATCACCCTGGGGCTGTCCGGCGGGAAGGACTCCCGGCTCATCGCCGCTGCGCTGATCGCGGCCGGCCGGACCCCCCGGTTCCTCACCAACGAGGACACCCGGGCCGAGGGCGAGGTCGCCCGCGAGCTGGTGCGGATCCTGCGCGACAAGCGGGGGCTGCACCCCGAGCACACGCTCCGGCTCGCCGGGGCGCGCGCCAACGTGCTCGGCACCGGCCTGCACGAGCGGGCCCGGCGCCTGCAACGGCTGACCGACCACCAGTTCCCCTCCAGCTACCTGGTGCGCCCCGCCGGCCCCGGACGCCTGGTCGACCAGGCCAGCCCCGCCACGTTCACCGGCGCCGCCGGCGAACTCGCCACCGAATACTGGTATCCCCCGACCGACGACGGCGAGCCGTCCCTGCGGGAGACCACATTGGCCCGGCTGCTGAACGCCGTGCCGGCGGGCGTCGCCGACCCGGCCGTGGTCACCGCCGAGCGGGAGCGCATCGGCGTCCTGCTCGACCACGGCAGCGGGCTCGGCCTGCACGACCTGCGCCTGGTCGACTACATCTACCTGGTGGAACGGGTCCGCCGCTGGTACACCTCGGCGTACGCGATCGGCATGGTCACCCCGTTCCTCTCGCCCGGCTTCGTCGCTGCCACGTTCGCGTTGACGCCCGGGCAGAAGCGCGAGCGGCTCATGCACACCGGGCTGATCGCGCGGCTGGTGCCCGAGTGGGCGCAGGTCCCGTTCGTCAGCGTCTCCACCGGCCCGTCCACCGCCACCCGGGTGTGGGAGGGCGACGGCCTCCAGGCCATGGCCGAGCTGCTGGACACCGCACACGGCCCGCTGACCCACCTCGTGCGCCGGCCCGCCGTGGAGAAGGCGCTCCGCACCGCCGCCCGGGGCGGCCGGCCCGATCAGCGGACGCTGCAACAGTTCACCTGGCTGGCGCTCGCCTCCGAGCGGCTCGAACCGGGCACCACCCGGCCCGCCACCGGTGCCGCGTACGTCCGGATCACCGCGCCTCCGCAGCAGCGTCAGCCGGCCGGCGGCGCGGTCGCCCGGCTGCGCTGGATCAAACGCACCCGGCTCGGTGGCCGGCTCTGGTCGGCCGTGGCCAGGCGGGTGCGGCCCCGGCCACCGGCCGAGTGAGCGGCCGCGCCCCGCCCGACCGGGCCCCGCGCCCCGCCCGGCCGGGCCGACCGGGCGGGGCGGTCGGCAGTCAGTCCAGGTCGAACTCGCCGTCCTGGGCGCCGGCGACGAAGGCGTCCCACTCCGCCTGGGTGAATACCAGGACCGGCCCGTCCGGCTCGGCGGAGTTGCGCATGCCGATCAGGTCGTCGACGAAGGCGACCTCCACCGCGCTCTCGGAGGTGTCGCCCTCGGCCCGCTGCCAGACCGCCCGCGAAAGGTCGAAGTCGCCCTTGGGGTGCGAAGCCATCGTTCAGTCCTCCAGTGCCACGGGTGATGGGGGAGACACGTACGGTTCCCCATCGGGCAGGATAAGCGGATGCCGAGCCTGACCCGTGTAGAGGCGACCGCGCGTGGCGCGGCGATCACCGTCGACTCCTATCAGGTGGACCTCGACCTGACCGGCGGTAACGAGCGCTTCCGTTCCGACGTCACCATCCGCTTCCGGGCGGTCCCCGGCGCGCAGACCTTCGTCGAGGTCCAGCCCGCGAAACTGCTGGCCGTACGCCTCGACGACCGCGACGTCGACCCGGCCACGCTGGACGACAACCGGCTGCCGCTGACCGGGCTCGCCGCGACCAACACGCTCACCGTCTCCGCCGAGATGGCGTACTCGAACACCGGCGAGGGGATGCACCGCTTCGTCGACCCGGCCGACGGCGAGACCTACCTCTACGCGATGTCCTTCCTGGACAACGCGCAGCGCATCTTCGCCGCCTTCGACCAGCCCGACCTCAAGGCCCCGGTCACCCTGTCGGTCACCGCCCCGCCGCACTGGGTCGTCGCGGCCAACGGCCAGCTCGCCGCCACCCCGCGCCCCGGGCGCTGGGAGTTCGCTCCGACGGCGCCGCTGGCCACGTACTTCGTCTCGCTGATCGCCGGCCCCTGGCACGTCCGGCGCGGCGAGCACGACGGCATCCCGCTCGGCGTCTACTGCCGGCGCTCGCTGGCGGAGCACCTGGACGCCGACGCCGAGGAGATCCTGACCATCACCGGGCAGTGCCTCGACCGGTTCCACCAGCTCTTCGCCGAGCGCTACCCGTTCGGCAAGTACGACCAGGCGTTCGTGCCGGAGTTCAACGCCGGTGCCATGGAGAACCCGGGGCTGGTCACCTTCCGCGACGACTACGTCTTCCGCTCGGCCGTCACCGACACCGAGCGGGAGCAGCGCGCCACGACCATCGCCCACGAGATGGCGCACATGTGGTTCGGCGACCTGGTCACCATGCGCTGGTGGGACGACCTGTGGCTGAACGAGTCCTTCGCGGAGTACCTCGGCACCCGGGTGACCGCCGAGGCGACCCGCTTCGGGCAGGCCTGGACGACCTTCGCCCTGCGGCGCAAGGCCTGGGGCTACGCGGCCGACCAGCGCCCCTCGACCCACCCGGTGGCCCCCGAGGAGGTCGCCGACGCCGCCGAGGGCCTGCTCAACTTCGACGGCATCTCGTACGCCAAGGGCGCCAGCGTCCTGCGCCAGCTCGTCGCCTGGCTCGGCGACGACGCATTCCTCGCCGGCCTCAACGCCCACTTCGCGAAGCACCGCTTCGGCAACGCCACCCTGACCGACCTGCTCGGCAGCCTCGCCGCAGCCGCCGGGCGCGACCTGTCCGGCTGGGCCGACCGCTGGCTGCGCTCGGCGCAGGTCAACACGCTGCGCGCCGAGGTCACCGTCGACGCCGAGGGCCGCTACACCGAGGTGGCGATCGGGCAGAGCGCCCCCGACTCGCACCCGGTGCTGCGCCCGCACCGCATCGGGGTCGGCCGGTATGCCGCCGACGGGTCCGTCGCCCGGGCCGAGGTCGACCTCGACCCGGACGCCGACGGCGGTCGGACGGTGCTGACCGGGCTGACCGGCGAGCCGGCGGCCCGGCTGCTGCTGCCCAACGACGGCGACCTGACGTTCGCCAAGATCCGGCTGGACCCCGCCTCGGCGGACGCCGTACCGCTGGTGCTGCCCGGCCTGGCCGACCCGCTGGCCCGGGCGCTGCTCTGGGGCGAGGCACTGGACGCCGCCATCGACGGGGAACGCCCGGTCGCCGGCCTGGCCGCCCTGGTCGCCGCCGCCCTCCCCGCCGAGACCGAGGTGATCATCGCCGAGGACGTGCTCGCGCTCAGCCGCTCGCTGGTCGACCGCTACCTCGACGCGCCCGCCCGCGAGGCCGCGCTGGCGCAGGTCGCCGCCGCCTGCCGGAGACTGCTCGACGGGGCCCCGGCCGGCGGCTCGCTCCAGCTCGCGGCGGCCCGGGGCTGGATCGCCGCCAGCACCGACGCGGCAGGCCTGGCCGGCTGGCTCGCCGGCCGGGACGTCCCGCCGGGGCTGGCGGTCGACGCCGAACTGCGCTGGGCGCTGCTGCTCCGGCTGGTGGTGCTCGGCGCGGCCGGCGCGGCGGAGATCGCCGCCGAGGCCACGGCCGACCCGAGCGCCGCCGGCGCCGAGCGGGCGGCCCGCTGCCGCGCGGCACTGCCCGACCCGGCAGCCAAGCGGGCCGCGTGGGAGATCGTCGTGTCGAACACCGAGCTGTCCAACCGGCTCGTCGAGGCGACCGCGGAGGGGTTCTGGCAGCCTGAGCAGGCCGAGCTGACCGCCGGTTACGTGGCGCGCTACTTCGCCGAGATGCCGGCCGCCGCGCGGTCGCGTACGCCCTGGGTGGCCGACCAGGTCGCGAAGCTGGCCTTTCCCCGCTACGCCGTGGCGCAGCCCACCCGGGAGGTGGCCGCGGCGCTGCTGGCCCGAGACGACGTCACCCCCGGCCTGCGCCGGGTCGTGACCGACGCCGACGACGACCTGCGCCGCGCCCTCGTCGCCCGGACGGCGGTCGCCGCGGCGGCGGCCTGACGCCGTCCGCCGGACGGGACGGTCCGGCGACCCCGGGCGGTCGCCGGTTCCGTCCGGCCTAGGATCGCGGGGTGGAGGAAGACATCCGGCGGGTCGGGATCATGGGCGGCACCTTCGACCCGATCCACCACGGGCACCTCGTCGCGGCCAGCGAGGTGGCGGACCGGTTCGGGCTGGACGAGGTGGTCTTCGTCCCCACCGGCCAGCCGTGGCAGAAGGCGGACGAGCCGGTCAGCCCGGCGGAGGACCGCTACCTGATGACGGTCATCGCCACCGCCTCCAACCCACGTTTCCAGGTCAGCCGTGTCGACATCGACCGGGGCGGGCCCACCTACACCGTCGACACCCTGCGCGACCTGCACGCCGAGTACGGCCCGAAGGTGCAGCTGTACTTCATCACCGGAGCGGACGCGCTGGAGCGGATCCTCTCCTGGAAGGACCTGGACGAGATCTTCGAGCTGGCCCACTTCATCGGGGTGACCCGGCCGGGCTTCGAGCTGACCGACGCGCACCTGCCGGCCGACACGGTGAGCCTGGTGCAGGTCCCGGCCATGGCCATCTCGTCCACGGACTGCCGGGCCCGGGTCGCCCGGGGCGAGCCGGTCTGGTATCTGGTGCCGGACGGTGTGGTGCAGTACATCGCCAAGCGGCGCCTCTATCAGTCGTGATTCGCCCCGGTTAGGGGCGTTCCGGGCGGGTAACGCGCCAGAACTGACGAGTCGGGATTCCACCGGGTATGAGACGCTTGGAGGATCGCACGGTTGATCGAAGGAGAACGGTGACAATTTCCGAACGCGCCCACGAGTTGGCTCTCGCCGCCGCCCAGGCCGCGGCCGACAAGAAGGCGCAGGACATCGTCATCATCGACGTGGGCGACCAGCTCGCCATCACCGACGCGTTCCTGCTCGCCGCGGCTCCCAACGAGCGTCAGGTGCTCGCCATCGTCGATGCCATCGAGGAGCGGCTGCTCGAGCTGCCGGAGAAGGCCAAGCCGGTCCGGCGCGAGGGCGAGCGGGGCGGCCGGTGGGTGCTGCTCGACTACGTCGACATCGTGGTGCACGTCCAGCACACCGAGGAGCGCGAGTTCTACGCCCTCGACCGGCTCTGGAAGGACTGCCCGACGATCCCGTTCGTCGACCGCGACCTCGTCGACGCGGAGTCCGGCACCGGCTCCACCAGCGCGGAATGACCCGCCTGATCATCTGGCGGCACGGCAACACCGACTGGAACGCCGCCAATCGCGTGCAGGGGCAGACCGACGTCCCGCTGAACGACCTGGGCCGCGAGCAGGCCCGCAACGCCGCGTCCCTGCTGGCCGGGCTGCGGCCGGACGCCATCGTGTCCAGCGACCTGAGCCGCGCGGCGGACACCGCCGCCGCACTGGCCGCGCTGACCGGGCTGCCGGTGCGCAACGACCCGCGACTGCGGGAACGGCACTTCGGGTTGTGGCAGGGGCTCGCCCGCGCCGAGGCCGCCGAGCGCCACCCCGCCGAGTTCGCCCGCTGGCGGGCCGGCGACCCGGACCCGGGCGCCGGCATCGAGACCCTCGACGACCTCGGCAAGCGGGTCGGCGCGGCCCTGTCCGACGCCGCCGACGCCGTGCCCGGCGGCACCGTGGTGGTGGCCACCCACGGCGGCGCGGCCCGCCAGGGCTGCGGTCACCTGCTCGGCTGGGAACACGCCGTCCTGCGCACCGTCGGTCCGCTGCAGAACTGCCACTGGACGGAACTGCGCCACGACGACACCCAGGGCTGGCACCTGCGCGCCCACAACGTCGGCCTGATCGGTGTGCCGGCCACCACCGAGCCGGTCTGACCCCGGCGTTCCCCGGCCACATCGGCTAGCGTGCCGGGCATGCCCGTCGCGGTCGTCACCGACTCCACCGCCTACCTTCCGCCCGAGTTGCCACGCGCCCACCGGCTGACGGTGGTGCCGCTGACCGTCGTGCTCAACGGCGCCGAAGGGCTGGAGGGGGTGGAGACCACCCCGGCCGACGCCACCCGGGCGCTCGGCGGCCGGCGCGTCTCCGTGAGCACCTCCCGCCCCGCGCCGGAGCAGTTCGCCCGGACGTACCGGGAGCTGTTCGACGCGGGCGCCGACGGGATCGTCTCGGTGCACCTGTCGGCTGAGCTCTCCGGCACCGTCGAGGCCGCCCGGCTGGCCGCCGCCGGCTTCGACGACCGGGTCGCCGTAGTCGACAGCCGCTCGACCGGCATGGGCCTCGGCTTCCCCGCCGTCGCCGCCGCCACGGCCGCCGAGCGGGGCGGGGACCTGTCGGGCGTACGCGACGCCGCGGTCGACGCCATCGCCCGTACCAGCATCTGGTTCTACGTCGACACGCTGGAGTTCCTCCGCCGGGGCGGCCGGATCGGCGCCGCCGAGGCGCTGCTCGGCACCGCCCTGTCGGTCAAGCCGATCATGCACATGCCGGACGGGGCGATCGTGCTCAAGGACAAGGTGCGTACCGCCAGCCGGGGCGTGGCGCGGCTGGTCGACCTGGCCGTGGAGGCCGCCGGCGACGCCGACGTCGACCTGGCCGTGCACCACCTCGCCGCGCCGCAGCGGGCCGAGGCGCTGTTGGAGGCGCTGCGGGCCCGGCTGGGCGACCGGCTGCACGACTCGTACGTCTCGGAGGCCGGCGCGGTCGTCGCCGCGCACGCCGGGCCCGGGCTGGCCTGCGTCGTCGTGCACCGCCGGCCGCCGGCCAGCGGCTAGGGCGTCCTGTCGTTCACGATCTCCGTGGATCACGCGGGGCAGCGCCGACACCCGAGCGGATGCCATCGTGACCCGATGAAGGACGACCTGCACAGTTACCTCAGGGGCGGCCGGGACGCGCTGCTGTGGAAGCTCGACGGGCTCAGCGAATACGATGCCCGCCGCCCGCTGACCCGGACCGCAACCAACCTGCTCGGTCTGGTGAAGCACGCGGCGGCGATGGAGATCCTCTACCTCGGCGTCGTGTTCGGCCGGCCGTTCGAGCGGGAGCTGCCGTACGTCGCGGCGACGCCGCCGAGGCCAACACCGACATGTGGGCGACCGCGGACGAGACCCGCGAAGAGATCGTCGCCCTGTACCGTCGCGCCAGCTCCCACGCCGACACCACCATCGAAGCCCTCGCGCTCGACGACGTCGGCCGGGTGCCGTGGTGGGGCGATGCGACGGTCACACTGCACCGCGTCCTGGTCCACGTCGTCGCCGAGACACAACGGCACGCCGGCCACGCCGACATCGTGCGCGAGCTGATCGACGGCGCGGCCGGGCTGCTGCCCAGGAACGACAATCTGCCACCCGCCGACGAGCCGTGGTGGCGGGACCACCGCCAGCGGGTGGAGCAGGCCGCCCTCGACGCCGGCAACCGCGGCACCTAGGTTCCTGTCGCTCCGGGCAGTCGCACGGCGGCGATGAGGACCGGGCCGGCGCGCAGCAGAAGGCGCGTCGACGGGGGCAGGCGAGCCGTCCCGGTCCCGATGCGCATCCTCTTCGCCGCGCCAGCGGTGGGCTTCGGGCGCTACACCCTGGCTGAGCTGTGGTTCTTCGCCGCCCTAGCACATCGCGTGCATGATCAGGCGGTTGTCCACAAGCGGCGCCGTCATCCACAGCCGGCCCCCGGCCGGCCGCGCGCCCCGGGCTCGCGGACCTAGCTTCGCGTCGTGCCAGAAGACGAGGAGACGGTGGTCCGGGAACGGCTGCGCCGGCTGGTGGCGGGCCGGCCGTCGAGCGCCGTACGGGCGCATCCCGGCGGGCCCGCCGATCCCCTGGAATGGCCCGGCGAACCCGCCGTACCGTCCGACGACCGTCAGGGGCCGGCCGGGCTGACCGGCGATCATCGGAGGCCCGTGGGGTTGTCCGTCGACCGGCCGGGCCCGGCCGCGGAGCCGGTCGTGGCGCTGCCGCCCCGCACACCGGCGTCGCCAGCCGGCGCGGCGGCGCTGCCGGCGCCCGACCCGCCGGCCCGCGCCCCGGGGACGGCGTCCCGGTTGCCGGGGCCGGGGGCGTTCGACCCGGGCCGGCGGGGGGTGCGGGCGCTGGCCGTCGTCGCGGTGCTGGTGGTGCTCGGGGCCGGCTTCTGGGCCTGGCGGTCCCGGCCGCAGACCGAGCCGGTCAGTCCGGTGGCCACGGCGGAGGCGTCCGGGGCTGCGGTGACCGGCCTCGCGGAGCCGGCCGCCACCGCCGCCGGAGAGCTGGTCGTCGCGGTCGCCGGGAAGGTACGCCGCCCCGGGCTGGTCCGGGTGCCGGCCGGCGCCCGGGTCGCCGACGCCCTGGCGGCGGCCGGCGGGGCGCTGCCCGGGGTGGACGTCGCCCTGCTCAATCCGGCCCGCAAGGTCACCGACGGGGAACTGATCCTGGTCGGCGTCACCGCGCCGCCGGGCGCGGCCTCCCCGCCCGGGGCGGCGCCCGGCGGTGCCCCCGGAGCCCTTGGCGCCGGGGGCCGGCTCAACCTCAACACCGCGACGCTGGCGCAGCTCGACGCGCTGCCGGGCGTCGGGCCGGTGCTCGCCCAGCGCATCCTCACCCACCGCGACCAGCAGGGCGGCTTCCGCTCGGTCGGCGACCTGCGCCAGGTCGACGGCATCGGCGACGCCCGCTACGAGCAGCTCAAGGACCTGGTGACGGTGTGACGGCGCGCGGCGTGCCCGGCCCGTCCGGCCCCGAGGCCGCCGGGGGTGAGCGGTCCGCGGCGGCCATCGACCTGCGGTTGGCCGGCCTGGCGGTGGCCACCTGGCTCGCGGCGTTGGCCGGGCTGCACCTGACCGTCGGCCGGACCCTGCTGCTGGCGGCGGTGGCTGCCGGCGCGGCAGGGCTGGGCGGGCTGCACCTGTCGGGCGTCCTCGGGCGGCCGGCCGGCCCCGTCCGGCGGTACGGCTGGATCGCCGTCGCCGTGCTGCTCGGCGTGGTCTGCGGCGCGGCGGCGACCGCCGCCCGGCTGTCCGTCCGCGACGCCGGACCGGTCCGCGCCCTGGTCGAGGAGCGCGCCACCGTCACCGCCGAGCTGGTCGTCCGCGACGACCCCCGTCCCGTACGCGGCGTCGCCGGGCGTCCGGCCACCCTGCTCGTGCCGGCCGAGCTGACCGGGTTCACCGGCCCGGACGGGCGGCGGGTCGCCACCCCCGCCCGCGTGCTGGTCCTCGCCACCGATCCCGGCTGGCGGCGGTGCTGAGCGCTGCCGGCCCGCCATCGCCGCACGGGGCCGCCCCGTCGCCGCAGCGGGCCGCCGGGTCGTTGCGCGCCGGTCTGCAACGCGCCTGCGTGCCGCTCCCCGACGAGCAGGGCGGGCTGCTGCCCGGCCTGGTGGTCGGCGACACGAGCCGGCTGCCGCCCACGGTGGAGGAGGACTTCCTCGCCACCGGCATGACCCACCTGAACGCGGTCTCCGGCTCCAACGTGGCCATCGTCGTCGGGGCGGTGCTGCTGCTGGCCCGCTGGGCACGGGCCGGGCCGTGGCTGGCCGCCGGGCTCTGCGGGCTGGCCCTGGTGGGCTTCGTCATCCTGGTCCGGCCCTCGCCGAGCGTGGTGCGGGCCGCCACCATGGGCGCCATCGGGCTGGCCGCGTTGGCGGCCGGGCGCCCCCGGGCGGCGCTGCCCGCCCTCTCCGCCGGGGTGGCCGTGCTGGTGCTGGTCGACCCGGAGCTGGCCGGCGACGCCGGTTTCGCGCTCTCCGTGCTCGCCACCGGCGGCCTGCTGCTGCTCGCCCCGAGGTGGCGCGACGGGCTGCGGCGTCGGGGGGTGCCGGCCGGGCTCGCCGAGGCGTTGGCCGTACCGGCCGCCGCGCAGCTCGCCTGCGCCCCGGTGGTGGCCGGGATCTCGGGCACGGTGAGCCTGGTCGCGGTGCCGGCGAACCTGCTCGCGGTGCCGGCCATCGCGCCCGCCACGGTGCTCGGTGTGCTGGCGGCGGCGGTGTCGCCCCTCTGGCCGGCCGGGGCGGAGTTCCTCGCGTGGCTGGCCAGCTGGCCGGCCTGGTGGCTGGTCACGGTGGCACGGCACGGGGCGCGGCTGCCGGCGGGCACGCTGCCGTGGCCGGGCGGAGCGACGGGCGCCCTGCTGCTCACCGGGCTGACCGTCGCGCTGCTCGTCGCCACCCGGCACCCGGTGGTCCGCCGGTTGGTGGCGGTGGTCGTCGTCGCCGTGGTGGCCGGCACGCTGCCCGTACGACTGGCCGCCCCCGGCTGGCCCCCGGCCGGGTGGGTGGTCGCCGCCTGCGCGGTCGGCCAGGGCGACACCGTGGTGCTGCCGGTGGCGGCCGGCCGGGCGGTGGTCGTCGACGCCGGGCCGGACCCGGGGGCGGCGGACGGCTGCCTGCGGCGGCTGGGCGTACGGGAGGTCGCGCTGCTGGTCATCAGCCACTTCCACGTCGACCACACCGGCGGCGTCGCGGGCGTGTTCCGGAACCGGCCCGTGGGCGCGGTACTCACACCGCAGTGGCCGGAGCCCGCCGCCGGGCGGGGACTGGTCCTGGCCGAGGCCGCGGCGCACTCCGTCGACGTTCTGGCGGGCGCGGCCGGCTGGCGGTACCGGGAGGGTGGCGTCGAGTTCACCGTCATCGGCCCGTCCCGTCCGTTGCGGGGCACCCGGTCGGATCCCAACAACAACTCGCTGATGCTGCTCGCCACCGTCTCCGGCGTACGGATCCTGCTCGCGGGGGACGCCGAGACCGAGGAGCAGCGGGCGCTGCTGGACGACACGGCGCCGGGCGGGCTGCGGGCCGAAGTGTTGAAGGTCGCGCACCACGGATCGGCCTACCAGGACCCGGCCTTCCTGGACGCGGTCCGGCCCCGGATCGCCCTCGTGCCGGTGGGGACGGGCAACACCTACGGGCACCCCAATCCGGCGGTGCTCGGGCGGCTGGCCCGGGGCGGGGCGCGGGTGCTGCGTACCGACACGGAGGGGGACGTGGCGGCGGTGCTCGGCGGGGCCGGCCTCGGGGTGGTGACGCGCGGCACGCCGCCCGGCAGGCAGCCGTAGAAATCGATGCCGATTATCGGCTTTAGCGGTGGATTGAGGTGAATGTCTGGATTTGCACTGAGTGCGGGCTCCGCCGCCGGAGTGCCGACGAGCAGACTGGATCAGGCCGCCGGCCGTGCGAATATGGGCGGCGTGACCGCCGCCAGCCTCGCTCCTATTCTGCTCGTCCTCGGCGACGAGGAGCTGCTCGCCACGCGCGCGGTCACCGAAGCCGTCGCCAAGGCGCGCGCCGTCGACCCCGACGTGGACGTCCGCGAATACCAGGCCGGCGCGCTCCTCGTCGGCGAGATCGCCGAGATGCTCAGCCCCTCCCTCTTCGGTGGGCGGCGGGTGCTGGTGCTGCGCGCCGGCCAGGACGCCCGCAAGGACCTGGTGGCGGCCCTGCTGGCGTACGCGAAGAACCCCGACCCGGACGTGCAGCTGGTCGTGCTGCACCTCGGCGCGGCCAAGGGCAAGGCGTTCGCCGACGGGCTGAAGGCGGCCGGCGCGACGGTGGTGCCGGCGGCCAAGCTGAAGGGGCACCGTGAGCGGGTGGCCTTCGTCCGCGACGAGATCCGCCGGGCCGGCGGTAAGTGCACCGACGACGCCGCCGAGGCGCTGATCGCAGCGGTCGGCAACGACCTGCGCGAGCTGGCCGCCGCCTGCTCCCAGCTGATGGCCGACACCGACGGCCGGATCGGCGCCGACACGGTCTCCCGCTACTACCGGGGCCGGGTCGAGGTGACCGGCTTCACCGTCGCCGACGCCGCCATGGTGGGCGACGTGCCCGCGGCGCTGGAGGCGCTGCGCTGGGCGCTGCACGTGGGGGTCGACCCGGTGCCGATCGCCGACGCCATCGCCGACGGCGTCCGCACCGTGGCCCGGGTCGCGTCCGCCGGGCGGGGCGACCCCTTCCAGTTGGCGAGCACCCTCGGCATGCCGGCGTGGAAGATCAGGTCCGCCCAGCAGCGGGCCCGTGGCTGGACGCCCGAGGGACTGGTCCAGGCGATGCGGGCCGCCGCCGAGTGCAACGCGGCCGTCAAGGGCGGCTCCGACGACCGCGCGTACGCGCTGGAGCGGGCCGTCTTCTCGGTCGCCGCCGCCCGGCAGGGTGGCGCCCGGTGAGTGGATCGCCCCGCGGCTCGTGGGCCACGATCCCCGCCGACGAGGAGCGTTACCGTCCGCTCTACGCGCGCGTACTCGGGCTGCGTTTCGTCAACCCGGGCGGGGTGCTCTGCTTCCTCTTCTTCGAGGGCGCCGTCGCGCTCGCCGCGCTGCTCGCCCTCGCCGAGTTGGTCACCTGGTGGGCGGTGCTCATCCTGCCCGCCACGGTGGCCGCGATGGTGAAGCTCAACGACATGGTGGCTGCGGCGGTGGTCCGGTCCGCCGCCCTCGTACCCGAGCAGGAACGGGACCGCTTCCGTCAGCAGATGGAGCCCGTGGTCGGGCGGGCCAGGGTCGACTGGGTCAGGCACAGCGTGCCGGGCGTCGTCGTCACCGTGTCGTCGGCGCCGCGCGGCGCCCGGGTCGTGGGCGACCGACAGGTGCAGCCGCACCCGCGGCACGGCACGGGGGAGCGGGACGGTGGCCGCGCGGACGCCGAGTTCGGCCCGCAGCGCGCCCACCCGGATCCGCTGGGCTGACGCCCGGCCGCCGGCCGAAGGTCGGGCACGGCACGCGACGACCGACCTGGCGACCGCTGGGTGCCCGCAGTCCGATGGCCCACCCGGCGACGCCCCGCCTGAGGCCTTGCAAGGAGCGCCCGGGGTCGCCCCGCTTGAGATCTTGGAAGGAAACGGCCCTGATGGGGGCCCGTTTCCGCCAAGATCTGGCGTGCGAAACGACGGCACATCCGCAGCGCAGCGCACCGTCAGGACCAGCGGGAGCGGCGTGGAACGCAGACAGCCGGAAGCCCCGGGTCGTGCCCGGGGCTTCCGGTCAGGTCTTCAGGTCGCCTCGTCAGGCGGAGAGCGACACCACGCGCTTGGCGATCGCGGACTTGCGGTTCGCGGCCTGGTTCGAGTGGATCACGCCCTTGCTGACCGCCTTGTCCAGCTTGCGCGAGGCGTCGCGCATGAGGATGGTGGCCTTCTCGACGTCACCGGCCTCAGCAGCCTCGTTGAACTTCCGGACGGCGGTCTTCAGCGACGACTTGACCGACTTGTTACGCAGCCGGCGCTTCTCGTTCTGCCGGTTGCGCTTGATCTGGGACTTGATGTTCGCCACGCGACAGCCTCGTCTTGATAGCTCGGGTTGGTCTGCTTCCGCGCGCGACGAGCATGCGTCATCGCTGCGCGAAGAGCCAGGTTACCAGGTCGCCCGGGACGAGCCAAAACGGCTCGGTCTCCGCCCTGGCCGGCGGGCTTCCGCTCAGGTCCAGCCCTGCCGCCGGGCGAGCCAGCCGAGTGACTGTTCGCCGCTCCACCGCTGGTGCGCCGGCAGGTGCGGCGACGCGGTCCGCGGCGTCGAGGCGGCGGTGGTGAGGAAGTAGCCGGACAGGGCGGCGAGGGTGGCGTCCAGCGCGTCGGGGGGCGCGCCCGCAGCCGCCGGGTGCCGGGCGAAGAGCGCGTCGGCGTCGAGGCCGTCGGCGTACGCGGTGAGCAGCAGGGTGACCAGGTCGAACCAGGCCGGCCCCCGGCAGAGCCACGTCCAGTCGCAGAACCAGGCCCGTCCCGCCCCGTCGATGAGCACGTTGTCCAGCCGCAGGTCGCCGTGGATCAGGCCGGTCGCGCCGGCGGCGTACGCCGGGAGGCGGGACTCCAGCGCGACCAGATCGGGCAGGCGGTCCCGGACGGGCGCGGGGAGCGGCGGGGCCGGCTCCCGGCCGGCGGCCACCTCGCCCCACCAGAGGATGTCGTCGCGGGCCAGGTCGGCGAGGTGGGGCGGCCCGAGCCCGAGCAGTTCGGCCGGGGCGCCGGCCAGCGCGGCGGCGACGTCGGCGTACCCGGTCAGGGTCGCGGCCAGCTCGGCCGCGTCCCAGGGCAGCCGGGGCGTGTGCCCGTCGACGGCGTCGAGGCAGAGCGCGAACCAGCCGGCCTCGTACAGCGTCCACCGGGGGCGGGGCGCCGGCAGCCCGGCCGGGAGCCGGTCGAGGATCGCGGCCTCCCGGGCGTACCAGTCGACCAGTCGCGGATGCTCGGCGGTGGCTGCGGCCTTCACGAAGGCCCGGTCGCCGGCGGCGGTGCGGAGCACGGCGGCGAAGCCGCGGGTGAAGCCGGCCCCGGCGACCCGCGCGGCGACCACGGGCGCGCCGAGCCGCTCGCCGATGGCGGTACGCAGCGCCGCCGGCAGCGTCGCCCACGGCGGCCGGTGGGCGGTCGCGTGGTACGGCACGGGAGGCGGGGACGGCGACGTCACGCCACCATGCTGCCGGGCCGCCCGCCGCGCCGCACCCACCGCACCGCCCCGGCGTCCGGTGCCCGCGCGTCAGGTCACGCCGCCGGGCCGCCCGCCGCCCGTCGCACCGCGCCGGCACGGCCCCGGAGCCCGCGACCCGCCGGGTGGTGCCGTGGCGGGACGGGGGCGGCGGCGCGGTCTGCCAGACTGCCAGGCCATGAGGACCGACGACTTCTGGCAGTTGATCGACCGGGCCCGGGCCGACGGCGGCGGAGAGCCGCACGCGGTCGCCGCGCGGGCCGTCGCCCTGCTCGCCGAGCGCGACCCGGAGGACATCGTCGGGTACGCCCGCCACCAGGCGCGGGTGCTGTCGGCCTCGCACCGGGTCGACCTCTGGGGCGCCGCCTACCTCATCAACGGTGGCGTGTCCGACGAGGGCTTCCACCACTTCCGGGGCTGGCTGATGACCCAGGGCCGGGAGGTCTTCGCGCGCGCCGTCGCCGACCCGGACTCGCTGGCCGCGTTGCCGCAGGTCAGGGCTGCCTCGCTCAGCGGTGAGGAGTTCTCGGCCGCACAGATGCTCGCGGTGCCGTGGGACGCGTACCGGCGGGCCACCGCCGCCGAGATGCCGGCGGACCCGGCGCCGGTGCCGGTGCCGGACCTGAACGACTTCTGGGACTTCGACGACGAGGAGGAGGCGAAACGGCGGCTGCCGAAGCTCGCCGCCCTCTTCGTCGAGCCGCCCGCCGAGTGACGGCCGGGCCCGCACCGGTCGGCGTGATCCGGGGCGGGGCGGCGTTGCCGGGGTGCTCCCGGCGGCGGGGATCGCCCGCACAGCGGACGCGCGGCGGCGACGTGGGAGCATAGAGGGGGCCGGTGTCGTGCCGGCCCGCTCACGTCAGCCGACCAGAACGGACCGCTGTGCCACCGACGCTCGATTCCGGCGCGAACGCTCCTGGTGCCACCGACCCGGCGCGCATCCGGAACTTCTGCATCATCGCCCACATCGACCACGGGAAGTCGACCCTGGCCGACCGGATGTTGCAGCTCACCGGCGTGGTCGACCCCCGGCAGATGCGTGCGCAGTACCTCGACCGGATGGACATCGAGCGCGAGCGCGGCATCACGATCAAGAGCCAGGCCGTCCGGATGCCCTGGACCATCCGCGAGGGCGACCGGGCCGGCGAGGCCGCCGTGCTCAACATGATCGACACTCCGGGCCACGTCGACTTCACCTACGAGGTGTCCCGGTCGCTGGCCGCCTGCGAGGGCGCGATCCTGCTGGTCGACGCCGCCCAGGGCATCGAGGCGCAGACCCTGGCGAACCTCTACCTGGCGCTCGAGAACGACCTGCACATCATCCCGGTGCTCAACAAGATCGACCTGCCGGCAGCCCAGCCGGAGAAGTACGCCGAGGAGCTGGCCCACCTCATCGGTGGCGACCCGGCGGACTGCATCCGGGTCTCCGGTAAGACCGGCGAGGGTGTGCCGTACCTGCTCGACGAGATCGTCCGGCAGTTCAAGCCCCCGGTCGGCGACGCGGCGGCGCCCGCCCGCGCCATGATCTTCGACTCGGTCTACGACGTCTACCGGGGCGTGGTCACCTACGTCCGGGTCATCGACGGGCGGATCAGCGCCCGCGACCGGATCAAGATGATGTCCACCGCCGCCGTGCACGAGCTGTTGGAGATCGGCGTCATCTCGCCGGAGATGGTGAAGGCCGACGCGCTCGGCGTCGGCGAGGTGGGCTACCTGATCACCGGCGTGAAGGACGTCCGCCAGTCCCGCGTCGGTGACACCATCACCATCAACTCCCGGCCGGCGAAGGAGGCGCTCGGGGGCTACAAGGACCCGAAGCCGATGGTCTACTCGGGCCTCTACCCGATCGACGGCTCCGACTACCCCAACCTGCGCGAGGCGCTCGACAAGCTCAAGCTCAACGACGCCGCGCTCGACTACGAGCCCGAGACGTCGGGCGCGCTCGGCTTCGGCTTCCGCTGCGGCTTCCTCGGCCTGCTGCACCTGGAGATCATCCGGGAGCGGCTGGAGCGGGAGTACAACCTCGACCTCATCTCCACCGCCCCGAACGTGGTCTACCGGGCCATCACCGAGGACGGCGAGGAGATCGTCGTGACCAACCCGAGCGAGTACCCCACGGGCAAGATCGCCGAGGTGTACGAGCCGGTCGTGCGCGCCACGGTGCTCACCCCGAACGACTACGTCGGCGCGGTGATGGAGCTCTGCCAGGGCCGCCGGGGCAGCCTGCTCGGCATGGACTACCTCTCCGCCGACCGGGTGGAACTGCGCTACACGCTGCCCCTCGCGGAGATCATCTTCGACTTCTTCGACCAGTTGAAGAGCCGCACCAAGGGCTACGCCTCGTTGGACTACGAGCCCTCCGGGGAGCAGGCGTCCGACCTGGTGAAGGTCGACATCCTGCTGCACGGCGAGCCGGTGGACGCGTTCAGCGCGATCGTGCACAAGGACAAGGCGTACAACTACGGCGTCACCATCGCCGCGAAGCTGCGCAACCTGATCCCGCGCCAGCAGTTCGAGGTGCCGATCCAGGCGGCGATCGGCAGCCGGGTGATCGCCCGGGAGACCATCCGGGCGATCCGCAAGGACGTGCTCGCCAAGTGCTACGGCGGTGACATCAGCCGTAAGCGCAAGCTGCTGGAGAAGCAGAAGGAGGGCAAGAAGCGGATGAAGATGGTGGGCCGGGTGGAGGTCCCGCAGGAGGCCTTCATCGCCGCGCTCTCCTCCGACTCCGGCGACGCCAAGGCGACCGGCAAGAAGTGACCCGCCGCCGGTGGCGGCCGGCGCAGGACGACGTACGACGGCCGGTGCCCCGGCCGGGCTGCGGACCCCTCGGTGGTCCCGCCCGGCCGGGGCACCGGCCGTTCGCGTCGAAGGTTTTTTCCGGCCCCGGCGGCCCCGCCGCAACCCACCGCAGGTAAGGGCGCGACCTGCGCGGATGATCGCCCGGGGCCATTCGACACGCGGTGCGCCATTGACGTACGACGTCGTCCTCCTCGATCGAACCGGTTTGGGTTTTTGGCGGGTCGGGAACTTAGCGGTCACGACAGGAACACCACGGACAGTGGAACTGATTCTTTTAGAAGGAGGAGGGCGACGTGGAGCTCACCGTTTGGGGCATCGTCACCGCGCTCATCGTTGGTCTTATCGTCGGCGCTCTGGGTCGCCTGCTCGTGCCGGGCCGCCAGAACATGCCGATGTGGCTGCACATGCTGATCGGTGTGGGCGCCGCGCTGCTGGGCACCGTGCTGGCTCGGGCGATGGGTATCGCCACTTCGACCGCCGGCATCGACTGGGGCGAGCTGCTGGTCCAGGTGGTGCTGGCCGCGATCGCGGTGGCCCTGGTGGCCGGTGTGGGTCGTCGTCGCAGCGTTACCCACCGGTAGTCCCCGTACCGCTCGACGGGCGTCCGACCGCACAGGTCGGGCGCCCGTTTCGCGTACGCCCGGGTCCCGTCGCGGGGGTTCCGGGGCGCGCGTGCGCCCGGTCTCCGGTCGGCCGGAGCGTCGTCGCGGCCGTGCCGGAAGTCCGGTCCGGGCGCCCGTCGGAACGGTGCCCCGGAAAGTCGGTTTGGATTTTCGAGCGGTCGGGAACTAAGCGGTCACGACAGGAACACCACGGACAGTGGAACTGATTCTTTCAAGGAGGAGGGCGACATGGAGCTCACCGTTTGGGGCATCGTCACCGCGCTCATCGTTGGTCTCATTGTCGGCGCTCTGGGTCGCCTGCTCGTGCCGGGCCGCCAGAACATGCCGATGTGGCTGCACATGCTGATCGGTGTGGGCGCCGCGCTGCTGGGCACCGTGCTGGCTCGGGCGATGGGTATCGCCACTTCGACCGCCGGCATCGACTGGGGCGAGCTGCTGGTCCAGGTGGTGCTGGCCGCGATCGCGGTGGCCCTGGTGGCCGGTGTGGGTCGTCGTCGCAGCGTTACCCACCGGTAGTCCCCGTACCGCTCGACGGGCGTCCGACCGCACAGGTCGGGCGCCCGTTTCGTGTGCGCCCGGATGGTCTCGGTGCGCCCGGTTTCACCCCCGCGCCGGGCCGCGCGTGATCGATCCGCTGCGGTACCGTCGCCTCTCTTCCGCCGACCGCCCACTGTCGTAAAGGAATTTTTCCTACTAAGGTGCGGCGGAGAAGGTTAGTGCCAAGCGGCGCGAGGGAGATGTGGCGTGAACAGGTGGAAGCGGCTGGCCCCGGTCACCGCCGTCGTGGCCTCGGCCGCGATGGTCCTGGCCGGTTGCGGTGGCTCCGATGACGACAAGGCTGCCGACAACAGCAAGCTCACGGTCTGGATGATGGGCGAGGGCAGCGAGGCGCAGACCAAGTTCCTCGACGGCGTCGAGACCGAGTTCCGGCAGAAGCACCCGGACACGGACGTGGTGGTCCAGTACATCCCCTGGCTCGAGGCGCCGAAGAAGTTCCAGGCCGCCCTCGCCGGCGGCGAGGGGCCGGACGTCACGGAGCTGGGCAACACCGAGACCCAGGGCTGGGCGGCGCAGGAGGCGTTGGCCGACGTGACCGACCGGATGAACGGTTGGACCGAGGGCAAGGACATCCTCCCCGACCTGGTCAAGAACGCCCAGCTCGACGGCAAGCAGTACGGCGTGCCGTGGTACGCCGGCGTGCGGGGGATGTACTACCGCACCGACTGGTTCGCCGAGGCGGGCGTGAAGCCGCCGACGAACTGGGAGGAGCTGGTCTCCGCCGCCAAGACCGTGCAGGCCAAGAAGCCCGGCACCTACGGCATCGCGCTGCCCGGCAACTCCGAGCTGCCCTTCTACTCGTTCCTCTGGGGCGCCGGCGCGGAGATCGCGACGCAGCAGGGCGACTCCTGGAAGTCCGGCTACAACACGCCGGAGGCGCAGAAGGCCGTCAAGTTCTGGACCGACCTGGTGACCGTGCACAAGGTGGCCCCGCCGGCCGCCGCGGGCTGGAACGAGATCGACGCCCGGACGCAGTTCGCCACCGGCAAGGCGGCGATGGCCTTCGGCGGTAGCTGGCAGCAGGGCGCCATCAAGAAGGACAACCCGGAGATCGAGAAGGTCTGGGGCACGTTCCCGATCCCCGGCCCCGACGGCAAGGCGGCGCCCGGCTTCGCCGGCGGCTCCGACGTCGCGATCTGGAAGGACAGCGAGCGGCAGGATCTCGCCTGGGACTACATGACCGTGCTGCTGAACAAGAAGAACGACCAGGCGTTCGCCGACAGCCTCGGCTTCTTCCCGGTCTACAAGGACCTCGTCGGCGGCGACAAGTACGCCAGCGACAAGATCATGGCGGCGTTCGCCACCACGATGCAGAACACCAAGCTCACGCCGCTCACCCCCAAGTGGGTCGAGGTCAGCCGGACCAAGACGGTGACCCAGGCGATGAACAGCTCGGTCATGAAGGGTCAGAAGACGGTCGAGAAGGCTACCGCCGACGCGGCCGCGGAGATGGAAAGCATCCTCAACGCCAAGTGACCACGCTGACCGAGGCGCCGGAGACGGCCGCCGCGCGGGAGACCCCCGCGCGGCGGCGTCGCCGGGTGGACCGCCTGCCCTACCTGCTGCTCCTGCCCTGCCTGGTGATCATCGGCGTGCTGCTGCTCTGGCCGCTCGGCCAGGTGGTGGTGATGTCCTTCCACCAGCTCAACAACGTCCGACAGTTGCGCGGCGACCGCGAGTGGCCGTGGGTGGGCCTCGGCAACTATGCCGAGATCCTCAGCGACCCGTTCTTCCTGACGGTGCTGCGCAACACGGTCCTCTTCGCCGTGGCCAACGTCGCGCTCACGATGGTGCTGGGCACCCTGGTCGGGCTGCTGCTCAACCGGCTCGGCAGGCGGATGGCCGCCTTCGTGGCCAGTTGCGTGATGCTCGCCTGGGCCACCCCGGCGCTGACCGGCACGATCGTCTGGAAGTGGATCTTCGACGACACGAGCGGCCTGGTCACCTGGTTGTTCAACGCGCTGCCCGACGGGCTGTCGCAGAGCCTCTTCGGGCGCAGCGACTGGACCGGCTACGGCTGGTTCAACTCGCCCCTGCTGTTCTTCTCGATCCTGACCCTGGTGGTGGTCTGGCACTCGTTCCCGTTCATCGCGGTCAGCGTGCTGGCCGGGCTCAAGAGCGTGCCGAGCGAACTGCACGAGGCGGCCCGGGTCGACGGGGCCGGGCCATGGAAGGTGTTCTGGAAGATCACCTTCCCGCTGCTGCGGCCGGTCTTCGGGATCCTGATCGTGCTCTCCACGATCTGGGACTTCAAGGTCTTCACCCAGCAGTTCGTGCTGGCCGGCGGTACGCAGGACCGGCCGACGTTCATGCTCTCCATCTACTCGTACGCGGAGGCGTTCTCGCCCCCGCCGAAGTACGGCCTCGGTGCCGCGATCGCGGTGATCCTCACCCTGATCCTGCTGGTGGTGACCGGCCTCTACGTCCGCATGGTGCTCAAGCAGGAGGAGGACGCGTGACGCGACGCGGAGGCGGCGGGGGCGCGAAGCGGCTCGCCCTCAACGGCGCGGGGCTGCTGGTGGCGCTCTTCGCCGCGTTCCCGGTCTACTGGATGATCGCGACCTCGCTGAAGCCGAGCTCGGAGATCTTCTCGTCGACCCCCCGGCCGGTGCCCAGCGAGCCGACCCTGGAGCACTACCGGCAGATCCTCACCGGCAACCTGATCCCGGGCGTCACGTTCGCCGACTTCTTTTTCAACAGCGCGCTGGTGGCGGTCTCCACGGTGGTGCTCAGCGGCCTCGTGGCGCTGCTGGCCGCCACCGCGGTGGCCCGGTTCCGGTTCAAGCTGCGGACCACGTTCCTGATCATGCTGCTGGTGGTGCAGATGATCCCGCTGGAGGCGCTGGTCATCCCGCTGTTCCTGATGATCCAGCGGCTCGGGCTCTACAACACCCTGCCCAGCCTGATCCTCACCTACCTCGGCTTCTCGCTGCCGTTCGCGGTCTGGATGCTGCGCGGCTTCGTCGCCGCCGTGCCCAAGGAACTGGAGGAGGCCGCCGCCATCGACGGGGCCAGCCGGGCGCAGACCTTCCGCAAGGTCCTCTTCCCGCTGGTGGCGCCCGGGCTGGTGGCCACCAGCATCTTCTCGTTCATCACCGCCTGGAACGAGCTGATCTTCGCGCTGACCTTCATCAACGACCAGGAGAGCTACACGCTGCCGGTCGCGATGACGTTCTTCTTCGGCCGCGACGACACGGCCTGGGGCCCGGTGATGGCCGCCTCCACGCTGTTCACCCTGCCGGTGATCGTCTTCTTCCTGCTGGTGCAGCGGCGGATGGTCTCCGGGCTGGTGGCCGGAGCGGTCAAGGGCTGAGCCGCGCCGGAGCCGTCAAGGGCCGAGGCTGGTCGGAGCGGTCAAGGGCTGAGCCCGCGCCGAGGAAGAGCCCCTCGCCGCCGCCGGGCGCGTCGACGAGGGGCTCTTCCTCGCCCCCGTCGCCGACGGCCGCGCGGGCTAGGCTGACCGCCATGACGGGCAGGCTGGCTTCGGTGAACATCGGCATCGTGACCGAGGCGCAATGGGCGGGCGACGCGAGCGGTCGCAGTGGCATCGACAAGCGGCCGGTCGACGGCCCGGTGCTGCTGCGCACCGACGGGGTGGCCGGCGACTTCATCGGCGAACGCGCCCACCACGGCGGCCCGGACCAGGCGGTCTACGCGTACGCCGGGGAGGACGCCGCCTGGTGGACGGGGGAGTTGGGCCGCGACATCGGCTCAGGCGCCTTCGGGGAGAACCTCACCACGCATGCGCTGGACGTGACGGGTGCCGTGATCGGGGAGCAGTGGGCGGTCGGCTCGGCGCTGCTCCAGGTGACCAAGCCGCGTACGCCCTGCCGGACGTTCGCCGGCTTCTGGGGCGTGCCCGACCTGATCAAGCGGTTCACGGCGCGGGCGGCGCCCGGGGCGTACCTGCGGGTGCTGCGCGAGGGGGAGGTCGGCGCGGGCGACCCGGTCGCGGTGGTGGACCGGCCCGCGCACGGGGTGACGATCGGCGAGGTGTTCCGGGCCCTGAGCCTGGAGCCGGAGCTGCTGCCCCGGTTGCTCGACGCTGCCGACCTGCCGGAAGGGCTCCGGGAGAAGGCACGCCGTCGGCTCGCCGGCCCGAGCTGACCGGCGCGACCCACGCGAAACGGACGGGCCCCGTCCCATGGGGGAGGGGCCCGTCTGGCGTCGGCGCGGGCGCGCCGGGTGCGGCTCAGCGCAGCCAGGGCACGCTGCGGTCGAGCAGACCGCGCTGCTTGAGCTCCTTGCGCAGCGGGATCTCGTCGTCGATGTAGCCGTCCCAGTTGATGCCCCAGTAGTTGGCGGTGTGGGTGCCCTCACCGCAGAGCTGGCGCTGCACCGGCGTGCGGTTGGCCCACCACTCGCCGTCCTTGTCGATGTGCAGCTCGTCCAGCGGCCGGATCCACCGGTAGGTGTAGCCGACGAAGAGCATCTTGCGGGTGATGGTCGACAGGTTCGTCGACCGCGAGTGCCACTGACGGCGGTCGAAGATGAAGGCGTCACCGGGGTTGGCGGTGATCTCCACCGTGCCCTCCGGGTCCGGGTTGTGCACGGAGGTGTCCTCCGGGCGGGGCAGCGAGTTCCACAGGTGGCTGCCCGGGATCACCTTCGTGGCGCCCCGGCCCTTCTCCGACAGGTCGGACAGGACGTAGGCCACCTTCAGCGAGAACATCGGCCGGGGCAGGTTCGGGTCCATCGTCTCCGGGTCGGAGTTCTGCCGGTACCCGTCCTGGTGCCACCCCCAGTAGGGCTTCTCCGGCTCCGCCGCCGGCGGGGTGACGTCCAGGTGGTTGTGGTGGGTGTAGATGTTCCAGCCGGCCAGGCCCCACATGTACGGGAAGGCGATCGGGTGGGTCAGCAGGTCGCCGAAGAGCTCGTCGCGCTCCAGGAAGCCCAGCAGGTGCAGGGTGCCGTCCTTGGTGGTGGTGCCCTTCGCCTGCTCCTCGGCGTAGACGCGGTCCACCGCCGCCTCCAGCGCCGCCCGGTGGTCCTCCGTCAGCACGTTGCGCAGCAGGAGGAAGCCCTGCTCGTGGAACTCCTTGCGGTCGGTGTCACTGATCGGTTCGTAACCGGTCCGGTCGCCGTAGTCGAACACCTCGACGTACCCCTCCCCATGAGGCGAAACCATTGCTGGCACAGGCCGCCGATCGTAACGCGCTAGCTCCGCGGCGAGGTACTGCCCGGCCCGATATGCGACCGTAGCGCGGACCCAGGGGAGCAGTGCGGTTACGCCACGCAGCGTGTCGGGGATTCGACGGGGCTTATCAGCCGTAATGCCGGTTTGCGCGGTGACTGCCGGTAAGGAGATCGAGGGCCACTACGCCTCGGCGAAGACCTCCGCGACCACCCGACCGTCGGCCGGGGCGTCGTCGGTCCGGTTCCAGGTGCCCGCGCGGGCCGTCCACTCCAGGTCGCCGAAACGCACCCGCTTCACGCCGTGGTCCTGCGCGTGGGAGACCAGCCAGTGCGCGTACCGCCAGCCCCGGCGCTCGTCGGCGGCGGGGACCGTCAGGCCCGTCAGGCTCGCCGCGGTGCTGGCGCCGGCCAGGCCCCAGTCCAGCGCCAGCCCGCGGGTCAGCGCGATCGCGGCGGCCTCGCCGCGCATCGCCGGGTCGCGGCCCACCGTGCAGGCGACGGCGCCGGTGGCGTGCCCGACCAGGGCCCGGGTCAGCACCTCGGACTCGTCCGCCCACTTCTGGTACGCCTCGGGGAAGGCCGAGCGCTGCACCTTCTGCGCCGCGTCGGTGACCCGCATCCGCTCCCAGCCGCGCACCTTCTTCAGCCCGGCGTAGAACTTGCCGGCCGCGTAACGGGGGTCGCGGATCTGCTCCGGGGTGCCCCAACCCTGGCTCGGGCGCTGCTGGAACAGCCCGACCGAGTCGCGGTCGCCGCCGGCGAGGTTGCGCAGGCCGGACTCCTGGTAGGCGGTGGCCAGCGCGACGACGACGGCCCGCTCGGGCATCTTGCGCTGGATGCCGATGGCCGCGATCGTCGCCGCGTTGGCCATCTGGTCGGCGTCCAGCGTCACCCGGCCGTCCGCCTGCACCGTGCACGTCCGGCTGGCCAGGGGAAGGCGCAACTGCCCGCCCATCTGCCGGACGACGACCCAGATCCCGACCACGGCGAGGACGACGAGGACGACGCCGCCCGCCACGACTGCGCGAGTACGCACCCACACCCCCTGATCGACAGTCCGACAAGCGTACGTCCCCCGTGGCGCCTTGCGGGTCGTCCGACCGGTTCCGCCCGACCGTCCGGCGTGGCAGCGGCCACCGGTCGGCCCGGGAGTCCGGACGTTCCCGTTTCCCGCGCGGCCTCACCCCGCGCGTCGCCGGCTGCTCCCCGCACCCCGCCAGCGCGGGGAGCGGCCCTCGCCCTACCGCCCCTCGCCCGGCGTGGTGTCGCCGTCGGTCGGCACCCAGCGCGCCGGCCGCTTCTCCCGGAACGCGAGGACGCCCTCGCGTCCCTCCTCCGACAGGAAGTACCCGGTCGACAGGGTGGACAGCCCGGCGATCTCCGTCCGCAGGTCCGTGGCGGGCGGCCGGCGCAGCAGCTGCTTCGCCCCGGCCAGCGCGCCCGGTGCCCCCCGCACCAGAGAGTCGCAGTACCCCGCAACCGCCGCGTCCAGCCCGTCCGCCGGCACGGCGGCGGTGACCAGGCCGATCTCGGCGGCCCGCCGGCCGTCGAAGGCGTCGCCGGTCAGGTAGAGCTCGGCCGCCGCGCGGGGGTGCAGCCGGGGCAGCACGGTCGCGGAGATCACCGCCGGGACCACCCCGATCCGCACCTCGGTGAAGGCGAACGTCGCCTCCCGCGCGCAGACCGCCAGGTCGGCCGCCGCGATCAGGCCCAGGCCCCCGGCCCGGGCCGGACCGGCCACCTTCGCCACCACCGGCTTCGGGCACTCCCAGACCGCCGCGAGCACGTCGCCGAGCATCCCGGCCGGCACGGTCCCGCTGGCGTACGCGGCGGCGGTCTCCTTCAGGTCAGCGCCGGAGCAGAAGACCGGGCCCGTGTGGTCCAGCACGATCACGCGTACGGCGTCGTCGGCGACCGCCTCGGCGAGGCCGGCCAGCAGCTGGGTCATCAGCGGCGTGGAGAGCGCGTTGCGGTTGTGCGGACTGTCCAGGGTGAGCGTGGTCACCCCACGGGCCGTGGCGGCCCGTACGAGCACGTCGGGAGAGGTCATGGAAGGGCACACTAGTGGCCATGCCCGGCGTCCTTCCAGAAGGCGAAACCGTCCCCGTCGACGGGTCGCTGCCCGCCACCGCCACCCGTGCCGTCGGCGCGCGCGGCTTCGGCGTGTACGTACACGTGCCGTTCTGCGCCAGCCGCTGCGGCTACTGCGACTTCAACACGTACACCTCCGCCGAGCTGGGCGGCGGGGCGAGCCGGGAGGAGTACGCCGACACCGTGCTGGCCGAGCTGGCGCTGGCCCGCCGGGTGCTGGGCGACGCCCCGCCGCCCCGGGTCGACACCGTGTTCGTCGGCGGCGGCACCCCGACCCTGCTCCCCGCCGACGACCTGGCCCGGATCCTCGACGGCATCGACCGCACGTGGGGGCTCGCGCCCGACGCCGAGGTGACCACCGAGGCCAACCCCGAGTCGGTCACGCCGGAGTCGCTCAAGGCGCTGCGGGCCGCCGGCTACACCCGGATCTCGCTGGGCATGCAGTCCGCCGCCCCCGGCGTGCTGGCGATCCTGGACCGTACGCACAGCGCCGGCCGGGCCGTCGCCGCCGCCCGCGAGGCGCGCGACGCCGGGTTCGACCACGTCAACCTGGACCTGATCTACGGCACGCCGGGGGAGAGCGAGGCCGACTTCGCCGCCTCCCTCGACCAGGTCGTCGCCGCCGGGGTGGACCACGTCAGCGCGTACGCCCTGATCGTGGAGGACGGCACCCGGCTGGCCACGCGGATGCGGCGCGGCGAGCTGCCGTACCCCTCCGACGACGTCGCCGCGGACCGCTACCTCGCCGCGGAGGCCGCCCTCGGCGCGGCCGGTCACTCCTGGTACGAGGTGTCGAACTGGGCCCGCGACGAGGCGGCCCGGTGTCGGCACAACCTGCTCTACTGGACCGGCGCCGACTGGTGGGGCCTCGGCCCGGGCGCGCACAGCCACGTCGGCGGCGTGCGCTGGTGGAACGTCAAGCACCCCACGACGTACGCGAAGCGGCTGGCCGGCGGCGGGTCGCCCGGCCTGGCCCGCGAGGTGCTCACCGCCGACGAGGCGCACATGGAGGACGTCATGCTCCGGCTGCGCCTCGCCTCCGGGCTGCCGCTGGACGCCCTCGACGAGACCGGCCGGGCCGGTGCCGCGCGGGCCCTCGGCGCCGGACTGCTGGCCGCCGACGCGCACGCGGCCGGGCGGGCCGTGCTGACCCTGCGCGGCCGGCTGCTCGCCGACGCCGTCGTGCGTGACCTGCTGCCCTGAGCCGCGTGCCGGGGCCGGCCGGGGGAGCGGCCGACCCGGGTCACCTGGTGAAGCTGTAGGTCATCGGGTAGCGGTAGAGCACGCCCTCGTTGGCCTTGACGCCGCCGATGATGCCGAAGATCAGCGGCACCAGCCAGACGAGCATCGGGACGAAGAACAGCACCCCACAGGTGATCAGCGTGACCACCCAGCTCAGCACGCCGACGATCGTCCAGGTGAGCTGGAAGTTCAGCGCCGCGACGGCGTGCGCCCGGGCGGTCGGGGACTGCTGCCCCCGGGCCATCAGCGCGATCAGCGGCGCCAACCAGCCGAGCAGACCCCCGCCGACGATCACGCCGACCGCGCCGCCGAAGTGGGCGATGAGGGCCCAGTTCTTGTCGTCGTTGCTGGCGTAGCCGCCCGTCGGCGCACCGTAGCCGCCCCCGCCGGGATACCCGGCCCCGGGCGGCGGGAAGCCACCGGGCGGCGGATAGCCGGCCCCGGGTGGCGACTGACCACCGGGTGGGGGAAGGTCTCCGGGCGGCGGGTACGCGCCGGGCGGGGGGTAGCCGCCCGACGGCGGCTGGTCACCGGTGGGCGGCGGATAGCCACCGGGCGGAGAATGGCTGCCCGGGCCGGGTGCCCCGGACAGTGGAGTGGTGGGTTCGTCGGAGCTGGCGGGGCCGGGGAACCCCGACGGGGCGGTCGGGTCCGGCGGGAAGCCGGGGTCCCCCGCTCCGGGAGGGCGAGGTGGTTCGGTCATGGAGGTCACGGTAGGGGCAGCCGGCAAGGCGGCACCAGCGTGACACCGGTCGGGATGTCCGAATGGCCGGTCCCGGGCGCCCGCGGGCGGGCCGGCACGGTCGGCGATCGGACCGATCGCCCCAGGTCGATCATCGCGTCGGGGGCCCTGCCGACGTAGACTGGCACTCGCTACAGTCGAGTGCCAGCAACCAGCCCGCCCGGCCCCCCGCGTGCCGGTGCCGACGTGCGACAGGAGGTGGGGAGGATGGGTCTCGACGACCGCAAGCTCGCCGTGCTGCGCGCGATCGTCGAGGACTACGTCGCCACGCAGGAGCCCGTGGGCAGCAAGGCGCTGGTCGAACGACACCAGCTGGGGGTCTCGCCGGCGACCGTCCGCAACGACATGGCCGTGCTGGAGGAGGAGGGCTACATCCGCCAGCCGCACACCAGCGCCGGCCGGGTGCCCACCGACCGGGGCTACCGGCTATTCGTGGACCGGCTGTCCCGGGTCAAGCCGCTCAGCCCGGCCGAGCGCCGGGCCATCGAGCGCTTCCTGGTCGGCGCCGTCGACCTCGACGACGTGGTGCACCGCACCGTCCGGCTGCTGGCGCAACTGACCCGGCAGGTCGCCGTCGTGCAGTACCCGAGCCTGGCCCGTTCCTCGGTGCGCCACCTGGAGCTGGTGCCGATCTCCACCACCCGGCTGATGCTCGTCATGATCGCCGACACCGGCCGGGTCGAGCAGCGGCTGGTCGAGCTGCCCGCCCCGATCCCCGCCGACGACGTCACCGACCTGCGCCGGCTGGTCAACGAGAAGCTGGTCGGCAGCCGGCTGTCGGAGACCCCGCCGCTGGTGCAGGCCCTGGTCGAGGAGTCGGTGCCGCACCTGCGCCCGGCCATGACCACCCTCTCCACCGTGCTGCTGGAGACGCTGATCGAGCGGCACGAGGAGCGGATCGCGCTGGCCGGCACGGCCAACCTCACCCGGGGTGGCCTGCTCGACTTCCAGGGTTCCCTGCGCCCCATCCTGGAGGCGCTGGAGGAGGAGGTCGTCATGCTCAAGCTCATCGGCGAGGCCGAGCCGAGCACGACGCGGGTGCTGATCGGCGACGAGAACGAGATCGACAACCTGCGCGCCGCCTCGGTGGTCAGCACCGGCTACGGGCCGGGCACGACCAGCGTCGGCGGCCTCGGTGTGCTCGGGCCGACGCGGATGGACTACCCCGGCACCATCGCCACGGTGCGGGCCGTGGCACGCTACGTGGGCGAGCTGCTGGCCCAGAACTGACCAGTCAGGGCCGACGGCCGGCTCCCGCCGCCGACCGGCGCAACGCGAGACGAACATGAGGACACGGAACGCAGTGGCCAGGGACTACTACGGCATTCTCGGGGTGAGCCGGGAAGCCTCCGACGACGAGATCAAGCGCGCCTACCGCAAGCTGGCGCGGCAGTTCCACCCGGACGTGAATCCGGATCCGGAGGCCCAGGAGAAGTTCAAGGACATCAACGCCGCGTACGAGGTCCTCTCGGACGACCGGAAACGGCAGATCGTCGACCTGGGCGGTGACCCGCTCGCCCCCGGCGGCGGGGGTGCGGGTGGCCCGGGCGGCCCCGGCGGCGCCGGGCCGTTCGTCGGCTTCCAGGACATCATGGACGCGTTCTTCGGCGGCGCGGCCGGCGGCTCGCGGGGTCCCCGACCCCGGACCCGGCCCGGCGCCGACGCGATCCTGCGCCTGGAGCTGGATCTGCACGAGACCGCGTTCGGCGTCGAGGCGCCGATCACCGTCGACACCGCCGTGCTCTGCACCACCTGCTCCGGCGCCGGCACGGCGGCCGGCACCCACCTGGCCACCTGCGAGGCGTGCGCCGGCCGGGGCGAGGTGCAGTCCGTGCAGCGCACCTTCCTCGGTCAGGTGGTCTCCGCCCGGCCGTGCACGGTCTGCCAGGGCTACGGCACCACCATTCCGCACCCGTGCCCGACCTGCGCAGGCGACGGCCGGGTCCGCACCCGTCGTTCGCTGACCGTCAAGATCCCGGCGGGTGTCGAGGACGGCATGCGCATCCGGCTCGCCCAGCAGGGCGAGGTCGGCCCCGGCGGCGGCACGGCCGGCGACCTCTACGTGGAGATCCACGAGCGGCCGCACGACGTCTACTCCCGCAAGGGCGACGACCTGCACTGCCGGGTCACGGTGCCGATGACGGCGGCGGCGCTCGGCACGCGGCTGACCATCAAGACGCTGGACAGCGAGGAGACGGTCGACGTCAAGGCCGGCACCCAGCCGGGCAGCACGATGCGGCTGCGCGCGCGGGGCGTGCCGCACCTGCGCGGCACCGGCCGGGGCGACCTCTACGTGCACCTCGACGTGCGCACCCCCACCAAGCTCGACGCCGACCAGGAGAAGATGCTGCGCGACTTCGCCAAGACCCGGGGCGAGGAGGTCGCCGAGCTCACCAAGCAGGGCGGCTTCTTCTCCCGGATGCGCGACGCCTTCAACGGCCACGCCTGACCGGCCTGACCGCCCCGGCGTCCGCCGGGGCGGCTAGCCTGATCGTCGTGTCCGCGCCGCTGTTCCTGGTCGAGTCGCTGCCCACCGCCGACCAGCTCACCCTGGGCGGCCCCGAGGGGCACCACGCCGCCACCGTGCAACGGCTGCGCGTCGGCGAGGAACTGCTGCTCGCCGACGGCCGGGGCGGCACCGCGTCCGCGGTGGTCACGGCCGTCGGCCGGGGCACCCTCGAACTCGACGTCCTCTCCCGGGGGTACGTCGACGCGTCCGTCCCCCGGCTCGTGGTGGTGCAGGGCATCGCCAAGGGCGACCGGGGCGAGCTGGCCGTGCAGGCGATGACCGAGGTCGGGGTGGACGAGATCGTGCCCTGGGCGGCGTCCCGCTCGGTGGCGCAGTGGCGCGGCGACCGGGGCGCTCGGGCCCGGGAGAAGTGGGTCGCGACGGCCCGGGAGGCGGCGAAGCAGGCCCGCCGGTCGTGGCTGCCGGTGGTGGCCGGCGCCCCCGACGAGTCCACCGCGACGGTGGCCCGCCGGATCGCCGGCGCCGCCGCGGCGTTCGTCCTGCACGAGGAGGCGGGTGAGCGGCTGACCACCGTCGAGCTGCCCGCCGCCGGTGAGATCGTGCTGGTCGTCGGCCCGGAGGGCGGCATCGCCCCGGCCGAGCTGACCGCCTTCACCGAGGCCGGCGCCCGGCCGGTGCGGCTGGGGCCCTCGGTGCTGCGTACGTCGACCGCCGGGGTGGCCGCCCTCAGCGTCCTGGCCACCCGCCTCGGCCACTGGTGACCGACGGCGGCACCCGACCCGGCGGGGTCAGAGCCTGGGAAAGACGTGCACCGGCTGTTCCTCCGGGGCCAGGTCCAGCCCGGCCGGGCCGATGATCCGCGGGTCCGGTACGCCGACCACCTCGTGGTCCTTGTCGTGGTAGTCGAAGCGGCTCAGCACGTGGCGCATCGCCTCGATCCGGGCCCGCTTCTTGTCGTTGCTCTTCACCACCGTCCACGGTGCGTCGGCGGTGTCGGTGTAGAAGAACATCGCCTCCTTGGCCTCGGTGTACTCGTCCCACTTGTCGAGTGAGGCGATGTCCATGTCGGAGAGCTTCCACTGCCGCACCGGGTCGACCTGGCGGACGGCGAACCGGGTGCGCTGTTCGTTCTGGGACACCGAGAACCAGAACTTGACCAGGCGGATGCCCGAGCGCACCAGCATCCTCTCCAGTTCGGGGGCCTGGCGGAGGAACTCGAGGTACTCCTTGCGGGTGCAGAAGCCCATCACCCGCTCCACCCCCGCGCGGTTGTACCAGGACCGGTCGAACAGCACGATCTCGCCGGCCGCCGGCAGGTGCCCGAGCCACCGCTGGAAGTACCACTGGGTGGACTCCCGCTCGTTCGGCTTGGCCAGGGCCACCACCGACGCGCCGCGCGGATTGAGGTGCTCCATGAAGCGCTTGATCGTCCCGCCCTTGCCGGCCGCGTCGCGCCCCTCGAAGAGGATCACGAGACGCTCGCCGGACTCCCGGATCCAGTCCTGGAGCTTCAGCAGCTCGATCTGGAGCAGCCGCTTGTGGTGGTCGTACTCCGTGCGTGCCATCCGCTCGTCGTACGGGTAGTCCTCCCGCCAGGTGTCCACCGGGCTGCCGTCCGGGCGCAGCAGTACGGGATCGTCGTCGTGACCGTCGACCACCCGGTAGTCGTCGGTGAGGTCCAGCACGCTGTCCGTCATGCCGGCAACCCTTACCCCGGCAGTGCCCACCGTCACCCCCGCCACGCTGGGAGTTCGTTGAGGGGCGAGGCCGGTCAGCTGCGCAGGTAGGACGCGCCGTTGAGGTCGACGATGGTGCCGGAGGCCCACTCCGCCTGCGGGGACGCGAGCCAGTGCACGGCGGCGGCGATCTCCTCGGGGCGGGCCACCCGGTTGAACGGGCTCTGCGCCCGGATGGCGGCGCCCCGCTCCCCGCTCAGGTGTCCGGTGGTCATGTCGGTCTCCACGAAGCCCGGGGCGACCGTGGCGACCGTGATGCCGTACGGGGCGAGGGCCACCGCCAGCGACTGCCCCAGCGCGTTCAGCCCCGCCTTGCTCGCCCCGTACGCGGGCTGCTCCGGCTCGCCCCGGAAGGCTCCCCGGGAGGAGACGTTGACGATCCGGCCGCCCCGGTCGCGCATGTGCTGCGCGGCGCACCAGATGACGTTGCCGGCGCCGGTGAGGTTGGTCTCCAGCACCTGCCGCCACTGCGCGCGCCACTGCTCGTAGGAGGCGCCGAAGACCGGGTGCGGGGCGTCCCGCCCGCCGTACACGCCGGCGTTGTTGACCAGCACGTCCAGTCCGCCCAGCAGGTCGGCGGCCTCGTCGACCATGGCCCGTACGGCGTCCGGGTCGGTCAGGTCGGCGCGGACGACGACGTGCCCCTCGCCGGGCAGTTCGGCGCGCAGCCCCTCGGCCAGCTCCGCGGAGTCCCGGTGGTGGATCGCCACCCGGTCGCCGCCTGCCGCGAACGCGGTCGCCACCGCCCGCCCGATGCCGCGCGAGGCCCCCGTCACCAGTACCGCCCGTGAAGTCACGCCGGCCATCATGCCCGACCGCCCCGCCCCGCCCGCGCCGAGGGAACCCGCCCCGCAGGCGGTGAGGCCATCCGCCGCCGGAGGGTGGCGGGGGAACCCGCCACGGGAGCGTCGGCGGCGTGCCCTTCCTTACACTGCCCCGATGGGAACCGACTGCCTGTTCTGCCGCATCGTCGCCGGGGAGATCCCGGCCACGATCGTCCGGGAAACCGCCACCACGCTCGCCTTCCGCGACATCGACCCGAAGGCGCCGGTGCACGTGCTGGTCATCCCGAAGGAGCACTACGCCGACGTGGCGACGCTCGCCCAGGGCGACCCGGCGCTCGCCGGGGAGGTGCTCGCCACGGCCGCCGCGGTGGCCGAGGACGAGGGGCTGCTCGGCGACGGCTTCCGGCTGATGTTCAACACCGGCGCGTACGGCGGCCAGGAGGTCTTCCACGTGCACGCACACGTGCTCGGTGGGGCGCCGCTGGGCCCCATGCTGGCCCGGAACCTCGCGTGACCGGGGCCGACGACCGCCTGTCGCGGATGGTGCGGACGGTCCAGGCGCAGGCCCGGGTGCCGGCGGTGTCGGCGGCCCTGCACCGGGCGGACCGCCCGCTCTGGACCTGTGCCGTCGGCGGGACCGGCAACGACACCGAGCTGGGGCCGGACACCCGCTTCCGGATCGGGTCGGTCACGAAGACGTTCACCGCCGTGCTGACCCTCCAGTGCCGCGACGACGGCCTGCTCGACCTCGACGACCCGCTGGGCCGGCACCTGGACCTGCCAGCCCACGGCGAGCTGACCGTACGCCGGCTGCTGTCGCACACCGCCGGCCTGCAACGGGAGCCGTACGGCGACGTCTGGGACACCCTGCGCGCGCCCGACGTCGACGGGCTGGTCGCCGACCTGGCCCGGGCCGAGCGGGTGCTGCCCCCGGGCCGCCGCTACCACTACTCGAACCTCGGCATGGCGCTGCTCGGCCGGCTCGTCGGCCACCTGCGGGGCGGCACCTGGGCGGAGGTGCTCGCCGAGCGGGTGCTGACCCCGCTGGGGCTGGCCGGGACCTCGGTGACGCCCGGGCCGTACGCCGCGACGGGGTTCCTGGTCGACGCCTACTCCGACGAGGCGCACCCCGAGCCGCCGACCGACTTCGGGGCGGTCGGCCCGGCGGCGCAGCTCTGGAGCACCGCCTCGGACATGGCCCGTTGGGCGGCCTTCCTCGCCGACCCGGCGGCGCTGGACCCGGCGGGCGCCGTGCTCGCCCCGGCGACGCTCGACGAGATGCGCTGGCCGGCGACGGTCACCGACGAGACGCACTGGGCCGGCGGTTTCGGGCTGGGGCTGATCCTGGTGCCGCAGGGCAAGCGGATCATGCACGTCGGCCACGACGGCGCGATGCCCGGGTTCCTGGCCGGCGTCTACGGCCGGCGGGGCGGGGAGGGCACCCCCGGCGCGATGGGGGTCGCCGTGCTCGGCTCCTCCGGCACCGCCGGCGAGGTCCTCGAACTGCCGCACCGGCTGCTGGCCGCCGCGGTCGAGCACGATCCCGCCGACATCACGCCGTGGCAGCCGGGCCCGCCCGCTCCCGAAGGCGTACGCGGGCTGCTCGGCCGCTGGTGGGGGGAGGGTTTCGAGTACGTCTTCTCCTGGCAGGGCGGCGAACTGCGGGCCCGGGGCGCCGACGACCCGGCGGGCAAGCCCCCCTCGGTCTTCGTCCCGCTGCCGGACCGGCCGGACGTGTTCCGTACGCTCTCGGGCCGGGAGGCGGGCGAACTGCTCCGGCTGACCAGGGACGAGCACGGCACGGTGGTCCGGATGCACTGGGCGACCTACCGGTTCACCCGCCACCAGGAGACCTTCGAGCGGTACGACTTCCGGGCCGGCTCCTGACGCACGTGCGAGCGGACGGGCCGGGGCCGGGCGGCCGCCCCGTCCGTCGCCCCTGGGCGCTGCCGGTCCGCTCCGGCGTACCCGGGGGAAATGGGCGGGGTGTCAGTGCCGTTGGAAAGATAAGATGGCAGGAACGTCAGCGCGCCGCGCCAGGCAGGCCCGGTGCCGAGATCGAGAGCAGGTGGCGCAGGGCCCCTCGGCCCGACCTATGACCGGCACCCCACCTCCCGGCCCGCCCCGGGTGCAGACCAGGATCACCGTCCCGGATTCCAAGATCATGGTCAACCTGCTCGGCGCGGGTGACGAGATCCTGCGACTGGTCGAGCGCTCCGTCAGCAGCGACGTGCACGTCCGGGGCAACGAGATCACCATCACCGGCGCTCCCGCCGACAACGCCCTCGCCGAGCGGATCTTCAGCGAGTTGCTCGAACTCATCGAGAAAGGCGAGACCCTGACCACTGACGCCGTCCGGCGTACCGTCGGCATGCTCGAGCAGGGCGGCGCCGAGCGGCCCGCCGAGGTCCTGACGCTCAACATCCTCTCCCGGCGCGGCCGCACCATCCGTCCCAAGACGCTGGGGCAGAAGCGCTACGTCGACGCGATCGACGCGCACACGATCGTCTTCGGCATCGGCCCGGCCGGCACCGGCAAGACCTACCTGGCGATGGCGAAGGCCGTCCAGGCGTTGCAGGCCAAGCAGGTCAACCGGATCATCCTGACCCGGCCGGCGGTCGAGGCGGGGGAGCGGCTCGGCTTCCTGCCCGGCACGCTCAACGAGAAGATCGACCCCTACCTGCGCCCGCTCTACGACGCGCTGCACGACATGCTCGACCCGGATTCGATCCCGAAGCTGATGGCGGCGGGCACGATCGAGGTCGCACCGCTGGCATACATGCGGGGCCGCACGTTGAACGACGCCTTCATCATCCTCGACGAGGCGCAGAACACGACGCCCGAGCAGATGAAGATGTTCCTCACCCGGCTCGGCTTCAACTCCAAGATCGTCGTCACCGGTGACGTCACCCAGGTGGACCTCCCCGGCGGCACGACCAGCGGCCTGCGGGTGGTCCGCGAGATCCTGGAGAACGTCGAGGACGTGCACTTCGCCGAGCTCTCCAGCTCCGACGTGGTCCGCCACCGGCTGGTCGGGGAGATCGTCGACGCGTACGCCCGCTGGGACGCCGAGCGGGAGAACCAGCAGGCGCAGAGCGTGCACGCCGTGCCGGGGCGTTCCGCCCAGGGCGGCCGGCCCGGCCGGCGCCGATAGACCGAGGGAAGACTGTTGTCCATCGAGATCGCCAACGAGTCGGGTGTCGACGTCGACACCGACGCCGTGCTCGCCGTGGCCCGGCACGCCCTCGACGAGATGGGGGTCAACCCCCTCGCCGAGCTCTCCGTGCTGCTGGTCGACATCGACTACATGACCGAGCTCAACCATCGGTGGATGGGCGGCGACGGCCCGACCGACGTGCTCGCCTTCCCCATGGACGAGGGCAGCGTCGACCACGGGCCGGGTGAGACGTCCGCCGCCGGTGGCGAGCCCGCGTTGCTCGGCGACATCGTGCTGTGTCCGGAGGTGGCGGCGAAGCAGGCGGTCGCCGCCAGCCACACCGCCGCCGACGAGCTGCACCTGCTGACCGTCCACGGCGTGCTGCACCTGCTCGGCTACGACCACGCCGAGCCGGAGGAGGAACGGGAGATGTTCGCTCTCCAGGCCCGACTGCTGGCGAGCTGGCGGTCGACCCGGTCCCGGTGATGACCTCCCCGACACTGGCGGCCGGCGCCACCGGCCTGCCCGATCTGCAACTGCTGGTCTTCGCGGCCGGCCTGGTGGTGCTGGCCGGCCTGATCGCCATGACCGAGGCGGCGCTGGCCGCGGTCTCGCCCGCCCGCGCCGCCGAACTGGCCCGTGACGGCGCGCGGGGCGCGCGGACGCTCCAGGCCGTCGCCGGGGACGTGGTGCGCCACCTCAACCTCCTGCTCCTGCTGCGGCTGCTCGCCGAGCTGACCGCCACCACCCTGGTGGCGCTGGTCGCGGTGGACACCTTCGGCGCGGGCTGGCGCGCGGCGCTGATCACCGCCGGCGCGATGACCGTGATCAGCTTCGTGGTGGTCGGCGTCGGCCCCCGGACCATCGGCCGGCAGCACGCGTACGTGGTCGGGCGCTCCGTGGCCCCGCTGGTGCGCTGGCTGGGCCGGGCGCTGAACCCGCTCGCCTCGCTGCTGATCCTCATCGGCAACGCGGTCACGCCGGGCCGGGGCTTCCGGGAGGGACCGTTCGCCACCCAGGTGGAGCTGCGCGAGCTGGTCGACCTGGCCGAGCAGCGCGGTGTCGTGGAGCACGGCGAGCGGCAGATGATCCACTCGGTCTTCGCGCTCGGCGACACCATCGCCCGTGAGGTGATGGTGCCGCGTACGGAGATGGTGTGGATCGAGGAGCGCAAGACGCTCTCCCAGGCGCTGGCGCTCTTCCTGCGCTCCGGCTTCTCCCGGATCCCGGTCATCGGCGAGAGCGTCGACGACGTGCTCGGCGTGCTCTACCTCAAGGACCTGATCCGGCACACCCAGGGCGGTGCCGCCGAGGACCGGCAGCTCCCCGTGGCCGAGCTGATGCGCCCCGCCACCTTCGTGCCCGAGTCCAAGCCGGTCGACGACCTGCTCTCGGAGATGCAGGCCGCCCGCAACCACCTGGTCATCGTCGTCGACGAGTACGGCGGCACCGGCGGGCTGGTCACCATCGAGGACATCCTGGAGGAGATCGTCGGAGAGATCACCGACGAGTACGATGTCGAGCGCCCGCCGGTCGAGCACCTCGACGACGGGGCGGTGCGGGTCACCGCACGGCTCCCGGTGGAGGACCTGGGCGAGCTGTTCGACACCGACCTCCCCACCGACGAGGTGGAGACCGTCGGCGGCCTGCTCGCCCAGTCCCTGGGCCGGGTCCCGATCCCCGGGGCGCAGGCCGAGGTGGCCGGGCTCCGGCTGATCGCCGAGGGCACCACCGGCCGACGCAACCGGATCGACACCGTGCTGGTCAGCCGGGCGGAGTCGACCGACACCCACAACGGCCCGGGCCGCGGCGAGCACGCGGAGCACCGGGACGACCCGAACCGATCCGAGGAGAGGCAACCCGCCGATGCCTGAGTCACCCGCCGTACCGGCCGCCCGGCCCACCCCGTCCGACCCGGTCGAGCTGAGCGCCGAGGACGGCAAGCTGGTCGTCCTGGCGCGGGGCGCACGTGGCCGGGTGGGCGCCGTGGAGGGCGCGGCGGTCCGCGACCAGGACGGTCGGACGTACGCCGCGGCCAGCGTCTCGTTGCCCTCGCTGACGATCACCGCGCTCCAGCTCGCGGTGGCCTCGGCGGCGGCGGCCGGCGCGACCCGGCTGGAGGCCGCGGTGGTGGTCACCGAGGCGTCGACGCTGGACGGTGCCGGGCACGCGGCGGTACGCGACCTCGCCGCGGACGCGCCGATCCACGTGGCCGCCCCGGACGGGTCCGTCCTCGGCACGGTGGTCGAGTGAGCGGGCGCGGCGGCGTGCCGCCTCGGAGCACCCGGAGCGGGGCGGCGGCGTGAGCGACCTCCAGCCGCGCCCCTACCGGGCCGGATTCGCCTGTTTCGTCGGCCGGCCGAACGCCGGCAAGTCGACGTTGACCAACGCGATCGTCGGGCAGAAGATCGCCATCACCTCGAACAAGCCGCAGACGACCCGGCACATCATCCGGGCCGTCCTGCACCGCCCGGAGTCCCAGCTCGTGCTGGTCGACACCCCGGGCCTGCACCGGCCCCGCACGCTGCTGGGCGAGCGCCTCAACGATTTGGTCCGGCAGACCTGGAGCGAGGTCGACGTGATCGGCCTCTGCATCCCGGCGGACGAGCCGATCGGGCGGGGCGACCGGTTCATCACCGGCGAGCTGGCCGAGCTGAAGGCCACGGTGCTCGCGGTGGTCACGAAGACCGACCTGGTGGACCGCAAGCGGCTGGCCGAGCAGCTGCTCGCGGTCAGCGAGCTGGGCGAGTTCGCCGAGGTGGTGCCGGTCAGCGCGGTCTCCGGGCACCAGGTGGACACCCTGGTCGACGTGATGACCGGCTACCTGCCCGAGTCGCCGCAGCTCTATCCGGACGACATGCTCACCGACGACCCGGAGCAGGTGCTGGTCGCCGAGCTGATCCGGGAGGCCGCCCTGGAGGGCGTCCGCGACGAGCTGCCGCACTCCATCGCGGTGGTCGTCGAGGAGATGATCCCCGAGGGTCAGCTCACGAAGATCTACGCGGACCTCTACGTCGAGCGGCCGAGCCAGAAGGCGATCGTGATCGGCCACCGGGCGAGCCGGCTCAAGCACGTCGGCACCACGGCCCGCCGGCAGATCGAGGAGCTGCTCGGCACCCGGGTCTACCTCGACCTGCACGTCCGGGTGGCGAAGGACTGGCAGCGGGATCCGAAGCAGCTGCGCAAGCTGGGCTTCTGACGCCGGGGGTCGGGGCGCGGCGCGTCCCGGCCCCCGAGCCCGTCCGGCGCATGATCGGTATCGGTCGGACGTATGGAAGATGTCACCTTCTGGTGGGTCCCCTTCTGTTTGTCGCGCTCGGCCCGGAGGGTAGGGGATAGGACAGCCCCCGTATTCCCGGACATAGATGCAGGCTGATGCGAAACCGATACCTGGACCTGCTCCGCTTCCTGGCCATCGTTCGAGTCGTCGTCTACCACGTCACCGGTTGGGCCACGCTGACCCTCGTCTTCCCGGCGATGTCGGTGATGTTCGCGCTCGCCGGCTCGCTGATGGCGGCCTCGCTGCACCGGTGGGGACCGGGGGCGGTCGTCCGCCGGTTGCGGCGACTGTTGCCGTCGCTCTGGGTGCTCGCCGCCGTCTTCGTACCGGCCATGCTGCTCACCGGGCTGCCCCTGAGCCCGAAGGTGCTGCTCTGGATCTTCCCCATCGCCGACCCGCCGGCCAACGGCTGGGGTGCGATCGCGCTCAGCGTGATCTGGTACCTGCGCGACTACCTCTGGTTCGTGCTCGCCTCGCCGGTGGCCCTGTGGCTGTTCCGGCGCGCACCGGTGCCCACCCTCGTCGCCCCGTACGCCCTGCTCGCGGCGGCCGAACTGGGCCTGCTCCCGGCGCTGCCCGTGGCGCTGCAGCATTTCGGGCTCTACTTCGGGGCCTGGCTGCTCGGCTTCGCCCACCAGGCCGGCATGCTGCGCCGCCTCGCCAACCGGGTGCTGGTGCCGGTCGCGCTGGCCCTCGCCGCCGCCGGTGCCGCCTGGATCGTCACCCACCCCGGTCCCCGCGGGTACGACCTGAACGACAACCCTTTGGGCAACGCGCTCTGGTCGGCGGCGTTCGTCCTCGTGCTGCTCGGCCGGGGGCCCGCGAGCGCGCCGTGGGTGGACCGCAGCGCCGCGTTCGGCCGGGTGGTGACCGTGTTCAACCGGCGGGCGCTGACCGTCTACCTGTGGCACATGCCGTTCGTGGTGGCGCTCACCCCGCTGGTCGACGTGGTGGGCTGGTCGCACCAGGACCCGGTCGGCCTGGCGATCCGGGTGGTGCTCGTCTTCGCGCTGGTCGCCGCGGTCACCGCCCTGGTCGGCTGGGTGGAGGACGTGGCGGCGCGCAGGCCGCCGGAGCTGGTCCCCGGCCGCGCCCGCCCCGCCCCGGCCACCGTCCGCGCGGCTGCCGGTCGCACCGGCGGTGGTCCGGGCGCCACCCGCGCGGCTGCCGGCCGGCCGGCCGACCGTCCCGACACCGCCCGCCCGGTCGGCGCCCCGGCCACGGGGCGGGCGGCGGTGCCGGCGCCCCGGGAGCCGGAGACCGTCGAGATCAGCGCTGGGTGACCGTCACGTTGCCGCTGCCCGTGGAGAGGTCGAGCACCAGCGTGGCGGACGGGTCGTCGGTGACGCCCAGCTCGGCGTCGCCGCTGTCGGTGCTGGAGCGGACCCGGTAGCGACCCGCCGGCACGACCAGCTCGACGTTGCCGCTGGAGGCGTGCACCCGCGCCGAGGCGGGCGTCGTGAGGTCGACGGTGACGTCACCGGAGCCTGTCTCCGCGTCCACCCCGCCGTCGAGGCGGTGCCCGGTGATGTCGCCCGACGAGGTACGCAGCGTGACCGCGCCCGCGGCCTCGTCGACCTCGACGTTGCCGGAGCCGGTCTGTGCGCGTACGGGCCCGGTGGCGCCGGCCACCTGGATGTTGCCGGAGCCGGTCTCCGCGCGTACGGGGCCGCTGGCGGCGGTCACCCGGATGTTGCCGGAGCCGAGCCGCATCTCCACCGGGCCCACCCTGCTCAGGTCGACGTCACCGGAGCCGGTCTCGCCCTTCACGCTCACCCCGTCCGGGGCGGTGACCTCGTAGGAGACGCTGCACCGGGAGCCGCAGTCGGTGTCCAGCACCAGTTCGCCGCCCTTGACCTCGTACGTCGCGGCGGGCTGGCCGCCCTGGTAACGCACCACCCGCTTGATCCGCACCTCGTCCTGCGCGCCGATGGCGCGTACGGTCACGTCGCCGGCCCCCGGGAGCACCCGGATGCTGCTGATCCGGACCGCCTCGGTGTTGTCGTAGTCGAGCCGGCGGAAGGACAGGTTGTCGCACCCGGCGGTGACGATCAGGGTGGTGGCCGCAGCGAGCGCGGCGGCGGTGCGGTGCAGAGCCATGCGAGCACGCTACGAGGCGTGACGGCCCCCGCGCATCGGGGTTCGGCACGTGGACACCCCGAGCTGACCCTGATTCCGCACCCCGAGAGAGAATGGTCCGATGGCCGGGTACCGCCGACAGCTCTACCGCGACGACGCGGTGGTCCTGCGCGTGCAGAAGCTCGGCGAATCCGACCGGATCATCACCCTGCTCACCCGCCGGCACGGCCGGCTGCGCGCGGTGGCCCGGGGGATCCGCCGCACCAGCAGCAAGTTCGGCGCCCGGCTGGAGCCCTTCGGCCACGTGGACGTCCAGCTCGCCGGTGACCCGAAGGGCAACCACGGCAGTTCGCTGCACACGGTCAGCCAGGTCGAGGGCATCGACCTCTACGGCAAGCGGTTCCTCGGCGACTACTCCCGCTACACGGCCGCCAGCGCGATCGCCGAGACCGCCGAGCGGCTCACCCCCGTCGAGCGGGAACCGTCGCTGCGGCTGTTCCAGCTCACCCTGGGCGCGCTGCGGGCGCTCGCCGAGGGCAGCCACGCCACCACCCTGGTGCTCGACGCGTACCTGCTGCGGGGCATGGCGCTGGCCGGCTGGGCGCCGGCGCTGACCGCCTGCGCCGTGTGTGGCACGCCGGGGCGGCACCGGGCGTTCTCCGTACCGGCCGGGGGCGCGGTCTGCCCGGACTGCCGGCCGCCGGGCGCGGCCCACCCCGCCCCGGCCACCGTCGACCTGATGTCCGCGCTGACCACCGGCGACTGGCGGGTCGCCGACGCCACCGAGGCAGGCGTACGCCGGGAGTGCAGCGGCCTGGTCGCGGCGCACCTGCAATGGCACCTGGAGCGCGCGCTACGCTCGCTGCCGCTGGTCGACCGGGGCGCCCCGACGGCCGGCCCGGTCCCGTCGCCGCCCGGCGCCGGCTCCGGTGCGGACAGCGTGAGCAGGGGGAGGACGGAGTGATCCGATCGTTGAGGGCCGGGCGTCGTGAGCCGGTGCCGCCGACACCACACCCGTCGGGCGCCCGACCGCCGGCCCTGCCCGCCGACGCGGTGCCGAAGCACGTCGCCGTCGTGATGGACGGCAACGGCCGGTGGGCCAAGGAGCGTGGACTGCCCCGCACCAAGGGCCACGAGGCGGGCGAGTTCTCCCTCTTCGACACGGTCGAGGGCGCCATCGAGCTGGGCATCCCCTACCTGTCGGCGTACGCCTTCTCCACGGAGAACTGGCGGCGCTCGCCGGACGAGGTCCGGTTCCTGATGGGCTTCAACCGCGACGTCATCCGCCGCCGCCGCGACCAGTTGGTCGACCTGGGGGTGCGGGTGGTCTGGTCCGGCCGGGCCGGCCGGCTGTGGAAGAGCGTCATCTCCGAGTTGCAGACGGCCGAGGAGATGTCGCGGGGCAACTCGACGCTGACCCTCCAGTTCTGCGTCAACTACGGCGGGCAGGCCGAGATCGCCGACGCCGCCGCCGCCATCGCCCGCGACGTCGCGGCGGGCCGGCTGGACCCGGAGAAGGTCAACGAGAAGACCGTCGCGAAGTACCTCTACCACCCGGAGATCCCCGAGGTGGACCTGTTCCTGCGGCCCTCGGGCGAGGAACGGATCTCCAACTTCCTGCTCTGGCAGACCGCGTACGCCGAGCTGATCTTCCTCGACACGCTCTGGCCCGACTTCGACCGCCGTCACCTCTGGTACGCCTGCGAGCTGTACGCCCAGCGGGACCGGCGCTTCGGTGGGGCGCTGCCCAACCCGGTCGCCCCGCCGAGCTGAGGCTTACCGCCCGGTCGTACGGGGTACCACGGTGGTCAGCAGCCACCGACGGAGGTGAACCCACATGATCCAGAAGCGTATTGCCCAGTGGGCGATGATGGCCGTCGCCGTGCCGTTGGCGGCGGCCGGCGCGCGCCGGCTCAGCCACACCCTGGAGGCCCGACGCGGCCCATCCGGAATGAGCCGCCTGCTCACCAAGGGCGCCGACATGCTCCGCCCGCAGAAGGCCAAGCGCCGCCGTTTCTTCTGACCCCCACCCGCCCCACCCATCCCGCGTGGCGATCATGCAGTTGTGGTGCCCCGCGAAAGCCCTGTGACCGGTCTTTCGCCCACCACGAGTGCATGATCGACCGCTGGGTGGGTGGGTCAGGTGCTGGTTTCGGTCCTGTCGGTGGGCCAGTTGGTGTGGAAGGTGCCTTCGCGGTCGACGCGCTGGTAGGTGTGCGCCCCGAAGTTGTCGCGCAGCCCCTGGATCAGGGCGGCGGGGAGCCGCCGCGCGCGTAGCGCGTCGAAGTACGCCAGCGACGAGGCGAACGCCGGGGCCGGCACGCCCGCCCGCGCCGCGTCGGACACCACCCGCCGCCAGCTCGGCACCCCGTCGTCGACGGTGTCCGCGAACCACGGCGCCACCAGCAGCGTCGGCAGGTCGGGCCGCTCGTCGTACGCCTGGCGGATGCGGTCGAGGAAGCGGGCCCGGATGATGCAGCCGCCCCGCCAGATCGTCGCCGTGCCGCCCAGGTCGATACCCCAGTCGTACTCCCGGGAGCCGGCCCGGATGTGGTCGAAGCCCTGCGCGTACGCGACGATCTTCGAGGCGAGCAGGGCGCGCCGGACGTCCTCGACGAAGGCGTCGCGGTCCTCGACCCGCCAGGTGGCGCCCGCGTCCGGGAACGCCCGGCGGGCCGCCTCGCGCTGGTCGGCGTGCCCGGACAGCGACCGGGCGAAGGTCGCCTCGGCGATGCCGGTGATGGGGATGCCGAGGTCCAGCGCGCTCTGCACCGTCCAGCGGCCGGTGCCCTTCTGCTCGGCGCGGTCGAGCACGACGTCCACGAACGGCCGTCCGGTGGCCGCGTCGGTGTGCGCCAGGACGTCCGCGGTGATCTCGATCAGGAAGGACTCCAGCTCGCCGGAGTTCCAGCCGCGGAAGACCTCCGCGATCTCCGCCGGCTCCGCGCCCAGACCGGCCCGCAGCAGGTCGTACGCCTCGGCGATGAGCTGCATGTCGGCGTACTCGATGCCGTTGTGGACCATCTTGACGAAGTGCCCGGCGCCGTCCGGCCCGATGTGCCGGCAGCACGGCACCCCGTTCACCTGGGCGGCGATCCGCTCGAAGATCGGCCCGAGCGTGCGGTACGACTCGGCCGACCCGCCCGGCATGATGCTCGGGCCGCGCAGCGCGCCCTCTTCGCCGCCGGAGACACCGGTGCCGACGAAGTGCAGCCCGTACGCGCGCAGCGCCTCCTCCCGCCGGCGGGTGTCGGCGAAGTGCGCGTTGCCGCAGTCCACGACGATGTCGCCGGCGTCGAGCAGCGCGACCAGCTCGTCGAGCACCGCGTCGGTGGGGCCGCCCGCCTTGACCATCACGATCACCGCCCGGGGCCGCTCCAGCGAGGCGACGAAGTCGGCCATCGACTCGGCGGGCACGAACGTCCCCTCGTCCCCGTGCTCCGCCACGAGGCTGCGGGTGCGCTCCGGCGAGCGGTTGTGCACCGCCACGGCGAAGCCGTTGCGGGCCAGGTTGCGGGCCAGGTTCCGGCCCATCACCGCCAGCCCCGTCACGCCGATCCGCGCCGTCGCCCGCCCGGCCATCCGCCCGCCCTCCGCCGTCGACACCCGCCGCTGTGACCGTATCGCCGGGCGTGACGGCCCGGAGGCGGGTCGGCCGTTCCGCCGCCGATCGTGCCGGTAATTCGGCTGCGCGCGACCGGCCGGGCGGCTAGCGTGTGGGCATGCGCAACTGACGCCCCACCTCCGAGCCGACCCGCCGCTGCTTGCCGTGGGTCCGCGTGCTCCCGGGCGTCCGCATTCCGCACCTGCCGCCGAGGCGGTGGTGTTCCTCGTGGTCGATCCCGGGGCAGCAGTCCCGATCCCGCCCGACCGAGGAGGCACCGGATGCCCGCCAGGCGCAACCCGAAGAAGTCCCGTACCACCGTTCCCACGCCGTCCGCCGCGGACCTGACGCCCGTCAACCTCGACGAGGTGGCGGTCGCGCCGGTCGTGCCGGCGCTGCCGGGCGCCCGGCCGGCCGCGCCGAAGGCCGGTCCGCCGGTCTCCGGCGCCGGCCGAGCCGGCACGCTGCGCGGCCAGAAGGCCGGACAGGCCCGCCGGTACGCCTTCCGGCGCAGCTGACGGTGCCGGCCGGGTGGAGTCGCCGGTCACGGCGGCTCCACCCGGCCCGTCCGCCCGTGGGACGTGTCGCGGAAGTGGTGGCGTCTGACGAACCACTGCCGCCGGAACGCTGATACCTGTACGGCATAAAAATACCTGTGTGGTATCGGGCGGGCGGGCTGCACCGCCGTCGTCGAGGTCCGGCGCAGCCAGTCCCGGTTCCTGAAACAGACCGTGGTCGCCCGGCCGTCACTCAGGCGGGGCGGCTCAGCCGATCAACGGGCGGAAGGTGCCGACCAGCACGCTGACGGTCAGCGCGGCCCCGGCGAGCACCGCAGCGCCGACGATCAGCAGGCCGTCGGCGGCGACGAAGCGCTGTCGCCGGGCGACGGTGCGCGGGATCCCGGCGTCGAAGCCCCGGGCGTCCATCGCCACGGCCAGCCGGGTGCCCCGGCGGATCGCCCCGACCAGCAGCGCGAACGCCGTCGAGGCGAACAGCCGCAGCTTCGCCGACGGGTTGCGGCCGGCCTCCACGCCCCGCGCGCGACGGGCCATCGAGATCATCTGCCACTCCTGCCCGAGCAGCGGCACGAGCCGGAACGCGGCCAGCGCCCCGATGGCGAAGCGGGCGGGCGCCCTCGCGTTCTGGATCAGCGCGTCCGCCAGGTCGGTCGGGTCGGTGGTGGCGAAGACGATCACACCGGGCAGCGCCACCGCGAACATGCGCAGCACCAGGCCGAGCGCGGTGAGCAGCACCCCGGAGGTGACCACCACCGGGCCGGCCTCGACCAGCACCCGGCCGGAACGCTCGGCCGCGAACAGTACCAGCGTCACCACCACGCCCACGGCGCCGACGAGCAGCGGCCAGGCCCGCCGTGCCAACACCCGCAGGCGGACCCCGAACAGGGGCAGCAGGGCCAGTTCGACGGCGATTGCGATGGCCGGCGCCACCGGGTCGAGGGTGGCGATCAGGATGAACGAGAAGACCAGCGCCGCGGCGAGCTTGGCCACCGGGTTGCGCCGGGCCAGCGGCGCATCCGGCGCGGCGACCGGCTCGAAGCTGATCACACCCACTCCAGGGTGAGGCGGCGATCTGCCAGGGCGGCCACGAACTCCGGGTCGTGGGTGACCGCGACCAGGCCGTGCCCGGCGTCGCGCAGTTCGGCGAAGAGGTCCACCAGCTCCAGCCAGGTGCGCCGGTCCTGGCCGAAGGTCGGTTCGTCGCAGACGAGCAGGCGGGGTGCGGTGGCCAGGGCGGTCGCCACGCTCAGCCGCCGCGCCTCCCCGCCCGAGAGGGTGTACGGGTTGGCAGCCGCGAGCTTCGTCAACCGCAGCCGGTCCAGCAGGGTGTCGACCGTGGACCGTACCGCCGCCTCGGGCTGGCCGGTGCGGCGCGGGCCGAGCGCCAGCTCGTCGAAGACGGTGTTGGTGACGAACTGGTGCTCCGGGTCCTGGAAGACCGAGCCGATCCGGCGGGCGAGCGCCGGGGCGCGCCAGCGGTGCGGGGGAGTGCGGGCGTCGTCGCCGGCCAGTGCGGGCGTCGCCGCGACCCGGCCGGTCCCGGGCCTGAGCAGGCCGCCGAGCAGCAGGGCGAGGGTCGACTTGCCGGCCCCGTTGGGACCGACGACGGCGAGTGCCTCGCCGGCGCGTACCGCCAGGTCGACGGCGGCCAGCCGGGGCGGCAGGCCGAGCCGGTCGGCGGTGACCAGCACGTCGCCGGGCGGCGCGGTCGCGTGTCGGGGCGGCACCGGGCGGCCGGGCACCCAGACGCCCTCGTCGGCGAGCGCGTCGCCGTGCGTACCGAAGACGGCCTCGGGCGTGCCGTCGGCGCGGACGCCGCCGCCCGGTTCGAGCACGACGACCCGGTCGACCAGGGACAGCGTCTCGGCGACGCGGTGCTCGACCAGGATCAGCGTGGTGTCGGCGTCCAGGGCGCCGGCCACGGCCGCCCGGATCAGCGCGGCGCCGGTCGGGTCGAGATTGGCGGTGGGCTCGTCGAGCAGCAGCAACCCGGGGCGCAGGGCCAGTACGCCGGCCAGGGCGAGCCGCTGCTGCTCGCCGCCGGAGAGGGCGGCGGTGGGGCGGTCCCGGGGGTACGGGAAGCCGACCCGCGTCAACGCCTCGTCGACGCGGGGCCAGATCTCCCCGGCGGGGGTGCCCCGGTTCTCCAGCCCGAACGCCACGTCGTCGCCGCTGCGGGCCATCACGAGCTGGGTTTCCGGGTCCTGGAAGACGATGCCCACCCGTTCGCGGCCCTTGCGGGGGTCGAGCCCGTCGATCTCGACGGTGCCCTCCTGCTCGCCCGAGTCCTCGGGCAGCAGCCCGGCCAGCGCGGCGAGCAGGGTGCTCTTGCCGGCCCCGGAGGGGCCGAGCAGCAGCACCCGCTCGCCGGCCTCGACGCGCAGGTCGACCCCGCGTACGGCCCACGCCCGTCGCCCGGCGTGCCGCCACCCGAACCCGCGCACGACTACGGCCCCCACGCCGTCCCCCTCCCGTCCCGCCCCGTGGCGTCGATCATGAGGTTGGCGGCGCTCACGGAGATCCACATCGCCGTCAACCTCATGATCAACGCGCTTCCGTCGGGCCTGTCAGATCAGGGTGCGGTCGCGGGCGGCGGGGAAGCGGTCCAGGGCGCCCGTGGTGGCCAGGGCGCGGGTCAGGGCCCAGCCGCCGGCACCCGCGACGATCGTGGCGCTGGCGATGGTGAGCAGGGCGTACGGGATGCGGTAGCTGCCCAGCGCGTACTCGCTGTTCCAGACGAAGAAGTCGAACAGCGCCGCGCCGAGGCCGGTCAGCGCACCCGCGATCAGCGCGGTGGGCAGCCGGAACGAGCGGTACCGGAACGCGGCGAAGGCCAGTTCGGCGCCGAGCCCCTGGATCAGGCCCTGGACGATGGTGATGCCGCCCCACTCCGAGCCGAGCAGCGCCGAGACCGTCGCCGCCACCGCCTCGCAGAAGAGCGCCGCGCCGGGCTTGCGGATCACCAGGCCGCCGAGGACGGCCGGGATCAGCCAGACGCCGTACATGATCGCCTGGCCGGCGGGGAAGAACGCGAACGCCGGGTCGACGGCCCGCCACAGCAGGCCCCAGGCCCAGAAGATGACGCCGAAGGCCACCGCGATCACCGCGGCGACGACGACGTCGACCGTACGCCACCGGGTGGCGGTGTTGTTGTCTCGCATGATTGCTCCCAGTCCCGAACGAGAACCAGGAGAAGACGCACGCCGCGTCCGGAACGTGCCGGACGTCGACGCGGCTGGAGGTCGACCGAACTCCCTGCGCTGGCATTACCCAGATCAGGTTCGAGGGTCTGCGGGCGGTGCCCGCACTCTCAGCGCTGTGCGCTCCCCTGTCGGATGTGAAGTTGTCGCGCCGACGCTAACACCTTTGAAGATCAACCAGCAAAGTGATCTTTCCCCAGCTCACCAGCGCGTTCGATCGACGCCGTCGATTCCGGCCCGGTACTCTCGGGCGGCCACTGGGAAACCCGGCAGAGGGACACGTACGTGACATCCGAGGCTGAGCGCCGCGCGCCGGAGGGGCCGCACCCGGGCGCGGTGGGCGTGGCCGCCCCGGGCGTACGCGAGCAGAAGCCGGCGCCGCGCGGCCCGGAGCGGCGGATCGGGTCGGTGGAGGTGCTCGCCGGCCTGCTGATCCTGCTGGTCGTCTTCCGCGACCCGTTCGCCCGGGCCCTGTCGGCGCCCCGGTTGCAGACCTGGACGACCGTCTTCGTCTCGGTCATGGTGCAGGCCGTGCCGTTCCTCGTCTTCGGGGTGCTGCTCTCCGCGGTGATCGCGGTCTTCGTGCCCCGGTCGTTCTGGGCCCGGGCACTGCCGCGTCGTCCCGCGCTCGCGGTGCCGGTGGCCAGCGCGGCCGGCGTGGTGCTGCCCGGCTGCGAGTGCGGGGCGGTGCCGATCGCCGGGTCGCTGATCCGGCGCGGGGTCACCCCGGCCGCCGCCCTGGCGTTCCTGCTCGCCGCCCCGGCGATCAACCCGATCGTGCTGACCGCCACCGCCGTGGCCTTCCCCGACGACCCGGCGATGGTCCTCGGCCGGGCGGTCGCGAGCCTGCTCGTCGCGATGGCCATGGGCTGGCTGTGGCTGCGCCTCGGCCGGGCCGACTGGATCCGGCTGCCGCGCCGGCCGGAGCTGGCGGACGGCTCGCGCGGGCGGGCGTTCTGGGGAGCGGTCCGGCACGACGTGACGCACGCCGGCGGCTTCCTGGTCATCGGCGCGGCCGCCGCCGCCACGATCAACGTCGTGGTGCCGGAGCGCTGGCTGCAGACCCTCGCCGACGAGCCGGTGCTGTCGGTGCTCGCGCTGGCCGCGCTCGCCGTGCTGCTCTCCCTCTGCTCCGAGGCCGACGCCTTCGTCGCCGCCTCGCTGTCGCAGTTCTCGCTCACCTCCCGACTGGTCTTCCTGGTGGTGGGGCCGATGGTCGACCTCAAGCTCATCTCGATGCAGGCCGGGGTCTTCGGCCGGCGGTTCGCGCTGCGGTTCGCCCCGGCCACCTTCGCGGTGGCCGTCGCGGTGGCCGCCGCGACCGGGGCGGTGCTGCTGTGAACCGGCAGGCGCAGGCGGTCGTCCTGCTGCTGCTCGGGGGCGCGGTGATCCGGGCCAGCCTCACCGACCTGCACCTGCGCTACGTCAAGGAGGGGCTGCGTCCCTTCCTGGTCGCCGCCGGCCTGCTGCTGGTGGCCGCCGCGGTCATGACCCTCTTCTACGAGCTGCGCCCACTGCTGCGGCGTACGCCCGCCGGCCACGACGACGACCACGACGCCCAGGGCGACCACGACGGACACGACGGCGACGGCTCGTACGACGGCCACGGGCACGACCGCGACGGCGGACCCGACGACGGGCACGGACACCACGAGCCGCGGGTCGGCTGGCTGCTGATCCTGCCCGTGCTGGGCCTGCTGCTGGTCGCCCCGCCGGCCCTGGGCTCGTACGCGGCCGGGCAGGCCGGCACCGCCGTCGCCACCCGTCAGCAGCCGTCCGACTATCCGCCGCTGCCCGACGGCGACCCGGTGCGCGTCGCCGTGCTCGACTACGCCTCCCGGGCCCTGTTCGACCGGGGCACCTCGATCGGCGACCGCCGGGTCCAACTGACCGGCTTCGTCACCACCGGCCCCGACGGCCGGCCGCTGCTGGCCCGGATGGTGCTCTCCTGCTGCGCCGCCGACGGCCGGCCGGTCAAGCTGGGCCTGACCGGCGAAGCCCCCGACGGGCTGGCCGACGACACCTGGATCGAGGTGACCGGCCGCTACAGCGACCGCATCGCCCGCGACCCGGTCAACGACGCCGAGATCCCCTACCTGGACGTGGAGTCCTGGCGACAGGTGCCCGTGCCCCGGAAACAGTACGAGTGAGCTGCGGCCCGCAGGTCCCCGGCGGGCGGCTGCGACCCTGGGTAGGCTCACGATCATGCGGATCGAGGCCCGGGGTTTCACGTTCGACGTCCGCGTCGGCGGACCGGAGGGCGGCGTGCCCGTCCTGCTGCTGCACGGCTTCCCGCAGCACGGCGGGGAGTTCGACGACGTGGTGCCCGCGCTGCACGCCGTCGGCCTGCGTACGTACGCGCCGGACCAGCGCGGCTACTCGCCCGGTGCGCGCCCCGAGGCCGTCGAGGCCTACCGGCTGCCGGAGCTGGTCGCCGACGCGGTGGCCCTGCTCGACGCGTTGGGCGTCGACGCGGCGCACCTGGTGGGGCACGACTGGGGCGCCATCGTCGCCTGGGCCGTCGCGGCGCACCACCCCGACCGGGTCCGTACGCTGACCGCCGTCTCGGTGCCGCACCCCGCCGCGATGACCTGGGCGCTGTCCGAGGACACGGGGCAGAAGGCGCGCTCGGCGTACATGGCGCTGTTCCGTAAGCCGGGCAAGGCGGAGAAGGCGCTGCTGGTGCTGGGCGCGACCGGGCTGCGCCGGATGCTGCACGGGGTCGGCGACGACGCGCGGGTGGCCGCGTACGCGGACCCGATGCGCGAGCCGGGCGCGCTGACCGCCGCGCTGAACTGGTACCGCGCCATGTCCCGCCGGGACCTGGCCGCCACCGGCCCGGTGACGGTGCCGACCACGTACGTGTGGAGCGGTCGCGACATCGCGATCGGCCGGACGGCCGCCGAGGCGTGCGCCCAGCACGTGCGGGCCGACTACCGCTTCGTCGAGCTGCCCCGGGTGAGCCACTGGATCCCCGACGAGGCGCCCGCCCCGCTGGCCGAGGCGATCGTGGCCCGGGTGCACGACCCGGTCTGACCCTCCCCGCGACGTCGCCCGGCGGACGCCGGACCCCACCCCACGGAGGTACGACATGGACGCAAGAGACATGCCGCTGAGCGCCGACGAGTTCCTGACCGTGGTGACCGCCACGATGAACCGGGTGGCCGAGAGCCAGCGCGAGGCGGTGGGGCGGGCCGCCGACCTGATCGCCGAGGCGGTACGCGCCGACGGCGTGGTCCACGCGTTCGGCACGGGCCACTCCGAGGCGCTGGCCATGGAGATCGCCGGGCGGGCCGGCGGGCTGGTCCCGACGAATCGGATCGCCCTGCGGGACCTGGTGCTCGTCGGTGGCGCCCCGGCGGACGTGCTCGGGCCGCTGCTGGAGCGCGACCCGGCGGTGGCGCACCGCCTCTACGAGCTGGCGCCGGTCGGCCCCCGCGACGTCTTCGTGCTCGCCTCCAACTCCGGCGTGAACGGCGCGATGGTGGAGTTCGCCTCGCTGGTCAGGGAGAAGGGCCACGGGCTGGTCGCGATCACGTCGGCGCAGCACTCCGGGCAGATGACCTCGCGCCACCCGTCGGGACGCAAGCTCGCCGACTTCGCCGACGTGGTGCTCGACAACGGCGCCCCGTACGGCGACGCGACCTTGCCGCTGCCCGGCGGCGGCGCGGTCGGCGCGGTCTCGTCGATCACCGCCGCGCTGCTGGCGCAGCAGATCACGGTCGAGGTGGTGGCCCGCCTGCTGGCGGCGGGGGAGCGGCCCCCGGTCTACCTGTCGGCGAACATCGCCGGGGGCGACGAGCACAACAACGCCCTGGAGGCCCGGTACGCGGGCCGGATCCGGCGCGGCTCCTGACGATCCGGGACGGTCCCGAACAGTGACGTGAGTCGGTTTCGGCCGTGAGCCGGTGGGGCATCAGCGATGCTGCCGCCGGCCGCCCCCGCCGGCAGTACCGTCTGACCGGAGGTAGCGCGTGTCCAAGGAAACCGAGAAGCAGCGCTGGCAGCGCAACTTCGCCGACCTGCTCCAGGAGCTTCGGGTCGCCCAGACCGGCGTGCAGATCCTCTTCGCCTTCCTGCTCACGCTGCCGTTCAGCAACGGCTTCACCCGTACCAGCCCGTTCCAGAAGGACGTCTACATCGTCGCGTTGCTGGCGGCGGCCGCCGCCACCGCGATGATCATTTCTCCGGTGGCCTTCCACCGCGCGCTGTTCCGGCAGGGCCGCAAGCCGGAGCTGGTCCGGTTCGCCCACCGGATGGCAAGCGGCGGCCTCGCCTTCATGTTGATCTCGATGGTCAGCGCGGTGCTGCTGATCACCGACTTCGTGCTGGACCGGAGCGTCGCCATGGTGCTCAGCGGCCTCACCGGCCTCTGGTTCCTCACCTTCTGGGTGTTCCTGCCGTTCTCCCGGCGCAACTGGGGTGAGGACGACGACGATGACGATGACGGCGACCCCCGGTCCCTGAGCGACTGACCGAAGTCGACACGACTCGATATTTACCGAACGCTACCCCTGGGTAACACCCGGGGGTAGCGTGCTTTTTGTCGCGCACGTTGACGCGTCCGGACCGAGGTTCGAGGGGGCCGCCGTGACCACGACACACAACAGCCGACCCGCACCCGACGGATCAGGCGACGACCGGTCGACGGCCGCCGCCGACCGACCGCCGCCGGCCGGTGCCGCCGGGCCGCTGCCGACGGAGGCCGGTCAGGTCTCCGAGAAGGAGGCCCGCCAGGTCGCCGAGGCGGCCCGGGAGTCCTCCTGGGACCGTCCCAGCTTCGGCAAGGAACTCTTCCTCGGCCGCTTCCGGCTCGACCTGATCAACCCCTGGCCGCGCTCCGACCCGGCGGACGTCGCCCGCGCCGACGAGTTCCTCGGCCGGCTCCGCGAGTTCCTCATCTCCGAGGTGGACGGTGCCGCCATCGAACGGGACGCGTCCATCCCGGACGAGGTGTTCCAGGGGCTGGCCCGGCTCGGCGCCTTCGGCATGAAGATCGACCGCTCGTACGGCGGGCTCGGGCTGAGCAACCTGCACTACTGCCGGGCGCTCATGCTGGCCGGCTCGGTCAGCCCGGCGATCGGCGCGCTGCTCTCGGCGCACCAGTCCATCGGGGTGCCGCAGCCGCTGAAGATGTTCGGCACCGCCGAGCAGAAGCAGCGCTTCCTGCCCCGGCTCGCCGCCGGCGAGATCTCCGCGTTCCTGCTCACCGAACCGGACGTCGGCTCCGACCCGGCCCGGCTGGCCACCACCGCCGAGCCCACGCCCGACGGCACCGGCTACCGGCTCAACGGCGTGAAGCTGTGGGCCACCAACGGCACCGTCGCCACCCTGCTCGTGGTGATGGCCCGGGTGCCCGCCGCCGAGGGACGGCGCGGCGGGATCACCGCCTTCGTCGTCGAGGGCGACACCGAGGGCATCACGGTCGAACGGCGCAACGCCTTCATCGGCCTGCGTGGGCTGGAGAACAGCCTGACCCGCTTCCACGACGTCTTCGTACCGAAGGAGAACGTCATCGGCGGCGAGGGCAAGGGCCTGAAGATCGCGCTCACCACCCTGAACACCGGGCGGCTGTCGCTGCCGGCCATGTGCGTCGGCGCCGGCAAGTGGGCGCTGAACGTGGCCCGGGGGTGGGCCGCCGACCGGGTGCAGTGGGGGCGGCCCGTGGGCGAGCACGAGGCGGTGGCCCAGAAGCTCTCCTTCATCGCCGCGACGACGTACGGCATGGAGACCATGCTCGACCTCTGCTGCCTGCTCGCCGACGACGACCGCAACGACATCCGGATCGAGGCGGCGCTGGTCAAGCTCCACGCCAGCGAGATGGCCTGGAAGATCGCCGACGAGCTGGTGCAGATCCGGGGCGGTCGCGGCTACGAGACGGCCGACTCGCTGGCCGCGCGGGGCGAACGACCGGTCGCCGTCGAGCAGATGCTGCGCGACCTGCGGATCAACCGCATCTTCGAGGGCTCCACCGAGATCATGCACCTGCTCATCGCCCGGGAGGCGGTCGACGCGCACCTGTCGGTCGCCGGCGACATCATCGACCCGGACGCCGGGCTGGGCCGCAAGGCGAAGGCCGGGGCGCGGGCGGGCGCGTTCTACGCGAGGTGGCTGCCCACCCTCGCCGTCGGCCGGGGGCAGCGCCCCTCGGCGTACGCCGAGTTCGGGCCCCTCGCCGGCCACCTGCGGCAGGTGGAGCGCGCCTCGCGCAAGCTGGCCCGGTCGACGTTCTACGCGATGTCCCGCTGGCAGGGAAAGATGGAGCGCAAGCAGGCGTTCCTCGGCCGGGTGGTGGACATCGGCGCGGAGCTGTTCGCGATGTCCGCGGTCTGCGTACGCGCCTACGCCGAGCGGGACGCCCGCCCCGAGAACGTCGAACTGGCCGACCTGTTCTGCCGGCAGGCCCGGGTACGCGTCGACGCGCTCTTCACCGCCCTGTGGGACAACACCGACTCCGTCGACACGGCGGCCGCGAAGCGGATCCTCGCCGGACGCTACGCCGCCCTGGAGGACGGCGTGCTGACCCCCGCCGACGACCTGCCGTGGGTGGCCCCGTGGTCCCCGGGCCCTTCCACCGCCACCGACGCCCGCCGCCGCATCCCGCCCCCCTCCTCCTGACCCTGCCCCCCACCCAGAGTCGATCATGCAGTTGTGGTGCTCCGCGAAAGGGGCGAGCGCGGGTGCTCCGGCACCACAACTGCATGATCGCCGGGGTGGGGCTAGCGAGCGGAGCGGAGGCCTAGGTGGCGTAGTTCCAGGGCGGCCAGGGCGTCGATGGTGGCGTCGTCGCCGGCCCGCCACGCCTCTGCCACGTCGGGCGCGATGCTGGTCAGCCGGCCCAGCGGCTGGGTGGCCAGCGCGCGCAGGGCGAGCAGGTCCCGGCCGGCGGGGGCGGCGGCCAGCTTCGCGGCGGAGCCGGCCCGGCGCATCCAGCGCACCCGCAGCGGCAACCAGCCGAAGAGCACCAGGCCGAGCGGGAAGACCAGCACGGCGACGGCCAGCGCGAGGGCGAGCTGGTCGACCAGCTCCTGCTGGTCCCGGCCCGCCTCGGCCAGCCCCCGGGCGGCGGTGGCGGCCCGCTCGAACGGCGCGGTCAGCTCGTCGCCGACCAGCGGCACCCGGCCGACCTTGCCGCCGGCGTCGGCCAGGTTGTCGGCGAGGCCGCCGCCGGCCCCCTCCAGCTTCTGCCCGGGTACGGCGAGCTTCTGCACCAGGTCGTGCAGCCACAGCGCGCCACGGATCGCGCCGTACACCCAGACGACGACGAGCAGGTCGGTGATCAACTGTCGGACGGCGGTCGGGAAACGATCGGCGTAGATCTTCACGCCGGACAGCGTGCCACGCCCGGCGCCGCCCGGCACGCGCCGCGAACGCCGCCGGGCCCTCGGGGCGGCTCAGCCCGCGCAGGCCGGGCAGGTGCCGAAGATCTCCAGGGTGTGGCTGACGTCGGCGTAGCCGTGCTTCGCCGCCACCCGCTCGGCCCAGTTCTCCACCGTCGGGCCCGCCACCTCCACGGTGCGGCCGCAGGACCGGCAGACCAGGTGGTGGTGGTGGCCCTCGCTGCACCGGCGGTAGAGGTGCTCGCCGCCCGGCGGGCGCATGACGTCGATCTCGCCCGTGTCGGCGAGCCCCTGGAGCGTGCGGTAGACGGTCGTCAGCCCGACCCGCTCGCCGCGCTCGCGCAGCATCGCGTGCAGCTCCTGCGCGCTGTGGAAGCCCTCCAGCTCGCCGAGCAGCGCGCTGACCGCCGAGCGCTGTCGGGTGTTGCGGACCGTGGCACCCGTCATGATCATGATCCCTCCCCGGCGTGGCTCACCGCGTCGGCCACGATGTGTGCGACGTGCTCGTCGACGAGCGCGTACGCGATCTCGCGACCCCGCCGGGAGCCGCGCACCACGCCGGCGCCCCGCAGCACCCGCAGGTGCTGGGACACCAGGGGCTGCGCGGCGCCGAGCTTGTCGACCAGCTCGTGCACGCACCGCTCGCCCTCGGCGAGCTCGCTGACGATGGCCAGCCGGATCGGCGCCGAGAGGGCACGCAACAGCTCGCTGGCGCCCTCGAAGGCGTCGTAGCCTGATCCGTCGGTCACCCCGTAACGGTAACCAATCCCACCGACGCGGCGCTGACCAGGATCAGTGGAGCACGACCTCGTGCGGTTCGGGTACGGGCGCGGCGTCCGGGGTGCGCCGCCGGCGCAGCACCCGCCAACCGGCCCCGAGGACCGCGACCACCGCGAACGAGGCGATCGCCATCAGCACCACCGAGGCGCCGGGGGCGGTGTTGGCGTTCGCCGCCACCCAGACCCCGGAACCGGCCGCGAAGAGCCCGAGCGCCATCGCCGCCGTCATCGTGCTGCGGAAACCCCGGGTCACCTGCTGCGCGGTCGCCACCGGCACCACCATCAGGGCGCTGATGAGCAGCACCCCGACGGCTCGCATGGCGATCGTCACGGTGACCGCGGTGGCCACGGCGAGCAGCAGGTTGAGCGTGCGTACCGGCAGCCCGGAGACGCGGGCGTACTCCTCGTCGTGGCAGACCGCGAACAGGGCCGGGCGCAGCGCCAGCATGGTCACCGCGATCGCCGCGCCGAGCACCGCGATGGTGGTCAGGTCCGCCGGCGTGATGGTGCTCAGCGACCCGAACAGGTAGGAGTTCAGGCTGGCGCTGGTGCTGTCGGAGAGCCCGACCAGCGTCACGCCGCCGGCGATGCCGCCGTAGAAGAGCAGGGCCAGCGCCAGGTCGCCGGAGGTGCGCCCCCGCGCGCGGACCAGCTCGATGGTGACCGCGCCGAGGGTCGCCACGAGCACCGCGACGAGCACCGGTGAGCGGTTGAGCAGCAGGCCCGCGCCGACGCCGGTGAGCGCCACGTGCCCCACCCCGTCGCCGATCAGGGCGAGTCGCCGCTGCACCAGGTAGATGCCGAGCGCCGGGGCGGCCAGGCCGATGATCAGCGCCCCGATCAGGGCCCGCTGCATGTAGGGGTACTGGAAGAGTTCCATCTCAGCTGCTCCACAGCCCGGCGGGCTCGTCGGGACCGTGCGGGTGCACGTGGTCGTGGTCGGGCTCCGCGTGGTGGCCGGCGGGCTCGGGCACCGCGCCGTCGTGGCAGATCCCACCCTGGTGTACGACGACCGCCCGGGTGATCAGCGGTCGCAGCGGCCCCAGCTCGTGGGCCACCAGCAGCACCGTGCCGCCGCCGGCGACGAAGCCGTGCAGCGCCCCCGCGAACGCCTCCTGGCTGGCGGCGTCGACCCCGGCCGTGGGCTCGTCGAGGACCAGCAGCTCCGGCTGGCCGGCCAGCGCCCGGGCGATCAGGGTGCGCTGCTGCTGCCCGCCGGAAAGGGTGGCCACGGGATCGCGGGCCCGGTCGGCGAGCCCGACCGCCTCCAGCGCGGCGGCCACCGCCGCCCGGTCCGCCGCGCCGGGCGGGCGCAGCACCCCACGCCGGGCGAGCCGGCCGGAGGCCACCACCTCGCGGACGGTGGCCGGTACGCCGCTGCCGGCGCCGAGGCGCTGCGGGACGTACCCGATGCGGTGCCACTGCCGGAAGCGGCGCAACGGGCGGTCGAAGAGGGTGACCGATCCGGAGCTGAGCGGCACCAGGCCGAGCGCGGCGCGGATCAGGGTGGACTTGCCGGAGCCGTTGGCGCCGAGCACCGCGACCACCTCGCCGGCGGTCACGGTCAACGAGACGTCGCGCAGCACGGGGCGGCCGTCGTAGCCGACCACCCCGTGCGCGACGGTGATGACTGGGGATGTCACGAGCAGCTCAACGCCGTCCTCAGGGTCGCAAGGTTGGTACGCATCACCGAAAGGTAGTCGCCGCCGCCGGGCGTCAGCCCCTCCAGGGGGTCCAGCACGGCGGTCTTCGCGCCGACCTCCTTGGCGATGGTCTCGGCCACCTTCGGGCTGACGAGGGTCTCGAAGAAGATCGTGGTGGCCTTGTGCTCCCGGGCCTCCTCGATCACCTCGGCGAGGCGCTGCGGGGCGGGCTCGTTGTCCGGGCTGAGCCCGGTGATGCCGATCTGCTCCAGCTTGTAGCGCTCGGTCAGGTAGCCGAAGGCGGTGTGGCTGACCACGATCTCCCGCCGCTGGCAGGTCTTCAGCCCGGTCGTGAACTCGGCGTCCAGCTTCTCCAGCTCGGTACGCAGCGCCCCGGCGCGGGCGGTGTAGTCGGCGGCGCGGTCCGGGTCGGCCTTGCCGAGCCGCTCGGCGAGCTTGTCGCCGACCGTGGCCAGGCGGGTCGGGTCCAGCCAGAGGTGCGGGTCCTTGGTGCCGTTCTCCTCGTGGCCGGGCTCCTCGGCCTTGGTCGACTCCTCGGGGTGGGCGTGCTCCTCGCCCTCGTGGTCGTGGTCGTGGCCGCCCGCGGCGGCGTCCATCAGCGGCTGCACGGTCGACACGTCGAACGCGCGGTCCTTGGCGTTCTGCTCGACGGCCTCGTCCAGCGCCGGCTGGAAGCCTTTGAGCAGGACGACCAGCTCCGCCTCGGCGACCTGGCCCACCTGGCCCGGGTTCAGCTCCAGGTCGTGCGGCTCCGCCCCGGGCTTGACCAGGTTGGTCACCTTCACCGCGTCGCCGCCGATGCGCTCGGCGAGGAACTGCAACGGGTAGAAGGCCGCCACCACGTCGACCCGCTGCGGGTCGGCGCCGGCGGTGCCGTCGTCGGAGCAGGCCGTGACACCGCCCAGGGCGAGCAGGGCGGTGGTGGCGACGGCCAGGGTGCGCGGGGCGGAGCGGATGTTCATGCCATGAACTGTCCGCGACAACGATAATGATTGTCAAAAACGCATGCTTGCATGTCAGAACAGCTTCACCAGGCCCGCGGTGACCAGCAGGGTGAGCGCCACCAGCCGGATCACCCGCGTCGGCGCCGTCTGCACCGACCAGGTGGTGACCAGCAGCGCGGCCACGGCAGCGGCCAGCAGCAGGGTGAACAGCCCGCCGACCACGCCGGGGGTGAAGAACGCGACAAGCACCAGCACAAGGGTGACCAGGAACACCGTCGTCGGGTTCGCCCGGGCCAACCGGGCCGGCATCCGGCTCTGCGTACGCTGCATCCCACAGACTCTACGAGGAGGAACCCCGTGCTGGTGACGAACCGGTTCGTGGTGGACGTCGATGTCGCCGACGAGTTCACCGAGCGGGCGCACGCCGCCCTCGCCGCCCTCGCGGCCCGCCCCGGTTACCTGCGCGGCCAGCTCGTCCGGGCGCTGGACGACCCGCGACACTGGTGCCTGGTCACCGAGTGGGAGTCGGTCGGCACCTACCGCCGGGCCCTGGGCGGCTTCGACGTCAAGATCACCGCAGTGCCGCTGCTCGCCGAGTCGCTCGACGAACCGTCGGCGTACGAGGCGCTCGCCAGCGCCGCCCCCGGCGGGGAGGTCGTCCGGACCGCCAGCGATCGGGCCGCTGCTCCTTACCGCTGAGCCCGTGGGCACTACATTGCTTGCATGACCGCTCCCGGACCGGCGATCCCGCCGCCGTACCCTCCGCCGCCCGGCCAGCAGGGGGCGCAGCCGCCCGCCGTGCCCGGCCCGCCGGGGGACCCGGGCGCGCCCGCCCCGCCCGCCGGGCCGGGGGTCACCCCGCCGTTCGCGGCGCCGCCCACCGAGGGCCGCAACACCCGCCTCTGGCTCGGGCTGGGCGCCGGGGCGCTCGCCGTGCTGCTCTGCTGCGGCGGGGGTGGCGCGGCCGTGGTGGGGCTGGCCGTGACGGGGGTGCAGGCCGTACGCGAGCAGGGGCGCACCGTCTCCACCGACTACTACCAGGCGCTCGTCGAGCGCAAGTACGGCGCGGCGTACGACCAGCTCTGCGACGACGCGCAGCGGCGCGAGTCACGCCGGGAGTTCGAACGCCGGGTGGCCGCCGAGCCGCAGATCGCGACCTTCCGGGTGGGCGACGTGGACGCGGTCGCCCTCACCGTGCCCGTCGACGTGACCTACACCGGCGGTCAGCAGGACCGCCAGGAGGTCACCCTCGGGCAGGACCAGCAGACCGGTGGCATGGAGGTGTGCGGGGTGAGCTGACCCGCCACCGGTATTCTGCTGGGCCCGGGACGGCACGGGTCGTACCGTTGTCCCGAACTGTTCCTTCCGTCCTTACCGCGTCCCCGCCGACCGCCAGTCGGCGTAGGAGGAAACATGCCAGCCGACCGTATCGACGCCGTCGTCAGCCTCGCCAAGCGCCGAGGCTTCGTCTTCCCCTCCAGCGAGATCTACGGAGGCACCCGGTCGGCGTGGGACTACGGTCCGCTCGGCGTGGAGCTGAAGGAGAACGTCCGCCGGCAGTGGTGGAAGACCATGGTCCAGCAGCGCGACGACGTGGTCGGCCTCGACTCCGCCGTGATCCTGGCCCGCGACGTCTGGGCCGCCTCCGGTCACCTGGACGCCTTCGTCGACCCGCTGACCGAGTGCCAGTCGTGCCACAAGCGGTTCCGGGCCGACCACCTCGAGGAGGCGTACGAGGCCAAGCACGGCAAGCCGCCGGCCTCGCTGACCGAGCTGAACTGCCCGAACTGCGGCAACAAGGGCACCTTCACCGAGCCGAAGATGTTCAACGGCCTGATGAAGACCTTCCTCGGCCCGGTCGAGAGCGAGGAGGGCATGCACTACCTGCGGCCCGAGACCGCCCAGGGCATCTTCGTCAACTACAAGAACGTCGAGACGGTCGCCCGCAAGAAGCCGCCGTTCGGCATCGCCCAGACCGGCAAGTCGTTCCGCAACGAGATCACGCCGGGCAACTTCATCTTCCGCACCCGCGAGTTCGAGCAGATGGAGATGGAGTTCTTCGTCGAGCCGGGCTCGGACGAGCAGTGGCACGAGTACTGGCTCTCCGAGCGCTGGAACTGGTACCTCGACCTGGGCCTGTCGGAGGGCAACCTGCGCTTCTACGAGCACCCGAAGGAGAAGCTCTCCCACTACTCGAAGCGCACGGTCGACATCGAGTACCGCTTCCAGTTCGGCGGCACCGAGTTCGCGGAGTTGGAGGGCATCGCCAACCGCACCGACTTCGACCTGACCACGCACAGCAAGCACTCCGGCGTCGACCTGTCCTACTTCGACCAGGCCAAGGGCGAGCGCTGGATGCCGTACGTCATCGAGCCGGCCGCCGGCCTGACCCGCGCGGTGCTCGCGTTCCTGCTGGAGGCGTACGACGAGGACGAGGCGCCGAACACCAAGGGCGGCGTGGACAAGCGCACGGTGATGCGTTTCGACCCGCGACTGGCCCCGGTCAAGGTGGCGGTGCTGCCGCTGTCGCGCAACGAGGCGCTCTCGCCCAAGGCGAAGGGGCTCGCCGCGGACCTGCGCAAGCGCTGGGTGGTGGAGTTCGACGACTCGCAGGCCATCGGCCGCCGCTACCGCCGCCAGGACGAGATCGGCACCCCGTTCTGCGTGACGGTCGACTTCGACACCCTCGACGACAACGCGGTGACCGTGCGGAACCGGGACACCATGGCCCAGGAGCGCATCGCGCTGGACCAGGTCGAGCGCTACCTGATCGAGCGCCTTCCCGGCTGCTGAGCGGTGACTACGGGGGCCTGGCCGGCGGGGAACGCGCCGGCCAGGCCCCCGTACACTTGTCCGGTGACCGCGCCGACCGTTCCCGCACTGCGCCCGCTGACCATCGGGCGGCACGAGGTGTGGCCCCCGGTGGTGCTCGCGCCGATGGCCGGCATCACCAACGTCGGCTTCCGGCAGCTCTGCCGGGAGCAGGGCGGCGGCATCTACGTCTGCGAGATGATCACCACCGTCGCGCTGGTCGAACGGAACCCGAAGACGCTGCGCATGATCGCGTTCGGCGACGACGAGCGGCCCCGCAGCCTCCAGCTCTACGGCACCGACCCCGAGATCACCGCCGCCGCCGTGCGGATCGTGGTGGAGAAGGACCTCGCCGACCACATCGACCTCAACTTCGGCTGCCCGGTGCCCAAGGTCACCCGCCGGGGCGGCGGCTCGGCGCTGCCGTGGCGGCGCCGGCTCTTCGCCCGGCTGGTCAGGGCCGCGGTGGACGCCGCGTCACCCGCCGGGGTGCCGGTCACGGTCAAGATGCGCAAGGGCATCGACGACGACCACCTGACGTACGTCGAGGCGGGGCTCGCCGCACAGGACGCGGGCGTGGCGGCGGTCGCCCTGCACGGGCGTACGGCCGCGCAGCGCTACTCCGGCACGGCGGACTGGGACGCCATCGCCGCCCTCAAGCAGGCCCTCGACGTGCCGGTGCTCGGCAACGGCGACATCTGGGAGGCCGACGACGCGCTGCGGATGGTGGCGCACACCGGCGTCGACGGGGTGGTCGTCGGTCGGGGCTGCCTGGGCCGCCCGTGGCTCTTCGCCGACCTCGAGGCCGCCTTCGACGGCCGGCCGGAGCGCCGGCTACCCACCCTCGGCGAGGTGGCGCGCACCATGCGCCGCCACGCGGAGCTGCTGGTCGACCAGTTCACCGCCGGCTCGCGTACGCCCGCCCGGGGCGAGCGGGACGGCTGCACGGACTTCCGCAAGCACGTCGCCTGGTACCTCAAGGGTTTCCCCGTCGGCAGCGAGCTGCGCCGCGAGCTGGCCATGATCGAGAGCCTGGCCCAGCTCGACGACCTGCTCGGCAAGCTGGACCCGACCGAACCCTTCCCGGTGGCCACGCTGGGCCAGCCGCGCGGTCGTACCAACTCGCCCGGCAAGGTCTTCCTTCCCGAGGGCTGGCTGGCCAGCCGCGACGACGACACCGTCCCCGAGGGCGCGGAACTGGCCGACTCGGGCGGCTGAGTCGCCCCTGCGTCTGACGCCGGCTCGGTGGCATGACGAAGGGCCGGCCCCCTGGGTGGGGGCCGGCCCTTGTCGTCGTTGCGTGGTGTCGTCGCCGTCGGTCAGGCGGTGTAGCCGCGGGTGGCGATCCAGTCGGCGAGGTTGTCGACGCTCATGCGGTAGGAGGCCTGGTTGGGGTCGGCGGAGTCGGCGATGGTGACGGTGTTGCCGTTGTCGCGGTAGCCGACGACGCTGATGTAGTGCCCGCCTTCGAAGGAGTGGGTGGTGCCGTCGGTGTCGGTGGCGGTGCCGGCGATGTTGGCGACGACGGCGTGGCCTTCGTCGATGGCGGTGACGATGTCGGTGCGTAGCTTGTCGGTCTGCTTGTCGTCGGCCTTGGGGTCGCGGATCTCGACGGACTGGTAGGCGTCGCGGCCGGTTTCCTTGTTGAGTACGGGGGTGATGTCGTTGATGGAGTTGGTGCCGGCTTCGGTGGTGCCCATGCGCTGGGCCATGCCGTCGACGTCGATGTTCTTGCCCTGCACGCTCAGGGCGTTGCGGGCGGCGGCGGGGCCGCAGTAGTAGAAGTTGGGCTGGGCTTCGTAGCGCACGCCGAGTTCGCGCTCGCCGTGCTGCTTGCGGTCCTGGCTCACCGGGGTGGGCTTGCCCTCGGCAGGCGCGGCGACGGCGGTGGTGACGGGGCCGGCGATGGCGCCGCCGGTGAAGGCGAGCCCGGCCACGGTCAGGGCGGTCTTACGCAGGATGTCGGTACGCATGATGTCGGCACCTTCCGTCGGGGGTACGCGGACACGCGCGGGGGAGCGGCGTGCCGCGAAAGGGGAAAGTTCAGAACGGATCGCTCCGGCGGCGGGGCCTGCTCGGGCGTCCGGGGTGTCTCAACGACCCGACGCGACCATGCATTCCGCCGGCCGATCGGGCACCGCGGCGCGGGGGAGCGCCGTGGGTATGCCATGTCCGACGACCCGGCCCCGCCCACGATTCCGCCGCCCGGGTGGCGCCGACCACGGGACGCGACCGGACGTCAGGGACATTCGGCGGTCAACCGGACAGCGCGAACCGGACAATCGGTTCATGTCTCGCGGTGTGCCGCAGTCGGTCGTCGGGTGAGCATGGTGCGGCGAGCGCCCTGTCGAGCTGATGTCGTAAACGACTCACGAGCCCCGGCGGCCCGAGCCGAGGCGCGCCGGGGCCCGCCACTCCGCCTCCGCTGGCCGCCCGATTCGGGACGGACAGGGGATGTCTGAATCGTCTACGACATCAGCTCGACAGGGCGCGACGAGGTGCGGGCGTCAGGCGGGCGGTGCGGTGGGGCGGGGTCAGAGGCCGCTGGCGACGCGTAGGACGTCAGGCGGGCGGGGCGGGCGCGGAAGCCTCCTCGGGGCCGGGCTGGCGGGGGACTGCTGCGGGCGCCGGTGGTTCCGGCCGGGTGGGGATCGCCGGGTGTGGCCTGGCGGGTGCCCCTGGTTCCGGCTCGGTGGGGATCGCCGCCTGCGGCGCGGCGGGAGCCGGTGGCTCCGTGGGCCACGGGATCTCCGGCGAGCGGTGGAAGGCCACGCCGGCAGCGGCCCAGCGCGGGCCGTGCCCGGCCAGCCGGTCGCGGAACCCGGCCCAGTCGTGCGTCGCGCGGGGCGACCAGCCCAGCTCGGCGATCGCGGGCAGGCGCGGGAAGAGCATGAACTCGACCTCCGCCCGCGAGGCGACCGACTCGGTCCACAGGGGCGCCTCCACGCCGAGCACCGCGTCGGCCGGTACGCCGGCCACGTGGGTGCCGGGATCCCAGTCGTACGCCCGCCGCACGTCGATCAGGCCCGCCCAGTCGTGCCCGATCGGGGTGTCCGGGGCGTACTTCATGTCGAGGTAGGCGTGGTTGGCGGGGGAGAGCACGAGCCGGGCACCCCGGCGGACCGCGTCCGCGGTGACCGGGTCCTCGCCCCCGGTGCCCCACCACTGGAGCACCCGCCCCTCGCTGTGCGCGGCGGGCGCGATCTGGTGCCAGCCCACCACCGTCCTGCCGGTTGCGGCGACGATGCGCTGGGCCCGCTCGACGAAGGCCGCGTACGCCTCGGGGCGCACCTTGAACGCCTCGTCGCCCCCGATGTGCAGCCACGGCCCGGGGGTGAGCGCGGCGAGTTCGCCGAGCACGTCGGCGACGAACTCGTACGTCCGCTCGCTCGTGGGGTCGACGTAGCTGAAACCGACCTCGGTGCCGGTGTAGGGCGGTGGTGCGACGCGGTCCGGGGCCAGCTCGCCGTACGCGGTCAGCGCCGCGTGGGTGTGCCCCGGCAGGTCGATCTCCGGCACCACGGTGACGTGCCGCTCGGCGGCGTAGGCCACGATCCGCCGGTAGTCGTCGCGGCTGTAGTGCCCGCCCGGGCCGCCGCCCACCTCGCCCGCCCCGCCGACCTCGGCCAGCCGGGGCCAGGAGTCGACGGCGATCCGCCAGCCCTGGTCGTCGGTGAGGTGCAGGTGCAGGTGGTTGAGCTTGTAGCGGGCCAGGTGGTCGATCACCCTCAGCACGTCCGGTACGCCGAAGAAGTGCCGGGCCACGTCGAGCATCGCCCCCCGGTACGGGAACCGGGGCCGGTCCGAGACCGAACCCCCGGGCAGCACCCAGTGCCCGGCGGCCGGCGTCGGGCTCTCGACGGCGGCGGGCAGGAGTTGCCGCAGGGTCTGTACGCCGAAGAAGAGCCCCGCCCCGGTGGCGGCCTCGACGCGTACCCCGTCGGACGTCACGTCGAGCCGGTAACCCTCCGGGCCGAGGTCGGCGGAGTCGACCAGCGCCAGCGCGATGTCGCCGCCCGTCCCCGCCCGGGTGCCGTCGGCCACCGGGAGCGGATAGCCGGTGGCCGGCCGGAGCAGGTCGGCGAGCTGCCCGGCGACGGCGCGGGCGGCGTCGTCGGGGCTCACCCGGATCACCGTGTCGGGGGTGAGCACGAAGTCGGCGCCCGCGACCGGCGCGACCCGCTCCGGGGCGGGCACGACGTCGCCCAGCCGTACGCGGGCGACCGGAGCGGCCCGGCCGGCGGTCGGGGCCGGCGGGACGAGCAGGTCGCCGGTCGGCGGGACGAGCGCGTCGCCGGCCGGTGGGGTGAGCGCGTCCTCGGCGGATCGGGTGGCCGCCCGGGCCAGTTCCGCCGCGGCCGGTTGGCGGACCGGCAGGTCGGGGTGCCCGGCCGGCCGCTCGGCCCCCACAACGCTGGACGGGTCGAGCGGTCCCGGGGCGGGGGTGGGAACGGGTGGCACGGCGGCGGCTCCCAGGGGTGTATTTGCGGTGGTTATGGCAAAGGTGAGGTTCACCGAAAGGGCTGCGGCCAAGACTACGAGGCGAAGCGGGAAATGCGTGATCGTGCGCGTGGAAGCGTTCCCAAAAACCGGTACGAACGCGGAAAGTCGTGATGGCTGTGCCGATTGTCACCGAACGGTCCCGGGCCACCCGAAGTTCGCCTAGCCTTCGCCCCACCGGCCGGCTTGGCACCGGGATTGCCGGTGGTCCATCCCGGGGTAATGGGAGCAACTGAACCTTCGTTAAGTGTCGGACCGGCGTGCGTGGGAGGGCTCTGGTGGCAACGCAGGAGACGGTGGAACACAAGTACGTCTACGCCTTCGCCGAGGGCAACAAGGACCTCAAGGAACTGCTCGGCGGCAAGGGGGCCAACCTGGCCGAGATGACCAATCTCGGGCTGCCGGTCCCGCCGGGCTTCACGATCACCACGGAGGCCTGCAAGGCGTACCTCGCCACCGGGGAGGAGCCCGACGGCCTGGCCGACCAGATCGCCGCGCACCTCGCGTCGCTGGAGCGGGCGATGGGCAAGCGCCTCGGTGACCCGGAGGACCCGCTGCTGGTCTCCGTACGCTCCGGCGCCAAGTTCTCCATGCCCGGCATGATGGAGACCGTCCTCAACGTCGGGCTCAACGACCGCAGCGTCCAGGGGCTCGCCCGGCAGGCCGGCGGCTCGGGCGGGCAGTCCACCCCCGGCGGCGCGGACAGGTTCGCCTGGGACTCCTACCGTCGCCTGATCCAGATGTTCGGCAAGACGGTGTGCGAGGTGCCGGGCGAGGAGTTCGAGCACGCGCTCGACGACGCCAAGCGGGTCAAGGGCACCCACAACGACCTCGACCTCGACGCCGACGACCTGCGGGGGCTGGTCGACGCATACAAGAAGATCTTCTTCAAGCACACCGGCCGGGAGTTCCCGCAGGAGCCGCGCGAGCAGCTCGACCTGGCCATCCGCGCGGTCTTCGAGTCGTGGAACGCCGAGCGCGCGGTGCTCTACCGGCGCCAGGAGCGCATCCCGGCAGACCTGGGCACGGCGGTCAACGTGGTGGCGATGGTCTTCGGCAACCTCGGCCCGGACTCCGGCACCGGCGTCGCGTTCACCCGCGACCCCGCCAGCGGCGCCCAGGGCATCTACGGCGACTACCTGGCCAACGCCCAGGGCGAGGACGTCGTCGCGGGCATCCGCAACACGGTGCCGTTGCAGGAGCTGGAGCGACTGGACAAGAAGTCCTACGACGAACTGCTCGGCATCATGGCCCGGCTGGAGGGCCACTACCGCGACCTCTGCGACATCGAGTTCACCATCGAGCGCGGCAAGCTCTGGATGCTCCAGACGCGCGTCGGCAAGCGCACCGCCGCCGCGGCGTTCGTTATCGCCGGGCAGCTCGTCGACGAGGGCCTGATCGACCTCGACGAGGCGTTGCACCGCGTCAACGGTGCGCAGCTCGCCCAGCTGATGTTCCCGCGGTTCCGCCTCGACCACGAGTTCCAGCCGGTGGCGAAGGGGATCGGGGCGTCGCCGGGCGCGGCCTCGGGCAAGGTGGTCTTCACCTCCGCCCGCGCGGTCGAACTGGCCGCCGAGGGGGAGTCGGTGATCCTGGTCCGGCGCGAGACCAATCCGGACGACCTGAACGGCATGATCGCGGCCCAGGGCATCCTCACCTCGCGCGGCGGCAAGACCAGCCACGCCGCCGTGGTGGCGCGGGGCATGGGGAAGACCTGCGTCTCCGGCGCCGACGAGATCGAAGTGGACGTGCCGCAGCGCCGGTTCGTCGTCGGCGGGCAGACGGTCGTCGAGGGCGAGGTCGTCTCCATCGACGGCACCACCGGCAAGGTCTACCTCGGCGAGGTGCCGGTCATGCCGTCGGAGGTGGTGCAGTACTTCGAGGGCAGCCTCGACCCGGAGCACGTCGACAACGCGCTGGTCCGGGCCGTACACCGGATCATGGCGCACGCCGACGCCAGGCGGCGGCTGGCCGTCCGCACGAACGCCGACACCGGCGCGGACGCCGCCCGGGCCCGGCGCTTCGGCGCGGAGGGCATCGGGCTGTGCCGCACCGAGCACATGTTCCTCGGCGACCGGCGCGAGCTGGTCGAGCGGCTGATCCTGGCCCGCGACAACGCCGAGCGGGAGGCCTCGCTGGCCGCGCTGCTGCCGTTGCAGCGCGCCGACTTCGAGGAGATCTTCCGGGAGATGGACGGGATGCCCGTCACCGTCCGGCTGATCGATCCGCCGCTGCACGAGTTCCTGCCCCCGCTGGAGCAGCTCGCGGTCAACGTGGCGGTCGCCCAGGAACGCGGCGAGGACGTCGCCAAGGAGGAGGCGCTGCTCGCCGCCGTGCGGCGGATGCACGAGGAGAACCCGATGCTGGGTCTGCGCGGCGTCCGCCTCGGGCTGGTCATCCCCGGCCTGTTCGCCATGCAGGTCCGCGCCATCGCGGAGGCCGCGGTCACCGTCACCCGTGCCGGCGCGGTGGCCCGGCCGGAGATCATGGTCCCCCTGGTCGGGGCGGTGCAGGAGCTGGAGACGGTACGCGCCGAGGCCGAGAAGATCATCTCCGAGGTGGTCGGGGACAGCGGCGTCGAGGTGCTGATCGGCACGATGATCGAGGTGCCCCGCGCGGCGCTGACCGCCGGCCAGATCGCCGAGGCGGCACAGTTCTTCTCCTTCGGCACCAACGACCTCACCCAGATGGGCTGGGGCTTCTCCCGCGACGACGTCGAGGGCGCCTTCTTCTGGCGCTACCTGGAGCTGGGCATCTTCGGTATCTCGCCGTTCGAGTCGATCGACCGCGACGGCGTGGGCCGGCTGGTGCGCATCGCCGCGGAGGAGGGCCGGGCCGCCCGGCCGGAGCTGAAGCTCGGCGTCTGCGGCGAGCACGGCGGTGACCCGGAGTCGGTGCACTTCTTCCACGAGGTCGGCCTGGACTACGTGTCCTGCTCGCCCTTCCGGGTGCCCGTCGCCCGGTTGGAGGCCGGCCGCGCGGCCGTGGAGACGGACGGCTCCGACAGCCGCTGACGCGGCGGAGGCGACAGGCCGGCGGCGGACCCGGGGGAGCGGGTCCGCCGCCGCTGCCGTGCGGGCGGCCCGTGCCGGCGCGACCGCACCGTGGGTCGGGGGCCGGTGGCGACCGACCCCCGGAGGGTTGCTCAGACCGGCGGGCGGCGCCAGGTGTGGGGCGTGACGCGCCGGGGCAGCCTGCCGCCCGAGGTGCGGGCCGTGAGCCGGGCGTGCGCCTCGGGCACCGTCGCCGCCCCGATCAGGCGGCTGGTGTCCAGCACCGAGCCGGTGCGCCGGGCCACCGCCCGCGCGTCGGCGTGCAGCTCCTCCAGGTCGGCGCTGGCGTCGGCCACCAGCGTCAGCAGGGCGTTACGCCCGGCGGGGTAGGTGACGACGGCGCCGGTGGAGGTGCGTAGCACCGATTCCCGGAACTCGCCGTGCCGCACCGTGTCGGCCACCCGGTGGCCGAGGCCGAAGCTGGCCGCCGCGAGCGCCGCCAGGTGGGTGGCGTCCGTCGCCGGCAGGTCGCTGGAGATCAGCAGGCCGTCGGTGCCGGCCAGCACCGTGCCCGCCACCTCGGGGCGGCGCAGGCGCAGCCTCGACAGTTCCGTTCCCATCATCGTGTCCGCGTCCACGGGTTTCTCCCCCACCGTCGGGCCCTCAGTCTGGTCACGTTCCGCGCTGGGAACGCTACCGGCGGCCATGCCGGATCGCGATCCCGTAACCGTCGGCGATCGGTCGACAACTCTCGACTGTTCGGAGGTTGCGCAGCCGTCGCCCGCGCGCCGGCGGCGAGCCGTCCGCGGCGCGCGGGCGTAACCTGATCGGCATGAGCAGCGCCTGGGAGAGCCTGACCGTCGACGCCCGGGACCCCGCCCGGCTCGCCCGCTGGTGGGCCGAGGCGCTGGGCTACCAGGTGGTCACCGAGCAGCCGGACGAGGTGGAGATCCGCCGATCCGCCGACCGGTTGCCGGGCATCGTCTTCGTGCCGGTCGCCGACGACAAGACCACCAAGAACCGGCTGCACATCGACCTGCGCCCCGACGACCTGGAGGCCGAGGTCGAGCGGCTGGTCGACATGGGTGCCCGGCACGTCGACGTGGGCCAGGGCGAGGTGGAGTGGACCGTGCTGGCCGATCCGGAGGGCAACGAGTTCTGCGTGCTGCGGCAGCGTGCGCGCTGAGCGTGGCCGGCCGGACGATCCGGACGTCGCCCGCCGGGTCGACGAGCCGCCGAAGGACACCGGGTACGGGCGGTCGGCGTACGAGCGGGACCGTGCCCGGGTGCTGCACTCGGCGGCCTTCCGGCGGCTCGCCGCGAAGACCCAGGTGCACACGGCCGGCACCGACGACTTCCTGCGTACCCGGCTGACCCACTCGCTGGAGGTCGCGCAGATCGCCCGCGAGATGGGGGCGCGGCTGGGCTGCGACCCGGACGTGGTGGACACCGCCGGGCTCGCCCACGACCTCGGCCACCCGCCGTTCGGGCACAACGGCGAGGACGCGCTCGACGAGCTGGCGGCCGGGTGCGGTGGCTTCGAGGGCAACGCGCAGACGCTGCGGGTGCTGACCCGGCTGGAGGCCAAGGTCCTCGCCCCGGACGGCAGCTCCGCCGGCCTCAACCTGACCCGCGCCTCGCTCGACGCGGTCAGCAAGTACCCGTGGCCGCGCCGGCCCGGCGTACGCAAGTTCGGCGTGTACGACGACGACCTACCGCTCTTCGCCTGGCTGCGGACCGGCGGGCCGGGTGACGACCGGCGCTGCGTGGAGGCGCAGGTGATGGACTGGGCCGACGACGTCGCGTACTCGGTGCACGACGTCGAGGACGGCATCCACGGCGGGTACGTGGCGCTGCGCCCGCTGCTGCACGACCCGCAGGAGCGGGCCGCGCTCTGCGCCGACGTCGCCGCCACCTACTCCGGCGAGTCCCCGGCCGACCTCGGCGACGTGCTGCTGGAGCTGCTCGACGACCCGGTGCTCGCCCCGCTCGCCGGCTACGACGGCAGCCACCGGGCGCAGGCGGCGCTGAAGGCGACCACCAGCGTGCTGACCGGCCGCTTCGTCTCGGCCGTGGTGGCGGCCACGCAGGAGCGCTACGGTCCCGGCCCGCACCGCCGCTACGCCGCCGACCTGGTGGTGCCCCGGCGCGTCCGGGCACGGTGCGCCCTGCTCAAGGGCATCGCCCTGCGGTACGTGATGCGCCGCCCCGGCTCGGGCGACCGCTACCGGCGGCAGCGGGAGGTCCTGGCGGAGCTGGTGCACGCCCTGGTCGCCCGGGCGCCGGACGGGCTGGATCCGGTCTTCGCCCTGCTCTGGTCGGCGGCGCCGGACGACGCGGCCCGGCAGCGGGTGGTGATCGATCAGGTCGCCTCGTTGACCGACCCGGCGGCCGTGGCCTGGCACGCGCGGTTGGTGCGCGGCGCGGGGGCCGATCGCCCGAGGGGATGACGGGGATGGGCGGGGGAGCGAACTTAGGCTAACCTAACCGGCATGACGGAGCGCCCCATCAAGGTCACGACCGCCCGGGTGCTGCGCACCGGGCGGCCCACCCCCCATCTGGTCCGGCTGGTGCTCGGGGGTGAGGAGCTGGCCGGCCTGCCGGTGGGCGAGTTCACCGACCACTACATCAAGATCGTCTTCCCGGTGCCGGGCGCCGAGTACCCGAGCCCGATGGAGCTGAACGCGATCCGTCGTGACCTGCCCCGGGAGCAGTGGCCCCGGCTGCGGGCGTACACGGTGCGGGCCTGGGACGCGGCGAGCGGCGAGATGACCGTCGACATCGTGCACCACGGCGACGTCGGGGTGGGCGGGCCCTGGGCCGCCGCGCTGCGCCCCGGCGACCCGGTGCACTTCGTCGGCCCCGGTGGGGCGTACGCCCCCAGCCCCGACGCCGACTGGCACCTGCTGGTGGGCGACGAGAGCGCCCTGCCGGCGATCGCCGCCGCCCTGGAGCGGCTGCCCGCCGGTGCCCCGGCCGCCGTCTTCGTCGAGGTCGCCGACCGGGCCGACGAGCAGCCGCTGGCCAGCCCCGGCGCCGTACGCCTGACATGGCTGCACCGGGGCGACCGCCCGGTCGGGGAGGCCCTGGTCGCAGCCGTGCGCGCCCTGGAGTTCCCGCCCGGCGACGTGCACGCCTTCGTGCACGGCGAGGCCACCTTCGTCAAGGAGCTGCGCCGCCTGCTGCGCGTCGAGCGCGGTGTCTCCCGCGAGCGGCTCTCCATCTCCGGCTACTGGCGTCGGGGCCTGGACGACGAGGGCTGGCGCGCCAGCAAGCCCGCCTGGAACCGCCAGGTGGAGGCCGAGGAGTCCGCCGCCGTACCGGCCTGAGCGACGCCGGGGACTCCGTGCCCGGCATCCCGCCCGGCTCGAAGGTGCCCGCAACCCCCGCGCGACGGGTCCGCCGACGCCAGCCGGTCGGACTTGAACCTGACGCGGCGTCAGGTCCTACCGTCGTGGACGCCGGCGCATCCGTCGTCGGTGGAAGTCGGAGGAGACGGACGTGGAGCAGTCGCGGACGTGGCGGGTCGGGGAGCTCGCCCGGGCGACCGGCCTCACGGTGCGCACCCTGCACCACTGGGACCACCTCGGCCTCGTGACGCCCTCCGGGCGCACTGCGGCGGGGCACCGCCGCTACGAGGCCCGCGACGTCGAGCGCCTGTACGAGGTGCTCGCCCTGCGTCGCCTCGAGGTTCCGCTGGCCACCGTCGGGAAGCTGCTGGGCGGGACGGTCTCGGTCGACGACGTCCTGCGCCAGCACCTCCGCCTCGTCGACGAGCAGCTCGTCGCCCTGCGCCGACTCCGCGCCGGCCTCGGCGCGATGGTGGGCGCGCGACCGCGTTCGACCGCCGACTTCCTCAGCCTGATCCGGGAGGTCGTCGTCGTGGACGAGATCGTCGAGAAGTACTTCACCGCCGAGCAGTTGGCCGGGCTGGCCGAGCGCCGCGAGCGCGAGGCCGGACAGGTGGCGGCCGTCGAGGCGGCGTGGCCGGACCTCATCGCGCGGGTCCAGGCCGCCATCGACGCGGGCACCGACCCCGCCGGCGAGCACGGCAGGGCCCTCGCCACGGAATGGGCGGCACTGCTGGAGCGGTTCCATCGCGGCGACGACGGGCTACGCCGCTCGCTCTACGCCATGCAGGCGGAGAACGCGGACACCATCCGGCGGGAGCACGGCGGGCCGAGCGCCGAGCAGATCGCGTTCATCGCCGCGGCATCCGCGGGGCCGGACGCTCCCGCCACGGGTGGGGCGTCGTGATCCCGCAGGAGTGGCTGCCCCACCACCGGCAGGACGATGGCGAACTCCTCGGGTACCTCGTGCCCGCGGCGGCGGGCCGGTGCGTCCCGGTGACGCCCTTCGGCCACCCCCTCGGGCCGGCCCAGCCGGCCGACGACGCCGCCCGGCTGCTCGACGAGAGCGGGCTGAGCTACCTGGCGGACCGCTGGTACCTGCGCGTCGACGGCCGGGACGACCCGATCGCCGTACGCATCGCAGAGGTCGCCCCCGACCGGATGACGGTGCGCAACGCCGACTACGGGTACGAGGGGAACATCGGCGATCCCTTCGTCCTGGCGGTTCCGACGGACCGGCTCATCCGCGTCTGAACGCCGCCGCGAGCGCCCGCCCGGCTGCGTCCCGGTCGCCCGGCAGTGGGGTGCTTCGCCCGATGTCGCCCGGTGCCTCCCCCTGCCCCGCACGATGGGCAGGGGGTGGCGCATGAGCGGGCAGGTACGGAACCGGCTGCCGGCCGGTGGCCGGATCGACCGGTCGGTGCTGGCGCTCAGCGTCGGCGGCGTACTGGCGGTGGTGGCGTGGGGCGTGCTGGCCCGCGACTCCCTGGCCGCTTTCGGCGAGTCCGGGCTGGCCTGGGTGATCGACACCTTCGGCTGGTTCTTCGTGGTCGCCGCCGACGCCTTCCTGGTGCTCGCGGTGGTCATCGCGGCGACGAGGTTCGGCCGGATCCGGCTCGGCGCCGACGACGACGAGCCGGAGTTCAGCACGCTGGCCTGGGTGGCCATGATGTTCAGCGCCGGGATGGGGATCGGCCTGGTCTTCTTCGCCGTCGCCGAACCCATCCAGCACTACGCGGCGCCCCCGCCGGCGACCGGCGTCGCACCGCAGACCGGCGCGGCCGGCGCCACGGCGATGCAGTACACCCTCTTCCACTGGACGCTGCACCCCTGGGGGATCTACGCGGTCGTGGCGCTCGCGCTGGCGTACTCGACCTTCCGTAAGGGCCGGGAGAACCGCATCTCGGCGGCCTTCCAACCCCTGCTCGGGCAGCGCGCCGACGGCGCGGCCGGCCGGGCGATCGACCTGCTGGCCGTCTTCGCCACCGTGTTCGGCTCGGCGACCAGCCTCGGCCTCGGCGCGCTCCAGGTCGCCGCCGGGCTCGACCTGGTGGCGGGGATTCCGGACACGACCACGGTGGAGCTGGTGGTGATCGGCGCGCTCACCCTGGCCTTCGTGATCTCCGCCTTCTCGGGACTGCACCGGGGCATCAAGTGGCTCTCCACCACCAACGTGCTGCTGGCGGTGCTGCTGATGCTCTTCGTCTTCGTGGTCGGGCCGACCATCTACACGCTGGAGGTCCTGCCGGCCTCGGTGGGCGACTACCTGAGCAACCTGGTCTTCATGTCCACCCGTACCGGCGCCTTCTCCGACCCGTCGTGGCTCGGCTCCTGGACGATCTTCTACTGGGCGTGGTGGATCTCCTGGGCGCCCTTCGTGGGCACCTTCATCGCCCGGATCTCCCGGGGCCGCACCGTCCGCCAGTTCCTCGTCGGCGTGCTGCTGGTGCCGAGCGGGGCCAGCGCGCTCTGGTTCGCGGTGCTGGGCGGCAGCGCGCTGCGCGCGCAGGCCACCGGCGCCCGGGACCTGGTGGCCGACGTCGGGGCGGGCACCGAGCAGGCGCTGTTCGGCCTGCTGGACGCGCTGCCGCTGGCGACGCTGACCAGCGTGCTGGCCATGGTGCTGATCGCGCTCTACTTCGTCACCAGCGCCGATTCGGCGTCGCTGGTGCTCGGCTCGCTGACGTCCCGGGGCGCCCTGCGCCCGCACCGCGTGCTGGTGGTGCTCTGGGGGGTGCTGATCGGCGCGGTCGCCGCCGTACTGCTGCTGGTGGGCGGGCTGGACGCGCTGCAACAGGCGACCATCCTCGTGGCCCTGCCGTTCGTCGTGGTGATGCTCGGCCTGGCCGTCGCGCTGGTCCGGGACATGGCCCGGGATCCGGCGGTGCACCCGCCGCCGCGGGTCCGCCGCTCCGGCCTGGCCGCGGCCGTGCGGGCCGCTCGGTCGTACGACGAGGAGGACCCGCCGCCGGTGCGCCGCTACCTGCGGCGCCCCCGCTGATCCGGCCCGGGCGGGCGGGACCGGTCCGGACGCCGGCGCGACCGCCGAGGTGGCGGCGGTCGCCGCCACACGCGGCGTCCCCCGACGGCGCGGCGTCGGTGCGGCAGGGCAGGATGTACGCCGAGGGGGTGGCGGACATGGCTGGGCGGATCCGGGACGAGGACATCGCGCTGGTCCGGGAGCGCAGCTCGATCGCCGACGTCATCTCCGAGACGGTGACGCTGAAGTCGGCCGGCGCCGGCAACCTCAAGGGGTTGTGCCCGTTCCACGACGAGAAGAGCCCGTCGTTCAACGTCTCGCCCGCCCGCAACGTCTGGTACTGCTTCGGCTGCGGCGCCGGCGGCGATGCGATCAAGTTCCTGATGGACGCCGAGCACCTCAGCTTCGTCGAGTCGGTCGAGCGGCTCGCCGACCGGGCCGGCATCCAGCTGCGTTACGTCGAGAACGACTCCGCCGCGCCGCGTCCGCGCCCGCAGCAGGGGCAGCGGCAGCGCCTCGTCGCCGCGCACGCCGCCGCCGTCGAGTTCTACCGCGCGCAGCTCACCACCGCCGGCGCGCGCCCGGCCCGCGAGTTCCTGGCGCGGCGCGGCTTCGACCGGGCCGCCGCCGAGCGCTACGGCTGCGGCTTCGCGCCCGACGCCTGGGACCTGCTCACCAAGCACCTGCGTCAGCAGGGCTTCACCCACGACGAGCTGGTCACCGGCGGGCTGTCCCGGCCGTCGCGCTCCGGCACGCTGATCGACCGGTTCCGCCGCCGCCTGATGTGGCCGATCCGCGACCTGGCCGGCGACGTCATCGGCTTCGGGGCGCGCAAGCTCTTCGACGACGACGACGGCCCGAAGTACCTGAACACCCCCGAGACCCCGATCTACAAGAAGTCGCACGTCCTCTACGGCATCGACCAGGCCAAGCGGGAGATCGCCAAGCAGGGCAAGGTGGTCGTGGTCGAGGGCTACACCGACGTGATGGCCTGCCACCTGGCCGGGGTCCCGACGGCCGTGGCGACCTGCGGCACGGCGTTCGGTGGGGACCACATCGGGGTGCTGCGCCGGCTGCTGATGGACACCGACGACGTGGCCGGCGAGATCATCTTCACGTTCGACGGGGACGCCGCCGGCCAGAAGGCCGCCCTGCGCGCGTTCGAGGACGACCAGCGCTTCGTCGGGCGTACGTTCATCGCGGTCAGCCCCGACAACATGGACCCGTGCGACCTGCGCCTGGCCAAGGGCGACCTGGCCGTCCGCGACCTGGTCGCCCGCCGCGAGCCGCTGGTCGACTTCGCGCTGCGGCACGTGATCAACCGCTTCGACCTCGACACCGTCGACGGCCGGGTGGAGGCGATGCGCCGGGCCGCCCCGCTGGTCGCCAAGCTCAAGGACCGGGAGAAGCGTCCGGAGTACGTGCGCAAGCTCGCCGGCGACCTCGGCATGGAGATCGAGCCGGTGCAGCGGGCCGTGCTCGCCGCCGCCTCGGCCGCGTCCGGCAGGGACGCCCCGCCCGCGCCCCGGCCCGCCCCGGCGGAGCCGGTCGTCGACAACCCGCAGTCGATGGTCGAGCGGGAGGCGCTGAAGCTCGCCCTCCAGGAGCCGGTGCTGGCCGGGCCGATGTTCGACGCGGTCGAGGCGTCGGAGTACCGGCACCCCGTGCACGTGGCGGTGCGGGCCGCCGTCGCGGCCGTCGGCGGCGCCGCCGCGGCGACCGGCGGCGCGGTCTGGATCGAGTCGGTCCGCGACGCGTGCGAGGACCTGGCCGCCCGCGCGCTCGTCGGCGAGCTGGCCGTGGAGCCGCTGCGCATCGACGGCGAGCCCGACCCGCGCTACGTCTCGATCACCATGGCCCGGGTGCAGTGGGGCTCCGTCACGAGCCGGATCAGGGACCTCAAGTCCCGGATCCAGCGGATCAACCCGGTCAACAACAAGGACGAGTACTTCGCCGCCTTCGGCGAGCTGCTGTCGCTGGAGCAGCACGCCCGGGCGTTGCGCGAGCAGGCCGCGGGAGGACTGTAGATGGGACTGTTCCGCCGCAAGCCGAAGCTGCCCCCGGCCGACCGTCCGCCGCTGGCCGCCGACGAGCGGGTGCTCGCCTGGGCCGCCGCCGGCAACGGCGAGGGCGACGGGGTGGTGGTCGCCAGCAACCAGGGGCTCTGGCTGCCCGGCCGGGCGCACCGGCTGGGCTGGCACGACGTCCTCAAGGCGGTCTGGTCCGGCCGGCAACTCACGGTGACGCCGGCCGAGCGGCTCGCCGAGCACGACGGCTACCTGGTGGTGGCCGACTGCCCGGCCGAGAGCCACCTGCTGCTCGACCCGGGCGAGCTGCCGCACCAGGTACGCCAGCGGGTCACCCGGTCGGTGGCGTACACGCGGCACCACCCGGTGCCCGGCGGCGCCGCCCGGGTCGCGGCGCGCCGGGTGCCGGGGGTGGACGGCCTCACCTGGACGGTCCGCCTCGACCCCGGCACCCCGACGGACGCGCCCGAGGTGCTCGCCGAGCTCGACCGCCTCGTGGCCGACGCCCGCGCCGCCACCGCGCCGGCGGACGTCTGAGCGGCGCGGTCACCCCCGCTGGTAGAACCGGGCCGCCCCGGGGTGCAGTGGGATCGGGTCGGTGCCCGAGGCGCTCTGCTGGGTGAAGTTGCCGGCCTCCGGGTGCACCTTGACCAGGTCGGCCTGGTAGGCGAAGAGCAGTCGGGTCAGGTCGTACGCCAGTTGGTCGGGCATGTCGGCGCTGACCAGGATGACGTTCGCCACCGTGACCGTCGGCGTGGCGCTCCTCGTCCGGTAGACCTCCTTCGGCAGCTCCGCCGTCGTGTACACCGACCCGTGGCGCGCGGTGAGCGGCTCCATCAGGTCGGCGATCGGCAGCAGCGCGTACTTGCCGGGCGCGCTGGCCAGCAGGTCGGCGATGCCCGGCGTGGGCAGGCCGCCGGAGAAGAACATCGCGTCGAGCGTGCCGGCCCGCATCCGCTTCACGGTCTCCGGCAGGGAGAGCGTGGCCCGGACGACGTCGCGGTCCGGATCGAGACCGGCGGCCGTCAGCAGCCGCCCGGCGATGATGTCCGTGCCGGACTTCGGCGAGCCGGTGGAGACCCGCTTGCCACGCAGCCCCGACAGCTTGGTGATCTTCGCGTTGGCGCGCACGATCACGTGGGTGTAGTTGCTGTAGACCCGGGCCAACGCCCGGACCTGCTGCGGCTGGCCCTCGAAGGCCCCGCGTCCGACCACGGCGTCCGCCGCCGTGTCGGCGAGGCTGAAGGCGAGTTCCATGTCGCCGCTGGCGAGCCGGTTGATGTTCTCCACCGACGCGCCCGTCGGCTCGGCCCGCGCCTCGTAGCCGGGCAGGTGGCGGCTGATCACGTCCGCGTAGCCGCCGCCGAGCTGGTAGTAGACGCCGGTGGTGTTGCCGGTGGCGAGGAAGATCCGGCCGCCGTGCCAGGGTTGCGGCCCCGCCTCGGCCGCGCCGCAACCGGCGGCGAGTACGGCCGTCAGCAGGGCCGCCAGCAGCCGGAACGAGCGTCCGATCACGCCCGGACCGCCGGCTCCAGGGCCTCCGCCACCCGCTGGACCAGCATGGCGGTCTCGTAGCCGATCTGACCGAGGTCGCAGCCGGGCGCGGCGAGCACCCCGACGAGCGCGCGCTCGCCGACCGCCATCACCAGCATCACCCCGCCGTCCATGTCGACGATCTGCTGGCGTACCCGGCCGGCCGACATCAGCCGGGCGGCGCCGACGGTCAGGCTGGCCAGGCCGCTGATCACGGCGGAGAGCTGGTCCACCTGGTCGGGCGCGAGGTGGGGCGAGGCCGCCAGCCGCAGCCCGTCGCCGGAGACCGCGAGGGCGTGCGACACGTCCGGCACCTGTTCGGCGAAGTTGGCCAGGAGCCAGTCCAGGCCGGCGCTCTCGGAAGGGGTCATGGGTTTCTCCTGGGGGGTGTCGTCTGGGTACGTCGGGTCGCGGCGGCGACTCCCTCCGCGAGCGAGGACAGCCGGGACCGTACGACCTCGGGGTCGAGCAGGTCACCCGCCGGCCGCACCGGCGGGGCCTCGTGCAGCGTGGCCGGAAGCTGCCCGCCCCGGGTACGGCGCGGCAGCCCGGCCCCGGTGAGCGGGGGCGACGCGGGCGGGGCCGACGCGGGACGGGGCGTGGTCGTCGCGCCACCCGGCCCGCCCGGGCGCGCACCCAGCACCGGGAGCGTGATCGTCGGCGCGTGGTGGACGCTGGCCAGGTCGGGCACGACCGCCGGACCGCCCGTACCGGTCCGGGGCCGGAACCAGGCGGTCTGTGCGGGCACGACCGGCGCGGGCGCGGGCGTACGCACCTCCCGGACGGGCGGCACCTGCGCGCGCACCTGCTGGGCGACCGGCGTACGCGCCTCCGGGGCGGAACGCGGGGCGACGTCCTCGATCCGGGTCAGCGCCGACTCCGGGATGTCCACCTGCGCGACGGTGCCCGCGCCGCTGTTGTGCAACTGCACCCGTACCCCGTGCCGGGCCGCCAGGTGGGCCACCACGTGCAGGCCCATGCTGCCGGCGGAGGCGCTGGAGAGCATCGCGGGGGAGAGCAGGCGCTCGTTGATCGCGGCGAGCCGGCTGTCGCTGATGCCGATGCCCTGGTCGTGTACGCGCAGCGTGAGGCCGTCGATCGTGCGCCGGCCGTCGACGTGCACCGGGGAGTTCGGCGGGGAGTAGACGGTGGCGTTCTCCAGCAGCTCGGCGAGGAGGTGGACCAGGTTGCCCACGGCGGCGCCGTGCACCGCGGCGGTCGGCACGTCGACCTCCACCCGGGGGTAGTCCTCGATCTCGGAGGCCGCTGCCCGGACCACGTCGGCGAGCAGGTGCGCGCCGTCGTGCGTACGGCCGGGCTCCCCGCCCGCGAGGACCAGGAGGTTCTCCCCGTTGCGCCGCATGCGGGCGGCGAGGTGGTCCAGCGCGAAGAGCCGGGCCAGCGCGTCCGGGTCGGTCTCCTCGCGTTCGAACTCGTCGAGCAGCCGCAGCTGCCGGGTGATCAGGGTACGGATGCGCCGGGCCAGGGCCTCGGCCATCCGGGTCACGTCCATCCGTACCTCGGCCTGTTCGCCGGCCAGGCGCAGGGCGGCCCGGTTCACCGTGTCGAAGGCCTGCGCGACCTGGGCGATCTCGTCGCGGCCCTGCCCGATGCCGGCGGTCAGCCGGGTGGCCGCGCCGTCGGTCGGCGCGCCGTCGCCGGCCGCGATGGCGGTGATCCGCTCGGGCAGTTCCCGGTTCGCCATGGTGAGCGCCGCGACCCGCAGCCGGCGCAGCCGGCGGCTGGTGCGGACGGCCAGCAGCACGGCCGCGGTCAACGACGCCAGCGCGACGGCGGTGGTCGCGCCGCCGGTGATCAGGGCCCGTAGCTGGGCTTCCCGGGCCAGCCCGGCGGCGTTGCGGTCGAGTTCCTCGGAGAGTTCCCGGCCGAGCAGGTTGTAGCGCCGGATGGCGCCGCTCTGGGCCACGTACCAGGCGTCGCCGTCGGTCTTCAGCCCGGCGGGCTCGGTCTCCACGTTGAGCGCGCTGTCGCGCATCCGGCGGGCGGTGGAGACGTCGGTGCCGGCGACCAGCCGGGTGTACGCGTCCGCCGCCGGCCGGCTGGCGATCCGGGAGAACTCGGCCTGCCGCTGCTCCTGCGCGCCCCGCAGCTGGCCGAGGCGGACCAGTTCGCCGTCCACCAGCGTGCCCCACACGAAGACGGTACGCAGCAGGTCGCGTTCCACGGCGGCGAGGTGCTCCTGGGCGGCGACCGCGGCGACCTCGCGCGCCCCGTTGGCCAACTCCCGGTCGCGCAGCTGGGCCGGCAGCGCGTCGGCGACGGCGAGCAGCGACTCGACCAGCGAGAGGTAGGTCGGGTCGACGGTGGTGCCGCCCAGCGCGGACCCGCGGGCTGTTTCGAGCCGGCCGAGCTGCGCGTCGGCGCCGTCGAGCACCTGGCGCAGGTCGGGGGCGGCACGGCGGGCGTCCCGGCTGGAGCCCCGGTACCGCTCGACGGATGCGTCGACCCGCCGGCGCTGCGCGTCGACGAGGGGCCGTCCGCTGCTGCCGCCCCGCTGGCGCAGGGCCGCCGTCTCGCCGAGTTCCCGTTCCAGCTCGTGCACCAGGCGAACGGTGGCCGTCGCGGTGCCGGCGAGCACCCGGGCGCGGTCCGCGTCGTCGGTGGCGGCCATGGCGATGGCGGTCTGGGTGGACCCCAGCACGACCAGACCGATCGTGGCCACCAGGATGGGCGCGAGCAGCTGGGTGCGTACCGACCACAGGCGGTCGGTGTGGTCGGCGGGCCGGTGGTGCCGGCGCACCCGGCCGGGGGTGGGGAGCGACACTCGTGCCCTCCGGGGTGGGGGTCGGGGGTGCCGGGCCCGGGCGCGAGGCCCGGACCCGGCACCGGGGATCAGCGTGTGCCGAGGTCCTGCAACGCCTTGTCCGCGCCGCGGTGCAGCGGTACGGGGTCGGTCTTGCGGGCGTTGTCCAGGCTGATGCCCTTGGCGGCCGGGTTCGCCTGCGCCAGGGCGTCCTTCTTGTCGAACACCGTCCGGGTGATCGCGCAGGCCACGTTCGCGTTGAGGTCCTTGCGGACCAGCAGCACGTTCGGCACCACGATGGTCGGGGTGTCCGCGGCGGTCTTGTAGATGTCCGCGCCGATGGTGCCGGCCTGGTACGCCGGGTTGAGCTCGGTCATCTTGGGCAGCAGCGGGGTGATGTCGATGAACTTCACCTTGTCCCCGGCGGTGGTGAACAGGTCGGTCAGGCCGCCCGTGGGCACCCCGCCCGACCAGAAGAGCCCGTCGACGCTGCCGTCCTTGACCCCCTCGACGCTCTTGGTGAGGTCGAGCCGCTGCGCCTGGACGTCCTTGGCGGGGTCGAGGCCGGCGGCCTCCATCAGCCGGTTGGCGATGACCTCGGTGCCGGACTTGGGGGAGCCGGTGGAGATCTTCTTGCCCTTCATGTCGGCGACCGAGTTGATCCCCGAGTCGGCCCGGACGACGACCTGCGTGTAGTTGTCGTAGATCCGGGCGAGCGCCTCGACCGGCTGCGGGGACGTGAAGCTGCCCTTGCCCTGCACCGCGTTGACCGCCGTGTCGAACAGCGAGAAGGCGACGTCGTACTGGCCGGCGACGAGCTGCTCGACGTTCTGCACCGAGGCGCCGGTCTCGGCGGCGGTGCCGGTCAGCTTGCCCTCGGTCGCCCCGGAGAGCTGACTGGCCAGCGCGTTGCCGACCACGTAGTAGACGCCGGTGGCGTTGCCGGTGGCGATGCCGACGCGGGTGCTGTCGGTGACCTTGCAGGTGACCTCACTGGCGGCGTCGTCCTTGGTCGCGCCGTCCTGACGGCCACCGCAACCGGCGGTGCCCGCCGCGACGAGGGCCAGGGCGCCAACCCCCGCGGCGAGCCGCACGTTGATCCGTCTCACTGTCTTTCCTCCCCATGGTTCACCGTTGGTACTGCTGACGGCCCGCCGTTCCGGCCGGCGGATCCGCGTCTGACGAGCACACCCGCCACCATGACGGCCGCCAGTACGGCGCCGATCGCGACGGGCACGGGTTCGAGCCAGAGCAGCGTCAGCCCGGCGAGCGCGCCGAGGATCCGCTCCGGCGTACCGGCGGGGCCGACGCCGGGCAGCCAGCCACCCGCCGCCACCGCCAGCACCGCGACGCTGAGGGCGGCGACCGTCGCGGCGACGGCGATCCGCTGCGCGCCCCCGATGCCGAGCAGCCCGAGGCCGGTCGGGGTGACCACGAAGGCGAGCGGGATGAGGTAGGCCGGCAGGGCGTACCGCAGGGTCTGCCACATGGTGGGCACCAGCCGGCCGCCGGTCACCGCGGCGGCGGCGACCGCGGCGAGCGCGGTCGGCGGGGACGCCTCGGACAGGACCGCGAAGTAGAAGACGAACATGGCGGCGGCGGGAGCGGTGACGCCCAGGTCCAGCAGGGCCGGGCCGATGATCACCCAGCCGATCACGAACGACGCGGTGACCGGCACGGCCAGCCCGAGCAGGGTGAGGGCGACGGCGGCGAACAGTGCGGTGAGCGCCAGCACCACGGCCGGCTCGGAGCTGACGGCCCGGGCGTTGTCGATGAGCAGCGCCGCAGCCTGGGGGCCGAGGCCGGTCTTGGTGGTGGTGGCGGTGATGATGCCCGCGGCGGCGCAGACCGCGCTGACCGCGAGCACCCCGCGCACCCCGGCGCTCAGCGCGGCGAGCAGGCGGGCCGGGGTGAGCCGGTGCCGACGGTCGAGGAAGGACAGCACGGCGGCCAGGATGGTGGCCAGCACCACGGCCTTCGTGGCGGAGAAGCCGACGGCGAGCAGCCCGACGATCGCGAAGAGCGAGAGGAAGTGGTAGCCGAAGCGGGCCAGCAGCCGGCCGGCGGAGGTCGTCTCGATCACCACCGGTCGCACGCCCGAACGCCGGGCGTCGATCTCGACCGAGAGGAGGATGCCGAGGTAGTAGAGCACGGTGGGGACGGTCGCCCAGCCGAGCACCTGGAGGTAGGACACGCCCAGGTACTCGGCGATGATGAAGGCCGCCGCGCCGAGGGTGGGCGGGGAGAGGATCGCCCCGACGCCGGCCGCGGCGAGCATGCCGCCCGCCCGCTCCGGCGGGTAGCCGGCCCGCCGCAGGACGGGCCAGGTGACCGCGCCGATGCTGACGGTGGTCGCCGCGCCGGAGCCCGAGACGGTGCCGAGCAGGAAGCCGGAGGCGACGGCGGTGCGCCCGGCCGCCGTCCGCGAGCGCCGGAAGGCGGCGGCGGAGAGCTCCACGAAGAACCGGCCGGCCCCCGAGAGGTCCAGCACCGCGCCGTAGATGGTGAACAGCACGATGTACGTCGCCGCGACGTCGAGCGGGGTGCCGTAGAAGCCGCTGTCGGAGTTGTAGAGGCCGTCGACGATCTGCCCGAAGTCGAGGCCCGCGTGGGCCACCTGCCAGGACTGGGGCAGCAGCCCGCCGTAGTAGCCGTAGGCGAGGAAGACCACGCAGACGGCCGGCAGGATCCAGCCGGTGGTGCGCCGGCACGCCTCCAGCAGCAGGAGCAGCACGACGGTGCCCATCGCCACGTCCAGGCCGACCAGCAGGCCCTGCCGGTCGAGGAAGGCGTCGTACCCGCCGCCGCCGGAGCCCAGGCCGACGGGCAGCACCGGGTAGAGGCAGGCGACCAGCGCCGCGCCGGCCAGGACCCAGTCCGGCAGGGTGGGGCCCCGGCGCCCGGGGCGCTCCGCCGGGACCGCGTCGCCCGGGGCGGTCGCGCCGGTGCGGCGCAGCCGCCGGGGCAGCCGCAGATCCGCGGGGTACGCCAGGAAGACCATCGGCAGGACGCCGGCCAGGAAGATGATCAGATAGAACTTGCTCCCCTGCGGCAGCGGATTGAACACCTGCCAGAGGGCGAGCAGCGCGATCGCCAATGTCGTTCCGGTGACCAGTACGCCGATCGGTCCGGAGAGTTCCCGCCCGGGCTTCTCGTCCTCGAACTGCGCGGCGAGTTCCCGCGGATCGGGTGCCGGGCCGTCGGGATCGACCCGATCGCCCGCCTCGGGCGGCAACGGGACCGGACCGCCGTCCGGGGTGGACCCGGTGCCCACGGTGGACGGCTGCGGGGCGGACTCGCCGGATGAACGCACTGGTGGCACGAGGGGGCACGATACGCGAATTACATACCCGGCGGAACATTGCTGATCGTGATTGCGGTCAGTAATAAATTCGGACCGCGATCACGCAGAGAGACCGCATTCGAGTGCGGAAATGCGGCAGGCCGTACGCCATATTTAGTAACAATGCGGCAAGCCGGCGGCGGTTTTGTATCCGATCCGTCCACTCTGGTCCGGTAGCCGCACGTGCCGGTCCCCACTTCGCCCCGCCGTCGCACGAGGATTGGTGCCGTACGGATCGATGACGCAGGGTAGTTTTCGTCGCTCTCCGTTGCCGGATGGGCCCTGACCAGGGCGCCTGTACCCCTATCGCCACGGCCCCACCCTTACCCCTACCGCCCGGCGACGGACCCGCCCGGAACCCGGTGGGGATGCCGCAGCCGTTTGGTGGGAGGTGTCGGAGCCGGAGGTTATGGTCGGGCGATGACGACGGCTCCACCACTCATCCAGGCGCGGGCGCTGGTGAAGCGGTTCGGCGACTTCACCGCCGTCGACGGCATCGACGTCGAGGTGCGGGCCGGCGAGGCGTTCGGCTTCCTCGGGCCCAATGGCGCCGGCAAGTCCTCGACCATGCGGATGATCGGGTGCACGTCCCCACCCAGCGGCGGCGAGCTGCGCATCCTCGGCAAGGATCCGGTGCGCGACGGGCCGGCGATCCGGGCCCGCCTCGGCGTCTGCCCCCAGCTCGACAACCTCGATCCCGAGCTGACCGTCCAGGAGAACCTCACCACCTACGCGCGCTACTTCGGCATCTCCCGCCGGGTGGTCCGGGCGCGGGCCGCCGAGCTGCTCGACTTCGTCCAGCTCACCGAGCGGGCCGACAGCAAGGTCGAGCCCCTCTCCGGCGGCATGAAGCGGCGCCTGACCATCGCCCGCGCGCTCGTCAACGAGCCCGAGATCGTCCTGCTCGACGAGCCGACGACGGGCCTCGACCCGCAGGCCCGGCACCTGGTCTGGGAGCGGCTGTTCCGGCTCAAGCAGCAGGGCGTCACGCTTGTCCTCACCACGCACTACATGGACGAGGCGGAGCAGCTCTGCGACCGCCTGGTCGTCATGGACGGCGGGCGGATCGTCGCCGAGGGCTCCCCCCGGGCGCTCATCGACAGGCACTCCACCCGGGAGGTGGTCGAGCTGCGGTTCGCCGCCGAGTCCCAGGAGGCGTTCGCCGGCAAGCTCGACGGCCTGGGCGAGCGCGTCGAGGTGCTGCCCGACCGGATCCTGCTCTACGTGCCCGACGGAGACGCGGCCGTCGCCGAGGTCGGCGAGCGGGGGCTGCACCCGGCCAACGTACTGGTCCGGCGCAGCAGCCTGGAGGACGTCTTCCTCCACCTCACCGGCCGCACCCTGGTCGACTGACGGTGCGGTGGCACCGGCCGTTACGTAGCATCGGCGGGCCGGCGGCACGTCGCCCGCCCGGCGACGCACACGGGGGTGTCATGTCGAGGTTGGAGTTCCAGTCGCGCCGCCAGGCCGGGCTCGCCGCGCTCTATCTGGGCGTGTTCGCGACCATCTGGTTCAGCGTGCCGGCCGCCGAACAGCCGCTTCGCGCCGTGCTGGTGGTCGCGAGCGGGGCGGCGCTGGTCACGGCGGTGGTCGGGGCCGTCGTCGTGGCCCGCAGCCGGGCAACCGCCGCGGACGTCGCCCGGGACCGTGCCGCCGACCGTCGTTACCTGCTGATCGTCCTCGCCGAGTTCGCCGCCGCCGGGCTGGGTGCCGTCCTGCTCGCCCTCGTCGGGTGGTCGGAGTTCATCCCGGTGCTGATCTGCGCCGTGGTGGGGCTGCACTTCTTCCCCCTCGTGCCGGTGCTGCGCGACCCGGTGCTGTGGCTGCTCGGCGCGGCGATGTGCGTCGTCGCGCTGGCCGGGCTGGTCAGCGCGCTCGCCACGGCGGTGTCGGCGGGGCTCGTGGTGGGCACGGGCGCCGGCCTGCTGCTGCTCGCCTACGCGGTGCTGGTGCTGCTGCGCGCGGCCCGGCAGCCCTGACGGGGCGACGGAGTCGCCGGCCTGTCGTACCCGCGAGGTAGGAAGGCCGTGGTGGACGCGGAGCGAGACGGGGGTGGTCGCGTGAGCGTGGCGCAGTCGGCGCGGGAACGGGCGCGCCCGAGGTTGCCGCGGGTGCCGGCGCTGGCGGTGCTGGCGCACCATCTCGTCGGCTACCGGCGCACCTGGCGGGCCGGGCTGTTCTCGTCGTTCCTGCTACCGGTGCTGACCGTCCTCGGCTTCGGCGTCGGCGTCGGCGCCTACGTCGACCAGGGCATCGACAGGGTGAGCTACCTCGACTGGATCGTGCCCGGCCTGATCGCGTCGACGGCGTTGCAGACGGCCGTCAACGAGTCGACGTGGCCCGTGTTCGGCAACTTCCAGTGGGTCAAGACCTACTTCGCGCAGAGCGCGGCGCCGCTGCGGGTGGGCGACATCCTCGGCGGGCACCTGGCCTTCGTGGTGTTCCGGGTGGTCACCACCGTCGCGGCGTTCCTGCTGGTGACGGCCCTGCTCGGGGCGCTGCGCTCGCCGTGGGCGCTCGTCGCGCTGCCGGTGACGGCGCTGCTCGGGCTGGCGGTCGCCGCGCCGACCTTCGCGTACGCGTCGGTGATCTCCGTCGACAGTTGGCTCGCGATGCTGCTCCGCTTCGCGGTGATCCCGATGACGCTCTTCGCCGGCGTGTTCTTCCCCGTCGAGTCGCTGCCCCTGGCGCTGCGCTGGTTGGCGTACGCGACTCCGCTCTGGCACGGCGTCGACCTGTGCCGGGCGGCGGCGCTCGGCGTCGCCCCGCAGTGGTCGGTCGTCGGCCACCTGCTCTACCTCGCGGCCTGGGCGGTCGGCGGCTGGCTGCTGGCCCGGCACGCGTTCCGTCGCAGGCTGGTCGTCTAGGAGGGTGGCAGTGGTCGGTCTCGTCCTGCCCAGGCTGGTCGCCGTCTCCGCCGCGTCCCGCCGCTCGGTCTCCGTGGCCGAGCGCAACGTCGCGGCCCTGAAGGCCGTCTACTGGCTGCTGCTCGTCTCCGGGTTCGTGGAGCCGCTGCTCTACCTGCTCTCCATCGGTGTCGGGGTCGGCAGGCTGGTCGGCGACCTCACCCTGCCGGGCGGCGAGGTCGTCACCTACGCGGCGTTCGTCGCGCCGGCCATGCTCGCGTCGTCGGCCATGTCCGGCGCGCTGTCGGAGACGACCTTCAACTTCTTCGGCAAGATGAAGCAGATGAAGCTGTACGACGGGGTGATCGCCACCCCGGTGCAGCCGTTCGAGATCGCGCTGGGGGAGCTGCTCTGGGCGATGCTGCGCGGCAGCGCATACTCGGCCGCCTTCCTGGTGGTGATGGTGGTGATGGACCTGACCACCGCCGCTCGGGCGCTGGTCGCCTTCCCGGCGGCCGTGCTGGTCGGCTTCGCGTTCGGCGCGCTGGGCATGGCGATCACCACCTTCATGCGCAGCTGGCACGACTTCGACCTGATGTCGGCGGCCCAGTTCACCCTCTTCCTCTTCTCCGGCACGTTCGTCCCCGCCGAGTCCTACCCGGCCGCGCTGCGCTGGGCGGTCGAGGTGACGCCGCTCTACCGCGCGGTGCACCTGATCCGCGGCGTCTCGGTGGGCGCGGCCGGCTGGGAGTGGGTGCTCGACGTACTCTACCTGCTCGTGGCGGTGGCCCTCGGGCTGCTGATCGCCTCGCGGCGGATGGGCAGGTTGCTCTACGGCTAGGGGTTAACGGCGGCGGCTGCCTGGGCATGTCGAGGGGACTGACGCCGAGCACGAGGAGGGGCGATGGCCTCCGACGAGTCTTCCGCCCGCAGCGGGCGCGACCGCGACGATTCCGGGGCGGTGGCCGCCGGCCGGATGGCCGACCGCCGGACGGGCCACCCCGACCGGGGGTCCGACGCGCGTACCGAGCGAGACCGCCCGGGGCGCGGCCCGGTCGGGCCCGACGAGGGTCCCGACAGCCCGGCCGAGCTGCCGGGCGCCGGGTGGAAGGCCGCGCTGCGTCGCACCGCACGGGAGTTCCAGGACGACAGTCTGACCGACTGGGCGGCGGCCCTGACGTACTACGGCGTACTCTCCATCTTCCCCGGCCTGTTGGTGCTGGTGTCGATCCTCGGCCTGCTCGGTCCGCGGGCGACGCAGGGCGTCAAGGACACCGTCAACCAGGCGGTCCCGCAGGGCGAGATCCGGCAGATCGTCGAGGGGGCGATCGACCAGGCGCAGCAGAGCGGCGGTTTCGCCGGTTTCGCCGCGATCCTGGGTCTGCTGGCCGCCTTCTGGTCGGCGTCGGGTTACGTCGCCGCGTTCATGCGCGCCTCCAACACCATCTACGACGTGCCGGAGGGGCGCCCGATCTGGAAGACCCTGCCGATCCGCGTCGGGGTGACCGCGGTGATCGGTGTGATGCTGCTGGCCAGCGCCGTGATCGTGGTCTTCACCGGCGGCCTCGCCGAGCAGGTGGGGGAGGCGATCGGGCTGGGCTCGACGGCGGTGACCGTGTGGAACATCGCCAAGTGGCCGGTGCTGCTGCTCCTGGTGAGCCTGATGTTCGCGATCCTCTACTGGGCGTCGCCGAACGCGCGACACGGTGGCTTCCGCTGGGTCAGCCCCGGTGGCGTACTGGCCGTGGTGATCTGGCTGGTGATCTCGGGCCTGTTCGCGCTCTACGTCAGCAACTTCGGCTCGTACAACAAGACGTACGGGGCGCTCGCCGGTGTGATCATCTTCCTGATCTGGCTGTGGCTGAGCAACATCGCGATCCTGCTCGGCGCGGAGTTCGACGCCGAGTTGGAGCGCAGCCGCGCCATCGAGGCGGGCCACTCGCCGGAGAAGGAGCCGTACGTCGAGCTGCGCGACGACCGCAAGCTCAAGAAGAAGCGCAACGCCGCCAACCGCAGCTGACCCTCCGCCCGCAACCGCAACTGCACCCGTCTTCCCGCCGCCCCGCCACCAGTCCGGTGCCGGGGCGGTGGCACGTCCCGCGCCGGCGCGCACGTGTCCGCCCGCCCGCCTCTTGGGCGCACGTGTCCGCCCGCCCGCCTCTTGGACGCGCCCGCCTCTTGGACGCGCCCGCCTCTTGGCGCGTGCCGCCTGCCTCCGCAGGGGTGAGCGCCCCGGTGATCAGGACGTGGTGGACGTCATCCGCCGGCTTTGAGGTACATGGCGTCCTGATCACCGGCGGCTGGGAACGCGGTAGCGCAGCGGCTGGGCTGCGGCAGCACCCTCGGCCGGGTCTCGGCGTTCGTGGATCGCCTCGTGGTGCGCGGTGGGGGCCGCTTTTCTTGATCCACCCGAAGCTTTTGCTCGTAGGGACAAAAGTTCGCGCCAAATCGGCCGAAGCTCTGGACACGTGACACGGAACACTCCTACTGTGTCGGGCACGACACCTCGGCAGTACGTCGATGTGCACGAGCCCGCGAAGAGGTGAGTCCGGTGCGGACGGTCGACCCCCTGCACGTACGGCTGCTGCGCCTGCTCCGTGACGAGGGTGCGGTGTCCCGGGCCGAGCTGGGCGACCGGCTTCAGATGCCCCGTCCCCGGTTGCTGGCGGAGCTGGAACGGCTCGTCGGCCTCGGCTACGTGGCCGAGGCGGGGCTGGCTGCCTCCCGGGGCGGCCGCCGCTCCACCCTCGTCGAGCTGAGCCCGCGCCTGCGCTTCGCCGCCGTCGACCTCGGCGCCAGCTCCATCGACGTCGAGGTGGTCAACGGTCGGCTGGAGCCGGTCGCCGCGTACGCCGAGGCGGCCGACATCCGCACCGGCCCGAAGGTGATCCTCCAGCGGGTCAACGAGCTGCTGCACAAGGCCCGGGTGGACGGCGCCTACGAGCGGCTCGACGCCGTCGGCATCGGCGTGCCCGGCCCGGTCAGCTTCCGCGACGGCGTGCCGGTCTCCCCGCCGATCATGCCGGGGTGGGACCGGTTCCCGGTGCGCGAGCTGCTCACCCGTGAGCACGGCTGCCCGGCGGTCGTCGACAACGACGTCAACATCATGGCGATCGGGGAGCGGCACGGCGGGGTCGCGCACTCCGTGGACGACTTCCTCTTCGTGAAGATCGGCACCGGAATAGGGTGCGGGATCTACCTCAGCGGCGAGGTCTACCGGGGCACCGACGGCTGTGCCGGCGACATCGGCCACATCCAGGTCGACGCGCACGGCCCGATGTGCTCCTGCGGCAACGTCGGCTGCCTCGAAGCGCTGTTCAGCGGGGCCGCGCTGGCCAAGGACGCGACCGCCGCCGCGCGCAGCGGCGCCTCGCCCGCGCTGGCCGAACGGCTGGCCGCGCGCGGCGCGGTGACCGCCCTGGACGTCGCCGGGGGTGCGATCGAGGGGGACGTGACCTGCATCCGGCTGATCCGCGACGGGGGTCGGCGGGTCGGTGGGGTCCTGGCCGGGCTGGTCAGCTTCACCAACCCGTCGATGATCGTGATCGGTGGCGGGCTCGCCCAGCTCGGGCACATCCTCCTCGCCGAGATCCGCAGCGTGGTCTACCGCCGGTCGCTGCCGCTGGCCACCGGCAACCTGCCCGTCGTGCTGTCCGAACTCGGCCCACGCGCCGGCGTGGCCGGCGCGGCCGTGCTCGCCAGCGACGTCGCCTTCGGGGAGGCATCGTGAGCGCGAGGAGTGAGCCGGGTCTGCGAGCCCCGCAGTCGCGAACGAAGGTGGCGCTGTGAGCGCGAGGAGTGAGCCGGGTCTGCGAGCCCCGCAGTCGCGAACGAAGGTGGCGCTGTGAGCGCGAGGAGTGAGCCGGGTCTGCGAGCCCCGCAGTCGCGACCGGAGAAGGTGTCGTGACCGAGCGCGAGGAGGAGACCGTGGCCCGAACCGAGGAGACGCCCGCCGCCGGGCCGGCGCCGCTCGCCCCCGCCGACGCCCCGCTGGTCGAGGCGCCCGCCGACGCCGTCGCGGGCGAGGTGGTGCTGCGCCTCACCGACGTGGTCAAGACCTTCCCGGGCGTACGCGCCCTGGACGGGGTGCAGCTGGAGGTGCGCGCCGGCGAGGTGCACTGCCTGCTCGGTCAGAACGGCGCCGGCAAGTCCACCCTGATCAAGGTGCTGGCCGGGGTGCACCGGCCCGACTCGGGGCTCGTCGAATGGCGGGGCAGCCCGGTCACCTTCGCCAACCCGCAGGCCGCCATGCGCGCCGGCATCGCCACGATCTACCAGGAACTCGACCTGGTCGAGGACCTCTCGGTGGCGGAGAACGCCTTCCTCGGCCACGAGCCGCGCCGGCTCGGCTTCGTCCGGCGGGGCACCATGGCCCGGCGTACCCGGCAGATCCTCGGTCGGCTCGGCCACGCCGAGATCCCGCCCGGGCGGATGGTGCGCGCGCTGCCCGCCGCCGGCAAGCAGATCGTCAGCATGGCCCGCGCGCTCTCCCACGAGGCCCGGCTGATCATCATGGACGAGCCGAGCGCCGTGCTGGCCCACGACGAGGTGGGCAACCTGTTCCGGATCATCCGGGAGCTGACCGCGCAGGGCATCGCCGTCATCTACATCTCGCACCGGCTGGAGGAGATCCGCGAGATCGGCGACCGGGTCACCGTACTCAAGGACGGCCGGACCACCGCGGCGAACCTGCCGGCCCGCGACACCCCGACCCGCGACCTGGTCAGCCGGATGACGGGCCGCACCATCGAGTACGTCTTCCCGGACCGCCCGGCCGGCGCGGCCGACGGCGCGCAGCTGCTCACGGTCGAAGGGCTGACCCGGGCCGGCGAGTTCGCCGACGTCTCGCTCGACGTCCGGGCCGGCGAGATCGTCGGCATCGCCGGGCTGGTCGGCTCGGGCCGTTCCGAGCTGCTGGAGACCATCTACGGCGCGCGCCGCGCCGAGGCCGGCTCGGTGCGGATGGCCGGCCGGGCGCTGCGCCCCGGCAGCGTCGGCGCGGCGGTGCGCTCCGGCATGGGGATGGCCCCCGAGGAACGCAAGAGCCAGGCGCTGCTGCTGGGCGAGCCGATCTACCGCAACGTGACCCTGGCGACCTTCGCCCGCTACGCCCGCGCCGGGTTCACCGACGCGGGGCGGGAACGGGCGGAGGCGGACCGGATCGCCGAGAGCCTGGAGCTGCGCCCCCGCGACGTACGCCGGCCGGTGCGCACCCTCTCGGGCGGCAACCAGCAGAAGGTGGTGGTCGGCCGCTGGCTGCTCGGCGACACCCGGCTGCTGCTGCTCGACGAGCCGACCCGGGGCGTCGACGTCGGCGCGCGGGCGGAGCTCTACCAGGTGATCCGGGGGCTGGCCGCGCGCGGCGTCGGGGTGCTGCTGGTCTCCAGCGAGGTCCCCGAGGTGCTCGGCCTGGCCGACCGGGTGCTGGTGATGCGGGAGGGGCGGGTCGTCCACGAGGCCCCGGCCCGCGAACTCGATGAGAACACCGTGCTCGACCTCGTCATGGCGGGGTCCCTGATGGAAGGCGCGCCGGCATGACCGAGGGTCCTACTCCCACCGTGGCGCCGCAGCCGGCGGCACACCTGCCGGCGCAGTCGCCGCCGGTGCATCCCGCACAGACCGGGGCGGCCGGCGACAAGGTGGCGGCACCGGGCCGGATCTCCTGGTGGCGGGGCGACGGCGGCGAGGGCGCCCGCCGCAACCTCGGCCTGATCGGGGTGCTGGTCGTGCTCGTCGTGATCGGCGCCCTCACCCGCTCCGACCTGTACTCGAACCCGGACTGGGTGTGGGACAACGTCCTGAGCATCCTCAAGCTGGCGGCCGTGGTCGGCGTGGTCACCGTGGGCATGACCTTCGTGATCATCGGCGGGGGCATCGACCTCTCCGTCGGCGCGATCGTCGCGCTGGCCGGCGTCTGGTGCACCACGGTGGCCACCCAGAGCTACGGCGCCGGCGGCATGGTCTTCAGCGCGCTCACCGTCGGGCTGGCGGTCGGCCTGGTCAACGGGCTGCTCATCTCGTACGGCCGGCTGGTGCCGTTCATCGCCACGCTCGCCATGCTGGTGGCCGCCCGGGGCCTGGCCGCCGAGATCTCCGACAAGCAGACCCAGGTGTCGGAGAACGGCTTCATCAACGGGCTCGCCAGCAACAGCCTGCTCGGCATCCCGCTGCTGGTCTACATCCTCGCCGCCGTGGTGGCCGCCGGCTGGGTGCTGCTCAACCGCACCACCTTCGGCCGGCGTACGGTCGCCGTCGGCGGCAACCCGGAGGCCGCCCGGCTCGCCGGCATCAACGTCCGGCGGCACACCGTGCTGCTCTACGCGCTCTCCGGCCTCTGCTGCGGGATCGCCGCCATCATGCTCACCGCCCAGGCCAACTCGGCGCAGGCGGCGATGGCGAACCTCTACGAGCTGGACGCGATCGCCGCCGCGATCATCGGCGGCACGCTGCTCAGCGGCGGGCGGGGCACCATCATCGGCTCCCTGCTCGGGGTGGTCATCTTCGCCACCATCACCAACCTCTTCGCCATCAACGGCCTCTCCACCGAGGCCCAGAACATGGTCAAGGGCGGCATCATCGTCGCCGCCGTCCTGGTCCAGCAGGTCCAGTTCCGCAGCCTCACCCAGTTCCTGGGCCGCAACCGGCTCACCACCACCTGACCCGCACCACAGCACACCGGGCCGCGTCGCACCGACCCGTACCCGAACCGCATCCGCACTCCGCGCGACATCCGGGCCACCCGAACGACGGTGGCCGGGCCCCGTACGCCCTCTTCCGTCCCGCACCGCGAGTTTCCTCCACCACCGTCAACCCAGGAGGTCGTCATGACCCAGCACAGTCGCGACATGTCACGCCGCCGACTGCTCTTCGGCGGGGCCGCCGTCGGCGCCGGCGTGCTGCTCGCCGGCTGCACCAGCAACGAGACCAAGCCGACCGAGGCGCAGACCAAGGCGGCGGCCGCGCCGGGCGGCAACAACGAGCCCGGCAAGCGGGTCGTCATCGGCTTCTCCGCGCCGGCTGCGGACCACGGCTGGATCGCCGCCATCACCAACAACGCCAAGGCCCAGGCCGGGACGTACTCCGACGTGGAGTTCAAGTCGGTCGAGGCCGGCGCGGACGCGGCGGCCCAGCGGGCGGCGCTGTCCACGCTGATCTCGCAGAAGCCGGACGTGATCGTGCTGCTGCCGCACGACGGCAAGGAGCTCAACGCGTTCGGCCTGGAGGCGATGAAGGCCGGCGTGCCGGTGGTCAACCTGGACCGGGCGTTCCCCGACGCGCGGGCCTACCGGCTCCAGATCAAGGGCGACAACTACGGCATGGGGGTGGCCGCCGCCACCTACATGATCGAGCAGTTCAAGGCCAAGGGCGTCAGCAACCCCGTGATCGCCGAGATCGCCGGCATGGACGAGCTGGAGCTGACCCAGGAGCGGTCGAAGGGCTTCCTCGACACCCTGACGGCGAGCGGCTTCAAGGTCGCCAACCGGCGGGCCGCCCGGTTCACGGCCGACTCGGGGCAGCAGGAGGCGGCGCAGCTGCTCCAGGCCCTGCCGAAGATCGACGCACTCTGGAACCACGACGACGACCAGGGCATCGGCGTGCTGGCGGCGGTCAACCAGAGCGGCCGCAAGGAGTTCTTCATGGTCGGTGGCGCCGGCTCGAAGAAGGCGATGGAGGACATCCAGGCGGACAACACGGTGCTCAAGGCGACCGTGACCTACAGCCCCTCGATGGCCTCCTCGGCCATCTCCCTGGCCCGCCTGATCGGCCAGGGCAGGGGCATGTCCGACCTGGTGGAACTCCAGGTGCCCAAGGAGATCATCCTCGCCTCGGAGACGATCACCAAGGAGAACGCGGGCGACTACCTCAAGCTCGGGTTCTGACACACGGGGGGAGACCCACCTTGTCCACGACAGACAGAGAACTGCGGGTCGGCATGGTCGGCTACGCGTTCATGGGCGCCGCGCACTCGCAGGCGTGGCGCACCGTGAACCGGGTGTTCGACCTGCCGGCGCGGGCCCGGATGGCGTTGATCTGCGGCCGGGACACCGCGAAGGTGGCCGACGCCGCCGGCCGGCTCGGCTGGGACGCGCACACGACCGACTGGCGCGAGCTGGTCGCCTCCGACGACATCGACGTGGTCGACGTCTGCACGCCGGGGGACAGCCACGCCGAGATCGCCCTCGCCGCGCTGGCCGCCGGCAAGCACGTGCTGTGCGAGAAGCCGCTGGCCAACACGATCTCGGAGGCCCGGGCGATGGCCGCCGCGGCGGTCACCGCGCAGGCCGCCGGGGTGCGGTCGATGTGCGGGTTCAACTACCGGCGGGTGCCGGCGGTCGCGATGATGCGCCAGCTCGTCGCCGACGGTCGGCTCGGGGTGATCCGGCACGTCCGGGCGACGTACCTGCAGGACTGGATCGTGGACCCGCAGTTCCCCCTGGTCTGGCGGTTGCAGCGGGACCGGGCCGGCTCCGGTGCGCTCGGCGACATCGGCGCGCACATCATCGACCTGACCCAGTACGTCACCGGCCGGCGGATCACCGGGGTCAGCGCGGTCACCGAGACGTTCGTCAAGGAGCGGCCGCTGCCGGCCGGGTCGAGCGGGCTGGCGGCGACGGTGGACGGGGCAGCGGTGGACGGGCTGACGGCGGCCGACGCGAACGGCGCCGACGGTCACCGCCCGGCCACCGGGATGGTGACCGTCGACGACGCGGCGGTCTTCGTGGCCCGGCTCGACGGCGGCGTGCTGGCCACGTACGAGGCGAGCCGCTTCGCCACGGGACGCAAGAACGCCCTCCGGGTGGAGATCAACGGCTCGCTGGGCACGGTGGCCTTCGACCTGGAACGCCTCAACGAGCTGGAGTTCTACGACGCGACGCGCCCGGCCGCCGAGCAGGGCTTCAGCCGCATCCTGGTGACCGAGGGGGAGCACCCGTACATGTCCGCGTGGTGGCCGCCCGGGCACATCATCGGCTACGAGCACTCCTTCACCCACCAGGCGCGGGACTTCATCGAGGCGGTCGCCACCGGCGTCGACCCGGCCCCCTCCTTCGTGGACGGGTTGCAGGTCCAGCTCGTGCTGGACGCGGTGACCCGGTCGGCGGAGCTGGGCTCCTCGTGGACGGAGGTGGAGCCGGCCCTGACCACGGTGGCCGCCTGAGCCGACTCCGGTGCCGACCGGCGAGGGTCCGGCCGCGGTTGCGCCCCGCGGCCGGGACGAGGTCGGAACCGGAGGGCGTGCGGCCGGGCCGGCGTGGCCCGGTGCCGCACGAGCAGAACGGTCGTCCGGTGCGGCCGGACCGGGATTCCCCGGCCGCACCGGAGGACCGTCACCACCCGGCGACGCCGCCGGGCCGTGTCACCCCACGACGTCCGGTCGGCGCGCGCCGTCGTCCCGGCCGGCGGACGCGGGGGAGGCAGGGACGGGACGCCGACCGGCCCTGCCTGCCAGCCCCGTCCGTCCGCGCCCGCACCGGGAGCCGGGCCGGGGTCGTCGCCGCCGACGTCGACACCGGACCGGCGGGCTCCACCCGGGGCAGCCGGCGGACGGGGCCCATCCGCATAGATCCGTATCTTTCTGAACAAACTTCTGATATCTATGTAACTCAATGCACGGCTGGTTCCTCCTGATCGGGAAGGAGCACCATGCGTACGGGTGTCTGGCTGGTGGGAGCGCGCGGCTCGGTCGCGACCACCAGCATCGTGGGGGCGCTCGCCCTGCGGTCCGGGCTCACCGGCCCGACCGGCTGCGTCACCGAGCTGCCCGACCTGCGTGGGCCCGCCCTGCCGGCCTTCACCGACCTGGTCTTCGGCGGGCACGACGTTGCCACCACCCCGCTGGCGAAGCGGGCCGAGGCCCTGGCCGCCGCCGGCGTGCTGCCCGGCCGGCTGGTCGCCGCCCTCCCCGACGAACTGGCCGCGGTCGAACGCGCGCTGCGCCCGGCCCCCGCCGGCGGCACCCAGACGGACCGGGCCGCCGCGACCGTACGCGACCTGACCGACTTCCGCCGCCGGCACCGGCTCGACCGGGTCGTGGTGGTCAACGTCTCGGCCACCGAACCGGCCGCCCGACCGCACCCGGGCCACGCCGACCCGGGCGCGCTGGCCGCCGCGCTCGCCGATGGCGACGAGGTGCTGCCGCCCAGCTCCCTCTACGCGTACGCGGCGGTGCGCGCCGGCTGCCCGTACGTCGACTTCACCCCGTCCACCGGGCTGCGGCTGCCGGCCCTGACGGCGCTGGCCGCCGAGTACGGCGTCCCGTACGCCGGGCACGACGGCAAGACGGGGGAGACCCTGGTCAAGTCCGTGCTCGCGCCGATGTTCGCGATGCGGCACCTCGCGGTGCGTTCCTGGTCCGGGGTCAACCTGCTCGGCGGTGGCGACGGCGCCACCCTCGCCGACCCGGCGGCCAACGCGGCCAAGGTGGAGAGCAAGCAGCGGGTGCTCGGCGAGACCCTCGGCCACCTGCCGCAGGGCGGCACCCGGATCGAGTACGTCGAGGCGCTGGGCGACTTCAAGACCGCGTGGGACCTGGTCACCTTCGCCGGCTTCCTCGGCACCGGGATGCGGATGGAGTTCACCTGGCACGGCTGCGACTCCGCGCTGGCCGCGCCCCTCGTGCTCGACCTGGCCCGGCTCACCGCCGCCGCGCACGCCGCCGGCCACGCCGGCCCGCTGGTGGACCTCGCCTTCTTCTTCAAGGACCCGCTCGGCGCGCCCACCCACTCGCTGGCCGAGCAGTGGACCCGGCTGTGCGACCTCGCCCGCCGGCTGCACGCGGGGGACACCGATGCCACGCCTCGCTGACCTCGCCGAACTCGTCCGGGCACCGGCCGCGCTGTCGGTACCCGGGGACGTCGTGGCCGGCGCGGCGGCCGCCGGCACGCTCGGCCGGCGTACGCCCGCGCTGGCCGCCGCGTCCGTCCTGCTCTACTGGGCGGGGATGGCGTCCCCGCCTGCCCCCGGGGAGGGACCGTGACCGCCGACGCCGCGACCGACACGAGCGGCCTGCGGGCGCGCTTCGACGCCGCGCTCGCCGCGTTCCTCGACCGGCAGGGCCGGGACTGGCCGGACGGCGCACCCCGGGGCGTCTTCACCGCGCTGCACCGGTTCGTGCTGGCCGGCGGCAAGCGGCTGCGCCCGCTCTTCTGCTACTGGGGCTGGCGGGGCGCGGACGGCGTCGACGGCGCCCCGATCGTGACGGCCGCCGCCGCGCTGGAGCTGTTCCACGCGTTCGCGCTGATCCACGACGACATCCTGGACGGCAGCGACCGCCGTCGGGGCGGGCCGTCGGTGCACAGGCTCTTCGCCGACCTGCACGCCCGCTCGTCCTGGCGCGGCGACCCCGAGGCGTACGGGCGCAACACCGCCCTGCTCTGCGGCGACCTCTGCGCCGCCTGGTCCGACCAGATGTTCCACGAGTGCGGCCTGGACCCCGGGCGGGTGCACCGGGGGTACGCGGTCTACGCGCTGATGCGTACCGAGGTGATCGCGGGGGAGTACCTGGACCTGGTCTCCGGGGTGGGCGACGGGTCGGTGGCGAGCGCGCTGACCGTGGTGCGGATGAAGGCGGCCCGCTACACGGTCACCCGGCCGTTGCAGATCGGCGCGACGCTGGCCGGGGCCGGGCCGGAGCGGGTCGCCGCGCTGGCCGGGTTCGGCGACCCGTTGGGCGACGCGTTCCAGTTGCGCGACGACGTGCTGGGGGTCTTCGGCGACCCGGCGGTCACCGGCAAGTCGGTCCTGGACGACCTGCGGGAGGGCAAGCCGACGGTGATGATGGCGCTGGCCCGTGGCGCCGCGGACCGGGTGCAGGCCGCGCGGCTGCGGGAGCTGTTCGGCAACCCGGCGCTGGACGGGGACGGCGCCGCCGAGCTGCGGAAGATCATCGAAGCCACCGGGGCCCGTGAGCGGATCGAGGGGATGATCCGGGTACGCGCCGAGGCCGCGCTCGCGGCCCTGGCGTCCGCCCCGGTGACCGCCGAGGCCCGCGCCGCCCTGGCCGGGCTCGCCGCCCAGGCCGTCGACCGGCCCTGCTGAGCCGCCGCACACCGGCGACTTTCCGCGATATCGACGAAAGTTAGTGCCGGATCGGCGGAAGGTATGGACACATCGATGTGCGCCGCTTAATGTCGGGCCATCACGAATGTGTTTCGTCGAGGTGAACCGGCGGCGCGGGAACCCATCGACTGGTGACCTCCGATCGATGGGGTCCGCCCCATCCCTCGCAGGTCACGGCCGGCCGGGCACGGCACCCGGCGGGCCGAGCGCATCCCCCGCTACGGCATCCGGCGCGACGGCGCGCGCCCGCCCTGGCAGTCACTCGTCAGGAAGGGACGGCACACCCATGTCCACCCAGGACGCCCCCATCCACCGGCTCCGCCGGCGGCTCAGCGCCGCCTCGGCGCTGCTGCTGGCCGCCACCGCGGGCACGGTCGCCCTCGGCGCCGGCCCGGCCACGCTGGGCGGCCCCACCCCGGCCGAGGCCCACCCCGTCGTCGGCACCGACTTCCAGCAGGTCACGCTCGCCAAGGGCGTCGCCGAGGTCGGCGAGCCCATGACGATAGCGGTGCTGCCGGACCGGTCGGTCCTGCACACCGCCCGCAACGGCACGGTCCGGCGTACGGACTCCGCCGGCACCACCTCCGTGATCGGCACGGTGCCCGTCTACACCCACGACGAGGAGGGGTTGCAGGGCATCGGGGCCGACCCCAACTTCGCCACCAACCGGCACATCTACCTCTACTACGCCCCGCCGCTGGCCACCCCCGCCGGGGACGCGCCCGCGACCGGCAGTGACTTCTCGGCCTGGCAGGGCGTCAACCGGCTCTCCCGGTTCACCCTCAACGCCGACTTCACGATGAACACCGGCAGCAAGGTCGACATCCTCGACGTACCCGCCGACCGGGGCATGTGCTGCCACGTCGGCGGCGACATCGACTTCGACGCCGCCGGCAACCTCTACCTGTCCACCGGCGACGACACCAACCCGTTCGACTCGGCCGGGTACGCGCCCATCGACGAGCGCACCAACCGCAACCCCGCGTACGACGCGCAGCGCAGCGCGGCCAACACCAACGACCTGCGCGGCAAGATCCTGCGGATCAAGGTGAACGCCAACGGCACGTACTCGATCCCGGCCGGCAACATGTTCGTCGACTCGGACGCGCGGACCCGCCCCGAGATCTACGCGATGGGCTTCCGCAACCCGTTCCGGATGAGCGTCGACCGGGCCACCGGCATCGTCTACGTCGGCGACTACGGCCCGGACGCCGGCACCACCAGCGCCCGGGGCCCCAGCGGCCAGGTCGAGTTCAACCGGATCACCGGGCCCGGCAACTACGGCTGGCCGTACTGCACGGGCACCAACACCGCCACCGAGACGTACGCCGAGTGGGACTTCGCCGCCGGGACCGCCGGGGCGAAGTACAACTGCTCCGGCGGGCCGACCAACAACTCGTTCCGCAACACGGGCCTGCCCACCCTGCCCGGCGCGAAGCCGGCCTGGATCCGGTACGCCGGCGACGCCGGCACCCCGCCGGAGTTCGGCGGCGGCTCCGAGTCGCCCATGGGCGGCCCCGTCTACCGCTACGACGCCGCGCTCAACTCCACCACCAAGTTCCCGCAGTCCTTCGACGGGCAGTTCTTCGCCGGCGAACTCGGCCGGGGCTGGGTGAAGCCGATCCACCTCAACGCCGACGGCAGCCCGGGAACCATCGACACGTTCCCCTGGAACGGCAAGCAGATCATGGACATGGCGTTCGGGCCCGAGGGCGCGCTCTACATCCTCGACTACGGCACCGGCTACTTCAACGGCGACGCCAACTCGGCGCTCTACCGCTACGACTACATCGCCGGCGGCAACCGGGCGCCGACCGCCGTCGCCGCGGCCGACAAGACCTCCGGCGCGGCCCCGCTGACCGTCAACTTCTCCTCAGCCGGGTCCAGCGACCCGGAGGGCGGGACGCTCACGTACTCCTGGGCGTTCGGCGACGGCACCAGCTCGACGGCGGCCAACCCCAGCAAGACGTACACCGCCAACGGCACCTACCAGGTCACGCTGACCGTACGCGACCCCCAGGGCGCCACCGGCACGGCGAACGTGCAGATCGGCGTCGGCAACACCGCGCCCACGGTCACCATCGACAGCCCGGCCAACGGCAAGCTGTTCAGCTACGGCGACACCGTGCCGTTCAGCATCACCGTGACCGACCCCGAGGACGCCGCCATCGACTGCACCAAGGTCAAGATGACGTACGTGCTGGGCCACGACAACCACGGCCACCAGATCACCTCGAAGAACGGCTGCTCGGGCTCGATCACCATCCCCGTCGACGGTGAACACGACGACGCGGCGAACATCTTCGCCGTCTTCGACGCCGAGTACACCGACGCCGGTGGGCTGACCACGCACAAGCAGCACACCCTCCAGCCGCGCAAGCGCCAGGCGGAGCACTTCAAGACCTCCTCCGGCGTCGGGACCTTCGACAAGGCCACGGCCGAGGGCGGTAAGACCGTCGGCGACATCCACAACGGCGACTGGATCGCGTTCGAGCCGTACCGGATCGACAACGCGACCTCGTTCAGCGCCCGGGTCTCCTCGGCCGGCGCCGGCGGCACCCTCCAGGTGCGGGTCGGCTCGCCCACCGGCACCGTGCTCGGCTCCGCCACCGTCCCGGTCACCGGCGCCTGGGACACGTTCACCACCGTCAGCGGCAGCATCTCCGGTGCGCCGGCCAGCACCGGGACCCTCTACCTCACGTTCGCCGGCGCGGGCACCGGCGCGCTCTACGACGTGGACACGTTCGCCTTCACCACCGGCGCGGCGGGGGTCCGCACCGGCCCGGTCGTCGGGCTCGGCGGCAAGTGCCTGGACGTGCGCAACGCGGCCACGGCCGACGGCACCCAGATCCAGATCTACGGCTGCAACGGCACGGCCGCGCAGACGTGGACGGTGACGCCGAACTCGACGGTGAAGGCGCTGGGCAAGTGCCTGGACATCTCCGGCGGCGGGTCCGCCGACGGCACGAAGATCCAGCTGTACGGCTGCAACGGCACCGGCGCGCAGAACTGGTCGGCCCAGGCGGACGGGACGCTGAAGAACCCGCAGTCCGGCAAGTGCCTGGACGTCTCGGGCAACAACCCGGCCGACGGGCAGGCCGTGCACCTGTGGACCTGCCACACCGGCGCCAACCAGAAGTGGACCCTGCCCTGACCTGAGGCGGGGAGGGGCCGCCGTGCCCCTCCCCGCCCCGGCGGGCCCTCGACAGCCCCGGCATTGGAGAGCGACATGCGCAGACTCCTCCGACCCCTCCTCGGCGCGGCCACCGCCGTCCTCGCCGTCCTCGCCTGCACCACCCCGGCCACCCCCGCCAGCGCCGCCGACGCCCCGTACGACGTGCTGGTCTTCTCGAAGACGGCCGGCTTCCGGCACGACTCCATCGCGGTCGGCACGCAGGCGATCCGCGACCTCGGCGCGGCCAACAACTTCACCGTCACCGCCACCGAGGACGCCGCCCAGTTCACGACCGCCAACCTGTCCCGCTTCGAGGCGGTGGTCTTCCTCAACACCACGGGCGACGTGCTCGACGCCACGCAGCAGAGCGCCTTCGAGTCGTACATCGGCGCCGGCGGCGGGTACGTCGGCGTGCACGCCGCCGCCGACACCGAGTACGGCTGGTCCTTCTACGGCAACCTGGTCGGGGCGTACTTCGCCTCGCACCCGCACATCCAGCAGGCGAACGTCAAGGCGGAGAACCGGGCGCACGCGGCGACCGCGCACCTGCCGCAGACCTGGACCCGCACCGACGAGTGGTACAACTACCAGACCAACGCCCGCTCCACGGCCCGGGTGCTGGCCACCCTCGACGAGTCCTCCTACTCGGGCGGCTCGATGGGCGCCGACCACCCGCACTCCTGGTGCAAGACCCACAGCGGGGGCCGGTCCTTCTACACCGGCGGCGGGCACACCCAGGCGTCGTACGCCGAGCCGGCCTTCCGCGCCCACCTGCTCGGCGGCATCCGGTACGCGGCCGGCCGGGCCAAGGCCGACTGCCGGCCCGAGAGCGGGTACACGCCGCTCTACAACGGCTCCACCACCGGCTGGTCGCAGGCCGGGCCGGGCAGCTTCAGCAACGCCGACGCCACCCTCACCTCGGTCGGCGGGATGGGTCTGTACTGGTACAGCGCGAAGCAGTTCACCAACTACTCGCTGAAGCTGGACTGGCGGCTCGCCGGCGACGACAACTCCGGCGTCTTCATCGGCTTCCCGGCCTCCAGCGACCCCTGGTCGGCGGTGAACAACGGCTACGAGGTGCAGATCGACGCCACCGACGCGGCCGACCGCACGACCGGCGCCGTCTACACCTTCAAGTCCGCCGACATCGCCGCCCGGGACGCGGCGCTCAACCCGCCGGGGGAGTGGAACACCTACGAACTGCTCGTCGAGGGCGAGCGCCTCCAGGTCTTCCTCAACGGGGTGAAGATCAACGACTTCACCAACACCGACCCGGTCCGCTCGCTCGCCGGCCACATCGGGCTCCAGAACCACGGCACCGGCGACGACGCGTCGTTCCGCAACATCCGGATCAGGGAACTCGGCGTCGACCCGCCGGGCGGGAACACCACCGTCCAGGCGGAGGCGTTCAGCTCGGCCGGCGGGGTCGCCCCGTTCGCCAAGGCCGGCGCCAACGGCGGGCAGACCCTCGGCCACATCGACCCGGGCGACTGGGCCGCGTACGCCGGGGTCGACCTGACCGGGGTGACGTCGCTGCGGGCGCGGGTCGTCTCCGGCGGGCCGGGTGGCACCCTCCAGGTGCGTACGGGATCCACGACCGGCACCGTGCTCGGCTCGGTCGCCGTGCCGAACACGGGGAGCTGGACCACCTTCGCCGACGTCACGACCGCCCTGTCCGGGGTGCCGTCCGGCACCCGGGACCTCTACCTGACCTTCACCGGCTCGGGCACGGGGCTCTTCGACGTGGACGACTTCACCCTGGTCAGGTCCGGTGGCAGCGGCGGCGTCGGTCCGATCCGCGGCCTGGGCGGCAAGTGCCTGGACGTGCGCAACGCGGCCACGGCCGACGGCACCCAGATCCAGATCCACGGCTGCAACGGCACGGCCGCGCAGACGTGGACGGTGACGCCGAACTCGACGGTGAAGGCGCTGGGCAAGTGCCTGGACGTCTCCGGCGGCGCCTCGGCGGACGGGACGAAGATCCAGTTGTGGACGTGCAACGGTACGGGCGCGCAGAACTGGTCGGCCCAGGCGGACGGGACGCTGAAGAACCCGCAGACCGGCAAGTGCCTGGACGTCTCGGGCAACAACCCGGCCGACGGGCAGGCCGTGCACCTGTGGACCTGCCACACCGGCGCCAACCAGAAGTGGACCCTGCCCTGATCCGCTGACCCTCCCGTTCCGCCCCGCGATCCGGCGGTCCGGCCCGGCACGGTGTGCGCACCGGGGGCGGACAGCCGCAGGATCGCGGGGCGGGGCGGGGCTTTCGTGGGGGGCCCGGTGGTCCTAGAGTGGGGGCGGCGACCGTCGCGGTTGCCGGTGACCGGCGGGAGGCGCAACCCGCCCGGTCCAGGTGCGCAGGCACCCACCGGCGCTCCGCAGCGGCCCGCCGTGTGCCGGCCCGGCCGGTCACCCTCGCCCCGGTCACGCACCCACGGAATCCCCCATCACCACAGGGGAGAAGCACCATGGCGCGACCCATCACGCTCTTCACCGGCCAGTGGGCCGACCTTCCGTTCGACGAGGTCTGCCGGCTCGCCGCCGAGTGGGGCTACGACGGGCTGGAGATCGCCTGCTGGGGCGACCACTTCGAGGTCGACAAGGCGCTCGCGGACGACTCGTACGTCGAGCGGAAGCGGGAGACCCTCGCGAAGCACAACCTGAAGGTCTTCGCGATCTCCAACCACCTGGTCGGCCAGGCCGTCTGCGACCACCCGATCGACGAGCGGCACCAGGGCATCCTGCCCGCCCGGATCTGGGGCGACGGCGAACCCGAGGGCGTACGCCGCCGCGCCGCCGAGGAGGTCAAGGACACCGCGCGGGCGGCGGCGAAGCTGGGGGTCGACACCGTCGTCGGCTTCACCGGCTCGTCGATCTGGCACACGCTGGCGATGTTCCCGCCGGTGCCGCCGTCGATGATCGAGCGCGGCTACCAGGACTTCGCCGACCGGTGGAACCCGATCCTGGACGTCTTCGACGAGACGGGGGTGCGCTTCGCCCACGAGGTGCACCCGAGCGAGATCGCGTACGACTACTGGACGACGAAGCGGACGCTGGAGGCGGTCGGGCACCGGCCCGCGTTCGGGCTGAACTGGGACCCGTCGCACTTCGTCTGGCAGGAGCTGGACCCGGTGAACTTCATCTTCGACTTCGCCGACCGGATCTACCACGTCGACTGCAAGGACGCGAAGGTGCGTACGGGCGACGGGCGGCGGGGCCGACTCGCCTCGCACCTGCCGTGGGCGGACATGCGGCGCGGCTGGGACTTCGTCTCCACCGGCCACGGCGACGTGCCCTGGGAGGACTGCTTCCGGGCGCTGAACGCGATCGGCTACGCCGGCCCGATCTCGATCGAGTGGGAGGACGCGGGGATGGACCGCCTCGTCGGCGCCCCGGAGGCGTTGCAGTTCGTCCGCCGGCTCGCCTTCGACGCCCCGGCCGCGGCGTTCGACGCCGCGTTCAGCAGCAAGGACTGACCGCTCCGGGCCTACCCGGGCGGGCCGGGACCGAGGGTCAGGCAGCCGGGCGGGCCGGCGTCGAGGGTCCCGCACCCGGGCGGGCCTGCGTCAGCGGGCGCACACGGGGGCGGCCGGCGGCAGCGGGCAACACCCGAGCGGGCCGGGCGCCCGAAGGCGTCCGGCCCGCTCGGAGGTGCGATCAGAGGGTGCTGCCGTTGGTGCCCGAGCTGGACGGCTTGCTACGGGGCGTGGTGGTGGCCGACGTCGACCCGGGGGTCGCGCTCGTGCTCGACGACCCGGAGGCGCTCTTCGCGCCGACCGTGGCCGGCGTGCCGGCGAACGCGTCGTCGGCGGCGGTCAGCTCCTGCTTCTGGCCGTTGGTGCTCAGCTTCTCGCCCAGCTTCGACTGGCCGAGCTTGTCCTTGCCCTCGCTGTAGAGGCGGGTCGCCTGGGCCTGCGCGACACCGGCCGCCTCCTGGACGGTCGGGTGGTCGAGCACCTTGCGGCCCCGGATCACCAGCTCCTCGTACTTCTCCCGACCGGCACGGGCGCCCAGGACGAATCCCGCAGCCAGCCCGCCAAGGAACATCATCTTTCCGCGCATGGCGGCTCCTTCCGTACCTGACGCGCCGTCGTCCGGCGGGCTACCCCACCGGAGGCGACCAAATCGCGCCTGTCTTCTCTGTCCGCAGCTAACTACCCATCCTGCTCTCCGCTCATACCTCCTTGTGCCGGGATGACGATTTGTCTCGGTTTATTATCGTCTGGCCCAGGGAACGGTTCCGGGGGTAACCCCCTGGACCGACACCCCCCGGAATCCTGTACTCTTGTCCCCGTCGCACGGCGCAGCGAAATCGGCGCCGGACGACGCAACGGTCCCCCGTAGCTCAATTGGCAGAGCAGCCGGCTGTTAACCGGCAGGTTTTTGGTTCGAGTCCAAACGGGGGAGCTTCCACACCTGACGCCCGTCGGCCACGCCGGCGGGCGTTCGCCGTTCCCGCCTCCGTGACCCGTTCCCGCCCCGTGACCCGTTTCCGTCACCCCGGGCCCGCTCGCCCGGCAGGATGGTCGATGTCGACTTGGACTCCCGCTGCGTCGATTGATACGTCGATTCATGGGGTGGGTACGGATGCCCGGAAGAGGTGGCCACGGCAGGATCACGCTCGTCGCCGTGGCGGTCGTGCTGGCGTGGCTGGTCGTCGGGGCGGTCGCCGGTCCGTACGCCGGCAGGCTCAGCGAGGTCGCCACCAACGACAACGCCTCCTTCCTGCCCGCCGAGGCCGAGGCCACCCGGGCGCAGGAGCTGTCCGCCCGGTTCGTCGAGCGACCGACCACCCCCGCCCTCGTGGTCTACGAACGTGCCGGCGGCCTCACCGACGCCGACGCGCAGCGGGTGGCCGCCGACGCCGCCCGGTTCGCCCGGGTGCCCGGCGTCGTCGGCCCGCTGCCGCCGCCGATCCCCAGCGAGGACGGGCAGGCGCTACAGGTGGTCGTACCCATCGACGACGCCGACGGCGAACGGATCGGCACGGTCGTCGAGGAACTGCGCGCGATCGCCGGCGACGACCGCGACGGGCTCGGCGTGGACGTGGCCGGCCCCGCCGGCCTGCTCGCCGACCTGATCGAGGTCTTCTCCGCCATCGACGGCACCCTGCTGATCGTCACCCTCTGCGTGGTGCTGGTCATCCTGCTCGTCGTCTACCGCAGCCCCGTCCTGTGGATCTTCCCGCTGCTCTCCGCCGGGATGTCCTTCGCGCTGGCCGCGGTCTTCGTCCACCTGCTCGCCGACGCCGACGTGATCAAGCTCAACGGGCAGGCGCAGGGCATCCTCACCGTGCTCGTCTTCGGCGCCGGCACCGACTACGCGCTGCTGCTGGTCGCCCGCTACCGGGAGGAACTGCACCGGCACGAGCGCCCCTGGGACGCCATGCGGGCGGCCTGGCGAGGCGCCGCGCCGGCCATCGTCGCCTCCGGCGGCACGGTCATCGTGAGCCTGCTCTGCCTGCTGCTGTCCAGCCTGAACTCGAACCGGGCGCTCGGCCCCGTCGCCGCCATCGGCATCGGCGCCACCCTGCTGGTCATGCTGACGTTCCTGCCCGCCCTGCTGGTGCTGGGCGGGCGGTGGGCGTTCTGGCCGCGCCGCCCCCCCCGTACGACCGGGCCGACCCCCGGGCCGAGCACGGCATCTGGAGCCGGATCGCCGGCTTCGTCGCCCGGCGGGCGCGACCCGTCTGGCTGCTCACCACCCTCGCCATGGCCGCGCTCGCACTCGGCCTGACGCAGCTCGGCGCGACCACGCTCGGCCAGTCCGACCTCTTCACCGGGCGCACCGACTCGGTCGCCGGGCAGGAGGTGATCGCCCGGCACTACCCGGCCGGCACCGGCAGCCCCGCCACCATCTTCACCACCCGCGACACCGCCCAGGAGGTCGCCCGGGTGGCCCGGGGCGTGCCGGGGATCGCCACCGTACGACCCGTCACCGCCCACCGGACCGGCCCGCCCGACCCGAACGCGCCCCCCGCCGTCGTCGACGACACCGTGCAGTTGGAGGCGACGCTCGCCGACCCGCCCGACAGCGACGGCGCCGAGCGGGCCGTCCGCGCGCTGCGGGCGGCGGTGCACGGCGTACCCGGCTCCGACGCCGTCGTCGGCGGCTTCACCGCGATCAACGTGGACACCTCCGCCGCCTCGACGCGGGACCGCAACGTGATCATTCCCGTCGTGCTGGTGGTGATCGCGATCATCCTGGCCCTGCTGCTGCGGGCGCTCCTGGCGCCGCTCCTGCTGATCGCCACCGTCCTGCTGAGCTTCGCCGCCACGCTCGGCCTCTGCGCGCTGGTCTTCCGGTACCTCCTCGACTTCCCCGGCGTGGACGCCTCGTTTCCCCTCTTCGCCTTCGTCTTCCTGGTCGCCCTCGGCATCGACTACAACATCTTCCTGATGAGCCGCGTCCGCGAGGAGTCCGTCCGGCGGGGCACCCGGGCCGGCGTGCTCGCCGGGCTCGCCGTCACCGGCGGCGTGATCACCTCCGCCGGCATCGTGCTCGCCGCGACCTTCTCCGCGCTGGCCGTACTGCCGCTGGTGGTGCTGGTCGAGCTGGGCGTCGCGGTCGCGGTCGGGGTGCTGCTCGACACCATCGTCGTCCGCTCGCTGCTGGTGCCCGCGCTGGCGTACGACATCGGGCCGAAGATCTGGTGGCCGGGCCGGCTGTCCCGGACGAACGGAGAGCGGGAGGCGCGAGATGCTCGCTGAGACCGACGTGATCGTGGTCGGCGGCGGCCTGGCCGGGCTCGCCGCGGCCCGGCGGTTGCACCGCGCCGGCGTGCCGTGGCGGCTGCTGGAGGCCGGCGACCGGCTTGGCGGCCGGGTCGCCACCGACGCGGTCGACGGCTACCTGCTCGACCGCGGCTTCCAGGTGCTCAACACGGCCTACCCCCGGCTCGGCGCCCTGCTCGACGTCGACCGGCTGCGCCTGGGCCACTTCACCTCCGGCGTGCTGGTGCGCAAGGGCGACCGGCTGACCCGCCTCGTGAACCCGCTGCGCGAACCGACCGGCGTCCCCGGCACCGCGCTGGCCGGCGTGGGCTCGCTGCTCGACCGGCTGCGCTTCGCCGCGCTCGCCACGGGCTGCGCCACCCTGCCGAAGGGGCGGCTGCTCGCCGCCCCGGAGACCACCACCGAGACGGCGCTGCGCCGCGCCGGCCTCTCCGACGCGATCGTCGAGGAACTGCTGCGGCCGTTCCTCTCCGGCGTCCTCGTCGACCGGGAACTGGAGACGTCCAGCCACGTGCTGGCGATGGTGCTGCGCTCCTTCGCCCGGGGCCGCATCGGCCTGCCCGCCGAGGGGATGGCCGCGCTGCCCCGCGCCGTCGCCGACCCGCTCCCGGCGGAACTGATCGACCTGGACACCCCGGTCGCCGAGGTGGCGCCCGGGCGGGTCCGCACCCAGGCCGGCGACATCCGCTGCCGCGCCGTCGTGGTCGCCGTGGACCCGCCCGCGGCGGCCACGCTCCTGCCGGGCCTGCCGGCCGTACGGATGCACAGCTACACGACCTACTACCACGGCACCCAGGAGCCGCCGCTGGACGAGCCGATCCTGCTCGTCGACGGCGACCGGCGGGAGATCGTCGCCAACACGGTGGTCGTCAGCCGGGCCGCGCCCACGTACGCGCCCGCCGGGTGGCACCTGGTCGCCACCTCGGTCGTCGGTCCGACGGCCCCGCCCGAGGCGACCGTACGGGCGGAACTCACCCGCCTCTACGGCCGCTCCACGACGGACTGGACCCACCTCGGCACGGTGTCCATTCCCGACGCGCTGCCCGCCGCGCCGCCGCCGCAGGGCCGGCTGCGTAAGGCGGTGGCGCTGGGGGAGGGCCTGTTCGTGGCCGGGGACCACCGCGACAGCCCCTCCATCCAGGGCGCCCTGACCAGCGGCTGGCGCGCCGCCGGGGCCGTCCTGTCGGAGCTGCGTACCGGCTGAACGGTGGGTCACGGCCCGTTGAAGATCACTTATGCTCCTCGCCATGCCCGCACCCCTTCCGCCGCCCGACCTCGACGCCGCAGCGGCGTACCCCCAGGTCGGTCAGGTGCGCGCGGCCCTCGCAGCGCGCGACTGGCCGGCCCTGCGCGCGCTCGTCGACGGGCAGGACCCGCACGGCCGGACCTTCCTCGTCGGCGAGGCCGGCGAGGCCGAGGACATCGAGGAATTCCTCCGGGACGTGCTGGCGCAGCGGCCCGACGACGCGCTCGCCGGCGCCCTGCTCGGGTCGCACCTGATCCGCGCCGGCTGGCGGATCCGCTCGTCCTACCGGGCCCAGCACGTCAGCCGGGAGCAGTTCGCCCAGTTCCACGACCACCTGCGGCGCGCCGAGCAGGTGCTGATCGACGTCACCGCCCGGCACCCGGACGACGCGGCGGCGTGGACGCAGCGGATCACCAACGCGCGCGGACTGGAGCTCGGCCAGGCCGAGGCCCGCCGCCGCTACGACCAGCTCGCCAAGCACCACCCCCACCACCTGCCGGCCCAGGCGTCGCTGCTGCAACAGTTCTGTCCCAAGTGGAGCGGCACCTGGGAGCGGGCACACGGCTTCGCCCGGGAGTGCGCCGACGCGGCCCCGCCCGGCGCCCCGAACGCGGTGCTGGTGGTCGAGGCCCACCTGGAGGAGGCGCTCGACCACGACAACCTCGGCAAGGCGAGCGCCCACCTGCGCGGCGCGCACGTGCGGCACGAGATCCACCAGGCGGCGCAGCAGTCGGTCTGGCACCCCGGGTTCCGCAACGGCTGGGGCTGGGTCTGGGTACGCAGCGTCTTCGCGATGGCCTTCTGCCTCCTGGAGGAGTACCCGGCGGCGGCGCAGCAGTTCGCGGCCATGGGACCGCTCGGCGACGAGGCGATGTTCGGCTACATCGGCGACCCGGCCAAGCAGTTCCAGAAGTTCCGCGACAAGGCGTACGCGAAGGGCGGGCAGTCATGATCCAGGAACTGGACGTGGACGGGGTGCCCACGCTGCTCGCCCCCACCGGCGGGCCGATGCGCGCCGGGCTGACCTTCCGGGTCGGCACCGCCGACGAGACGCTCGCCCGCAGCGGCATCACCCACCTGCTGGAACACCTCGCCCTGGCCCCCCTCGGGCTGGCCGACTACCACGTCAACGGCGCCACCGCGCCCGTGTTCACCACGTTCCACATGCAGGGCTCCGCGCAGGACATCGCCACCTTCCTCACCTCGGTCTGCGCCAACCTGACCGACCTGCCGACCGGCCGGCTGGACGTGGAGAAGGAGATCCTGCGCACCGAGCACAGCAGCCGGGGCACGGCCGCCGTCGACGACATCCCGCTGTGGCGCCACGGCGCCCGCGACTTCGGCATCACCAGCTACCCCGAATGGGGGCTGGGCGCGCTCACCGCCGACGACCTGCGACAGTGGGCGGCCCGCTGGTTCACCCGGGAGAACGCGGTGCTCTGGATCGCCGGGAAGTCCGTGCCCGCCGGGCTGCGGCTGGCACTGCCGTCGGGCGTACGGCAGCCGGTGCCGGCGGCGTCGTCCGCGTTGCCGCAGACCCCCGCGTACTTCGTCAGCGGCTCGCGGGCCGTGGTGCTGGACGCCGTCGTGCGGCGCCGGACCGCCGCGAGCGTCTTCGCCGGGGTGCTGGAGCGCGAGCTGTACCGGGCGCTGCGCCAGGACGGCGGCCTGTCCTACCAGACCACGGCGGGCTACGAGCCGCGCGGCGACGGCCACGCGACGCTGCGGGCGCTGGCCGACTCGCTGCCGGAGAAGCAGGACGCCGTGCTCGGCGGCTTCGTCGACACGCTCGCCAAGCTGCGCGTCGGCCGGATCGAACAGGCCGACCTCGACGCCGTCGTGGCGAAGCGGGAGGACTTCCTCGGCACCGCCGAGGTGGACGCGGCACGGCTGCCGTCGTACGCCTTCAACGTGCTCACCGGCGAGCGCAACCTCACGGTCGACGAGCACCGCGCCGAGCTGAAGGCCGTCGACGTCGACGACGTGCACGAGGTGGCCCGCGAGGCGCTGGCCGGCGCACTGCTGATGGTGCCCGAGGGGTACCGCGCCGACTGGGCCGGCTTCGCCGCGGCGCCCACCCGCTCGGCCGGCACGGTGGCCGGCACCGCCTACCGCGAGAAGGAGGGCGACGGCGAACTGCACGTCGGCGTCGACGGGGTGAGCTGGCTCGGCCACGGCGGCCCGCTCACCGTCCGGTACGCCGAATGCGCCCTGATGCTCGCCTGGCCCGACGGCGCCCGGCAGCTCATCGGCGACGACGCCATCTCGATGCGGATCGAACCGACCATGTTCGACCTGCACCCCGGCGCGATCCGGGTGATCGACTCCCAGGTGCCGGCCGGTCGGCAGGTGGTCATGCCGGCCCGCGACCCGGACCGCATCCCGCAGCCACGGGCCGCTGGCGGCGCCGAGCGGCGGGAGCCGGCGAAGCGCTCCTGGTGGGAGATCCCGCTGATGGTCGTCAGCGGCCTCGCCGCGCTGGCGATCGGCGGCGCGAACGCTCTGCTGACCCTCGGCATGTTCATCACCGAGACCGCCGAGAGCGACAAGGGCTGGCTGTGGGGCGTCATCACCGTGGGATGGCTGCTCACTGTTATCCTCGCGTTGCCCATCGTGCTGCTGCGCCGGCGACGCCGATGAGCGACGGCGCCGTTTCGTACTGGCCGGTGATCCACCCGGCGGGATAGGATCCGGCGCGGTAACGGGGCGGTAGCTCAGCCGGTTAGAGCAGGGGACTCATAATCCCTCGGTCGCGGGTTCGAGTCCCGCCCGCCCCACCAGCACAAACATCAGCGCCCCGCCAGGTGTCCCGAACGGAAGAGTTCGACTCACGTCGGTGGGGCGGTGGTCGGCGAGCCGGTTGGCGCAGCACGGCGCATGAAGTTCAGCCGTCCTGCGTGGAACGGGCACTCTTCGTCTACTTGACGACAGCCGGACCGCGAAGGTCGGCGTAAGAAATGATCTGAGCGGCGAGGACGCCTACGGCGACGATCTCGATGATGGACGCGGCGACGAGTACGGTCTCTCGTGAACCGTAGGTCAACGAAATTGCAACCGCGGCCAGCGGCGGGCCGCAAAAAGTGGACACGTCGACAATCAGTTGCAGCAATTTCCGCGTGCGTCGTCGTTGGTCGGACCGGTGAGTCAGTTCCCATCGAAAAACAGGTTCTTCCTCGCCGGTTAGGTGCCCCAGGCGAGGTGCCAGATCCTCGCGAATGTACGTACCGATCGCCGAGATCTTCTCGTCGTTCACCAGGTAGGTCCAGCCCAGCAGCACCGACACCGGCGGAAGGAGCAACAGAAGGTCGGTGTGATTCTTAGAACTTAGCGTGGCGGCAACCACTGCCGCCATCGAGGCGAGCGTTGCGTAGACAAGATTGTCGCGAAAAGTGACCCGATTCTTCTGCTCGTCCTTCAGATGTTGGTACTCAACCAACAGTAGTTCGGCGTTGGTGACTTCGCGTCGGGGCACTCGTTCCTCCCTGGAGGTTCATTGGGGCGGCCCGTCCATGACGATAAATCATCGAGGCAAGTCGATTGGAATAATTCGCATCGACCGTGACCGTCGAGGCCCGAATCGTCCCGAAGCGCATATCCCCAAATGTGCCGGTATGCGCAAAGGCGCGCTACAGCGTGAATCTGCCTGGTTGTGAGCTGGAGTCCGGGCGTGTCAATATCGCGTGTACCGACGCTAATCCCGAGATTCCTACCGCTATTGCTCACACCTTTCGTGCTGATGCCGTCGAACTGGATGAGGGGGGAAGGTGGAACGACGCAAGACATCTCCGATTCGTTGCGATGTCGTCGTTGTCGGTGCCGGTCCGGCGGGGCTGGGCGCCTTGGCTGCCTTGGAGGAAACCGGTCTCACAGTGCTGGTTGTCGAGTCGGGTCCTGATCTCGACGAGCGGGACGCCGCAGTGCCCGAACACCGGGCAAGGGGCGTGGGTGGGGCGGGGCTGTTCTCCGACGGCAAGTTCTCGTTCTATCCGTCGGCGAGTGCGCTGTGGCGCCTACACCCTGCGCCCGCGCTCAGGCAGTCATACGCCGCGATCTGCGCGATCCTGGCGGAGAGAGGGCTGGACTCGCCGGCCTTCCCGCAGGAGACATCTACTTCCGTCGAGGACGAAGCGTCCCACTTTCGGGCCAAGCGCTACGAGTCTGGCTATCTGTCGCTTGAGGCTCGGTACGCCCTGACGCGCGAACTCGCTACTCGTCTTTCAGGTCGTACGATCCGTGGCGCTGCGACCGGCATCACCGCCAACGGGCTGGGCGGCCTGGATGTCACCGTGCGGACCGGGATCGGTGAAGCGGTCATCCAGTCCAAGGCTGTCATCTACGCTGCCGGTCGTTTCGGTCCGTTGTCGTGCCGGATGCAGGTCGAAGGGCTGAGCACAGTCTACCGACGGGTTGAAATCGGCATCCGGATCGAGCAACCATCCGAAACGTTCTTCCTGCGTTCGGACCCCGCTGTGGATTCGAAGTATCTGTGCTCGAGTGAGTTTGCCGGTATCGGGTGGCGTACGTTCTGCTGCTGTCGAGACGGGAAGGTCGTCGTCACCGACTTCGATGAGTGGCGGACGCTGTCGGGTCGGGCAGACTGCCCGCCGACGGGACTTTCGAACGTCGGTTTCAACCTCCGTATCACGTCTCCAGATCTGGGAAGCGACGTGTGGCGGGCAGTGACCGCGAATGTTCGAGGTACCCGGCGAGTGGTGCAGATTCCATTGGTCGACGTCGTGAATCCGGGAGCCGCCGCTGCCAATGGCGGCCTAGCCGCAATGTACGGGGACAAGGGTGCGGACGCTCTGGTTTCCGGACTGCGGCAGCTGGTCCATGACTTCGGACCACGCCAATTGCGGGACGCGGTCGTCCATGGTCCCTGCATTGAGGGAGTGGGTTCGTACATTCACGTTGACGATGATCTTCGGGCCGCTGGCGGTGCTCCGATCTGGTTCGCCGGCGACTCCAGCGGGATCTTCCGAGGCTTGACGGCTGCCCTTGTCAGCGGATATTATGTCGGGCTTCGGGCATTGACGCACCTTCGGGCGCGCTGAGAGGTCTGGAGATGCAGGGTGGATATCGCAGAGCGGGTCCTGGCAGTTTATACGGCACATTCAAAGCTGACCTTCTATTGTCGGGACGTGGTCTCCGAGTTCGTGCTTCGGAACAATGCTGTCCCGCTCAATCCTTTTCGCATTTTCGACTACTTTCTCGGTGACCGGGTGGACCGTGACCTGGTCCGGCGCGGTAACAACAACCTTGTCGCTATCACCGATGAGACGTGGGTGTTTGGCGACGTCGCGAACGGCGTCTACGCCGAGATTGAGCTGGCGCACAAGCTCGGCAAACCGGTCAGATATTTCTCTATTTCCACGTGGGTCGCCGACATCAAGGAGATCCAGCCGGACGAGGTGCGTTTCGAGGACGAGGTGCTGAAGGAGACGGGCATGCCAGTATCGCAGCTCGCAGCGGTCCTCGCGCGCGCGTCGGGGGGGCGAAATTCTGGTGCTGTCGCCGTCTGACCCGGTGCCGTTCGCCGGAGGTTTCAGGCCGATCTACCTTCATTTTCTCGACCGGGAGCTGTCGCAGTCCGCCAACTTCCAGATGACGGGGGCCCTGCTCGAGGGCATACTCAAGAGACTGGTTCTGGGCTCCGCTGCGTCGCTTTACTGCGGTATCTCGCTGATCTGGGAGAACACAGCCCTGGGCGAGGGATCACGAATCCTGCTGTCACAGCTGGTTCATGCGGGCACGTTGCAGCCGGTGTCCTACAACGCGACCGTGGACGAGTTCATCAGGTCTCGGCAACGTCTCTACCAGCACGATGCCGCCAGGTATCCCCTCTACTTCACCGACGACGTCGACAAACTGCGGCTCATCAGGCCGATCGTCTACAAGCCTGACGACACGACCGACTATCTCGAGGGTTACCTGGGCGCCTGGTCGGCGACCGGCGGGCGATCTGGAGTGGAGCCGGATGAAACCCTGGCGCGAAAGCTGATGTTCCGCGCCCTCGGGACTCGTGACGTCCAGGCGTTGACCTACAGCTACTTCTCGCCGTTCGTGCGGGCCAGGGAGGAGAACCAGCCAGCCGAGTGGGCCATCCGCAGGCAGATATCCCTCGGCTACGCGGGCCACTACCTCCAGTTCGGAGACGGAGACATCGCTACCGGTGTTCCCGGGCTCGCATTCTATGACGCCATGCTGTCGCGGGACTTTCCGATGGGGGATGTCGCTCTGTTGGGCAGTTGGCTGAACATGGTTGGCCTCGGCCACCTGTTGTCTGCGCCCTGGCAGACCAACGAAGATGAGTGGAACGGCCTGCTGCAGATCCGGGGTGAGGGCTCCCACGGTCGTCTGGTGCGACTCTTCCGTGTCCTCATCCATGCGGTCACCTCGGTTTCCACGAGGGACTCCGGAAAGGTGACGCAGTTCGGCGTAAGAAACAATGCGCAGGCGATGATCGGTCAACTGGTCCTTGCTAAGGATGTCTCGTAACCCGGTGTCTGTCCGTTGAGGATGGTCGGTCAAGATGCCTGGGTGCAGGTGATCTCGGCAGCCCGCCCGGAGTGGATCTTCCCGTTCACCGGCTGCAGCCGCCAGTTCCGTCGCTGGTCCGATGGTCGCCGAGCGCGGTGACGGCATCGCCGACGGCCGGCCGGGCCGCAGTGGCCTCGACTGCCGGACGGGTGTTGTTCGGTATGCGTCAACTGACGATGCGGCAGATCGGCCGCTGTTCGGGTGTCGCCTCCGACCGGGCATCGACCCTCGCGGCTGCTGGCCTGCGCCGGTGCGTAAGCGGCCGGTCGAGCAGATCGCGATCGTCGACGGACGCTGGTCCACCGCGATCACCGCTGGCCGGGAGCAAGAATACCGCTACTACCACCTGCGGTCGCATCGACGCCAGCACCCGCCTGGTCATCGCCGTCGGCGACCCGCAGCCCGGCAACCGCAACGACCATCGTCTACCGCACCTCAGGCATCGCGAGAAGCTCGACGGGCGGCCGGTGATGGCCGACCGGCGTGCAGCGGCGCCGGCCCGTCGGGTTCCGATACTCACCGTGACCGACGCCATCGCAGCCCTTAACCCCGGAGCGGTGGTGATGGTCGGCATCGCCTTCGGTGTCGACCCTGAACGCCAGGAGATCGGCGACGTGCTCGTGGCGCGCCAGCTCCTGGCCTACGACCTGCAGCGAGTGGGCTCGAACGGCACCCGCACGAGTGTCGTGCCCCGGGGCGATCGGGTGAGCCCTTCGCCCCGGCTCCTCGACCGGTGCCGGGCTGCCGCCGTGACGTGGCGCGAGTGCACGGTGCACTTCGGTCTGGTGGTGTCCGGCGTGAAGCTCGTCGACAACCGAACGTTCCGTGATGGTCTGCTGCAACTGGCCGGGGGAGAGGTGGAGGGGGGTGAGATGGAAGGAGCGGGACTCTACGCGGCCGCGCATCGGCGCAAGATCGACTGGATCCTGGTGAAGGCGATTTGCGACTGGGCGGACGGAGCCAAGGGGTTCCGCAAGGCGGAGAGACAGGGGATTGCGGCTCGGAACGCCGCGCAGTTCCTGTCCCACACGCTCCGCCAGGGTGGCCTGACGGGCTAGGTTACCTGGCTGAAAGGGTTGCCCCCTGAGGGGTCGGCAGATAATCGCGCAGCAGGGAGTCCAGGTCGGTCTGACCCAGTAGCTGTCGCCAGGGATGAAACAGCGGGTCAGGAAGGTCGTCGGTGCCGACCCAGCGCAGATCGGTGAACTTGTCGGGCTCGCGTACCTCCGCTACTCCGTGGTGGAAGTCGCTGACCATCCAAATGGTCACGTAATGCAGCCTCTCCTCGAACAAGTCGTTGGTGATCGCCCCGAAGCGGGTGTTGCGGATTTCAACGCCTGTTTCTTCCCACACCTCTCTTTGTGCGGCTTCGTCGAAGCTCTCCCCGTGTTCGAGATGGCCTCCCGGCAGCGACCAGGTGCCCTGACCGTGCGCTCCTTTTCGAAGGCCCATCAGAAAGCGGCCGTTCCGTAGCACGAAGACCCCTATTCCAATTCTGGGCGGTTGTACGTCCACTGACCCGAGAATCCTTCCCGATCATTGCCGGCAAAAGTAAGCGGTACGTAATGTACCTGACCTCTCCCCGGCCCTCGCGGCGCGAAACCCTTCAACGCTCTTGTGAGGACCGGATCCTCGCCGGTGCCGTCATACGCGTTGACACCGGGCCTCGTGGAGGTTGCCCCAGGAGGAGAACACGAGCAGGGTCGGCAGCAGCTGCTGGAGGTGGCTAACTCGTTGCACCACCGGCACGGCGTAGCCGGGTCAGGACGTCGGCGATCTCTCGGGCCTCTTCGTGGTCCGGCCCGTAGAGCAGCGAGAGATCTTCGTGCAGCGGCATCAGTTCGGCCACCGCCCGTCCGACGTTGCCTTCGGCGAGCAGCAGCATGCCGATGTTGCGGCGCAGCTCCAAGGCGTCGGAGGACACGTCACCTTCGGCAGCGCGGACGTGCGTCAGCACCTGGCGGAACTGGCGCAGTGCGACGGTGCCCTGACCCAGCTCCGCCCGGCAGTGCGCGATCTGCCGCAGGCAGGCCAGAGCATCGTCACCGGTCGGCCCGCCGGTGCGCCTGAAGGCCGAGTACAGGGCTTCGAACTCCGGCAACGCCTGACGGAAGTCGCCGCCGATGATCAGGATGGCGGCTCGCCGTTGCCGTAGGGCAAGGACGCGGGGATTCTCGACGCCGAGCGCTGCCGCCGCGGGTTTGATGGCTTGTTGCAGCGCCTCTGCCGCCTGGGTGTACCGCTCCTCAGCCAGCAGGTCATCGGAGTGTGACAGCGCCTTGTTGAGCACTGCCCGCAGGTCCGCCCGAGAGGCGTGAGCTGGCGATTGCGAGGGGACATGGCGGTTACGCGGTTCCGGCACGAACGGGCTCTCCGGCCGTGACCGTGGCGCGTTGGGGCGACGGTACAGCAGCGTCGGGTCAGGCACACCGGTCGGAAGGTGCTGGGGCGCTGGCGGCGGTGATCCCACCACGGGGAGGAACGGCAACAACCGTTCGTAGACGTCGTACGCGTCCGGGGGGCGCTGCTCGGGCACCTTGGCGGTGAGTTCGAGAACCAGCTCCTCCAGGGCTTCCGGTACGTCCGGCCGCAGCTTGCGCAGTGGCAGGGGCGGCTCGGAGACGTGCTGTCGCATCAGCTCGAAGTCGTTGCCGCCGTCGAAGACGGTCCTGCCGACAAGCAGTTCGTGCAGCACGCAGCCGAGGGCGTACAGGTCGCTCTGCGGGGTGATCCGTAGACCCTGAATTTGCTCCGGCGACATGTAGTGATGTGTGCCGACGACACCGCCGGTGACGGTGAGGCGGGTGACGTCTGTGCGGAGGATCGCGGCAATTCCGAAGTCGAGCACCTTGACCGCGCCAGCGTCGGAGACCAGGACGTTGTCGGGCTTCAGGTCCCGGTGCACGACGGGGATGGCGTGGGCGTGGGAGAGAACCGTGCAGATCTGCGCGGCGACGGCCGTCGCCCACCCGACGGGCAGCGGTCGGAGGGGATCGATGTAGGTGCGTAGGGAGGTGCCACAAACGTACTCCATGACGAGGTAGAGACGGTCGTAGGAGCTGTCGAGCACCGCGTCGTACACCTGTGGGACGCCGTGGTGTTGGATTCGGGCGGTCACGCGGGCCTCGCGGCGGAAGCGCTTGGCGAACTCCTCGGCCTGCTCGGCGGAGGCGATGACGTCGGCGCGGATCAGCTTGACGGCGACCTCGCGGTCGAGGACAACGTCGTAGCCCCGCCAGACCTGCCCCATCCCGCCGGATTTGATCTCGTCGACCAGTTCGTACCGGCCGGCGATCGGCTCTGCCCGCGCTGTCACCCCGCTCCTTCCTGTGCCCCTGGACGGTGGCGGCTCGTCAGGCCGCGTCGTCCGCCACGCCTTCCTGCCGTCGGATCATCTGCCAGGCGGCGCTGCGGGCGCTGCGGTTGAGGGAGCTGCGGAAGTTCTGCTGAGGGTCGAAGTACTTGCGCCCCAGATCGGCTGTGGTGTCGAAGTGGTCCATCATCTTGTCCTCGAAGACCGGGTCGAAGACGTGGCCGAAGTTCTCCTCGTCGTTGGCGACGGCGGCCAGCCGCACCTTCGGGTCGGCGAGCGCCTCGTTAAAGGGTTTGATGACGTCCTGCTCGGTGAACTCGGTGCCGTGCTTCGCGTTGAACCGGTCGATTAGTTCCGACAGCAGCGACTTCTCCGACTCCTTGGCGCCGCCGGAACCGTCGCCGAAGCCCTTCATGTCGGCCGGCCCCTCGGGGAGGAGGCTGACGTCGTGCTCGCCGGTCTTCTCCACCCGCAGGTGGCTGAGATCGACCTCGCCGATGTCCACGCCACCGTCGTCGCGGCGGGGCAGCCGGTTGAGCAGGTGCCTCCCGTAGAGGTAGAGGCGTTCCAACTCGGCGTCGGCGTAGGGGACGATCCCGGAGAGGAAGCTGTACTTGCGGACGTAGTCGTTCAGGTCGGCCCGGAAGGTCTCGGCCGTCTCCTGGTCTTCTTCGTCGTCGCTGTCCAGCAGCTCAGTGAAGCGGGTGACCGCCGGGTCGAGGTGCCGGTACAGCTCGGCGTGCAACTTCTCCCACTTCGCCGTGTTGCCGGCGGCCTGTTCGTCTGCGGCCAGCCAGGCCGCCGCGAAGGTGGCCATCTCGTCGTCGATGAGGAGCGCCGCGGACATCACCCTGCTCTGGGCGGTGTAGAGCAGGTTGGGGTCCGAGGGCAGGGTGGCGGCTTCCTCGAAGTACGGGCGGAAGGACTCCTTGATGTCCTCCGCGTCGTTGACGAAGTCCAGCACCGCCAGGTCGGACTGGCTTTTACGGTCTGCGGTGCGGTTGAGTCGGGACAGGGTCTGCACGGCGGCGATGCCGGTCAGCGTCTTGTTGACGTACATCGTGGTGAGCAGCGGCTGGTCGAAGCCGGTCTGATACTTCTCCGCCACCACCAGGATCCGGTATTCGCGCTGCCCGGCGCCGCCGGCCCGGGCGGCCTTGTCGTCGGCGCGCGTGTACGCGAAGGCCTTCGGCAGCGCACTTTCCGCCAGCCCGTTCTCCTTCGCCTCGGTGATTTCCTCCCCGTCGTAGGTGAGTGTGCCGGAGAAGGCCACCAGGACCCCCGGGTCGGGGTAGCCGAGGTCGCCGAGGTACTTCTTGATCGACCGGGCCATCTGCACGGCCTGCTGCCTGCCTGCGGTGACCACCATCGCCTTCGCCCGTCCGCCGAGCCTTCCGGCGGTGTGCGTCCGGAAGTGCTCGACGATCACCTGCGCGTGCTGGGCGACGGTCGAGTCGTGAGTGAGCGCGAACCGGGCCAGCAGCGGGTTTGCTTTGGCCCGGTCGACCTTCCGCTCGTCGGGGTTGCCGTTGACGAGCTTCCAGTAGGTGTCGTAGGTGACGTAGTTGCGCAGCGGATCGAGGATGAACTCTTCCTCGATGGCCTGCCGCATCGAGTAGGTGTGGAAGGGATGGTATTTCCCGTCCTCGCCCAGCGTGCCGAAGTCCAGGAGGGTCTTGTGCTTGGGGGTGGCGGTGAACGCGAAGTAGGAGAGGTTGGCGGCGCGATGCCGCCTGCGCGCCTTGGCCTTCAGCTTGGTCTCGGTGCCGGCCGGCGCGGGAGCACTGGTTGCTCCCGGGTCGTCGGAGTCGGCGTCGAGGCCCAGGTCACGCAGCACTTCCCGGACGGAGCCGGCGGCTTCGCCGGACTGGGAGGAGTGCGCCTCGTCGATGACGATCGCGAAGCGCCGGCCCTGGATCTCGGTGGGGTTGCGCTTGAGGTAGTCCACCAGGGCCGGAAACGTGTGCAGCGTGACGGTGACGATCTTGCCCATCTCGCGGGACAGCACCTTGGCGAGCTGCTCGGACTTCGAGCCCTGGTTCTCGTCGATCGGCACCACCAGGCCGGCGGTCTGCTCGAAGCTGCCGACCGTCGCGCGCAGCTGGGCGTCGAGGTTCCGGCGGTCGGTGATGATGATGACCTTGTCGAAGACGGGGGAGCCCGGCTTGAGGCCGGCCTCGACCGCCGCCGGGTCCAACCCGGCCAGGTCGCTGTGGGCGTGCAGGGACGACAGGCGGTGGCTGAGCCAGGCGATGGTGTTCGACTTGCCCGACCCCGCCGAGGCCATGATCAGGTAGTTGTGCCCCGCACCGTGCCGCGCCGCGTGCGCCGTCAGCTTCTGCACGGCATGCCATTGGTGGTAGCGGGGGAAAATCAGGGACCTTCGGGTACGCCCGTCCGCGCCCTTCTCCTTGTGCAGGTGGACGAAGCGCTCCAGCAGGTCGAGCCAGTTGTCCCGCTGCCAGATCTCCTCCCACAGGTAGGAGGTGGCGTACTTCCCGTACTCGGTGGCCGGCGGGTTGCCCCTGCCGCCCGGCTGGCCCGGACCCGCCGAGCCGGTGTTGAACGGTAGGAACCGGGTCGGCTTGCCGCGCAGTTGGGTGGTGGCGAAGACCAGGTCGGGGTCGACGGCGAAGTTGGCGATCACCCGCCGCGAGAAGATCAGCTCGGTCGGGTCCCGGTCGGTGCGGTACTGCTCCTTGGCATGCTCGACGCCGGAGCCGGTCAACGGGTTCTTCAGCTCCGCCGTGGCCACCGGGATGCCGTTGAGAAACAGCACGAGGTCCAGCCGGTTGCCCCGGTCGGCCTGCTTGGTGGCATACGCCAGCTCACGCACGACGGTGAGCCGGTTGCGCCGGTAGTCGGCGAGAATGGCGTCGGACTCCACGAACGACGGCTTGAAGTACGCGACCCGGATTCGCACCCCTTGGTCCTTCACGCCTCTGCGGAGCACGTCGAGCAGCCCGTCGTCGGCGATGGCCCTGTCGAGGCGCTTGACGAAGCCGCGCTGCGCGGCGTCCTGGTCGTCGCCGTAGAAGGCGACCAGCTCCTTCCACTCGGCGGCCTGGGTGGCGCCGATGAAGGTGAACAGCTGGGCGGTGTCCAGGGCGAGGTCGGGGCGGTAGTCAGCGGTGTCGCCGCGCTCCCAGCCGTTGGCGAGGAGGGCGGCGACGATCGCGTCCCCGAAGACCGACTCGTGATGGACGGGGCTCATGCGTCCTCGTCAAGGTCGCCGAGGTCGTGCTCGTTCCGGGTGTCCAGTGCCAGCCTCCACAGGGATTTCCCCTCCGCGTCGCACCATCGGGCAGGTCCCTGGGCCGCGACGGGCGCCTTGCTCCACTCCGCCAACTGCCACATCTTCTGCACCAGCCCGGACGGGGAGTAGCGCTTCCCGTCGGCCGCCCAGAGTAGCGGTCGCACCCGTTGGTTGACCCAGGTCGCGGCCCCCCGACTCGGGTCGGCCGCGAGCCAGGCGGCCAATGCGTCCCGCTCGGACTGCCCGATTGCCCGAAACGTCAGTGGTGTGCCCTCAGCAAGTCGGTTGGCATCGACCAGGGTGGGGACGGCATTGCGCCGGCGCTGTCTGGGGGCGCTCTTCACCGGGCGGTATTCCTGCGGCAGGTCAGGAACCGGGGCGCCGCTCTGCAGATCTCTCAGCACCAGGCCGGCGAGGGTGCGACAGGGCTCGGGTTCGGCAAGCGTGCTGGACACCAACTGCTTCTTGAACTCGGCGTCGACATGATGAACGAGCCAGTCTGTGGCGCGCTCGACCACCTTCGGCACCTGAGCCAGGATCGCGTCCCAGTCGGTGTCGGGTTCGTCGATGCCGTCGAGGTCCAGGTGTTGGAAGGCGATGTGGGCGATCAGCCGGTTTCCGCGCTCTACGATCGCCTCGGCTCGTGCCTGACGGTCCTTCGCGGTGCGGCGGAGCGTGGCATCGACCTCCCGCAGGACGAGGACGCTGCGCCAGATCTGGTAGGCGGATGGTTGGTCCTGGACGTTGAACAACAGGTGGTAAGCGCCCTGGGAGCCATCCTCCCACAGCAGGTCCGCGCCGAGTTTGGCCCGGACGGCGAGATCAGAGTTGCGGTGCGCGCAGGCCAGCGCGATGGCTGCGACCTCCACCGAGCACCCGTTCTCCGCTGAGGGCTCCGGCTCACCGCGCTGCACCGTATAGGTCTTCTGAAGCGAGAGGAGGAAGTCCTGTTTGATGCGCCTCTGCACGGGATCGAGAGCGACGAAGTCGCGCCGCTCCACCCGGTTCTGGGTGTTCGTGGCCGTGGTCACCGCGTCGGCGAAGCCCGCCGGGCAGTTCCTCAGCGAGATGACCCGGACGGTCACGTAGCCTTCAGCGACCGCCTCAGGGTCCTTGCGAAACGCCCGGTGGATCGCGTGGACGGTCTGCGCGCCGTTCACCACGCTGGCCCCGTCCAGCGTGAGCGTGACCGGCGATCGCCTTGCCCCGCGCTGGAAGTATTCGGGATCCACCGTGTCGCAGAGCACCGTGATTCCGTTGTTGAAGAACCAGAAGTTGTGCGGGTCGGCGGTGAGCGTGTCAATCAGACCTTGGTTGACCTGCGTGATGCCGAGCGACTTCCGGATGTTGCGGTCGAAGAGGCGGTCCTCGTGGTTGTCGTACCACTCGGCTATGTCGGCGACCGAGACGATCCCCTGGAACGCCTCGTAGGGCTCGGTGATCCTGATCCAGTCCTGCATCCTGGCGGTCAATCGGATGGAGGGCTCGGCGAAGTCGTTGCGGACCACCTCCCAGATGTCACGGGCCAGGTAGATGCGCTGGTCGAGGATGTTGCCGAACTGGTTGAACTCCTCCTGCGCGTCGGAGAGTCGCTGCACGACGTCGGCCGCGAGTGGATCGGTCCGCATCACGGTGGGTACCAGGGTAATCTTCGACCCCCGGTGGCTGAGTACGGCGGTCACCTGGTCCGCGAGGTTCTGGAACCGCACGTTGAAGCGGTCGAACCTGCGCGCATCAATGCAACGAAGGCCCTCGATAAACTTGAGCGCGTCGGCAACGGCGAACTTCCCCTTGCCGCTGTCACTCCACTTTGACTGGATCAGCCAGAGGTGCGACGCATTCTTGTCGATCGCCACCGCATCAATGCCGATGTCGTCCCGGCCATCGATGACCGCCTCGGCGGCGGCGGCCGAGTCGCAGCCGGTCAGGTCGCGGACCGTCAGCGCGGCCAGGGCCCTCGACAGGAAGGCCTGCTCGCGATCGGCGGCTGACTTGTTGGCGAGATCCTCGACGTCGATCAGCCCGTCGAATTCCCGCAGTAGCGCATCCCGTACCTGTCGGACCTGTGTCCTGGGAGTCGCATCGTATGGGGACGCACCGGACGTCGCGGGGTTTGCGCTCACTCGACTACCTCACTGCAGACCGTCACCGTCGCCGTCACACGCTGTGCTGGACGGCCCGAATGCGCGCCGGGGGTGTAGAAGGGCGGAAGGGCCTTCCCTCTCTGCCGGGCCGGACCGTCCCCGCGCGGCGTGACGCGCCTCGATCGCCGAGAAACTGATCTTGAGGCGCGTGCGCCACCTATCGTAGCGCCAGGCGCGGACCTGCGTTACGGCTCAGGACGGCCTGTCGGAAATCAAGCTGATGGCTTGCGCCGTGGTCATTCCAGGTCGGCCGATGGCTGCGGCCGGGGGAAGCCGCGACGGGCTGTTTCATGAACCATGATGGGCTGCGCCGGAGTTCGGTGGCGGTATAGTCCACTCGCCTGATACCGCAGAGGTATCTTTATGCCTCGAAGGTATCAGCGTTCCGGCCGCAATGGTTCTCAGCTCCGCGCCTTCCACGTCGCCCGTCAGCCAGAGTTAGTCGGTGGCCTTGGGGTGCCCGGTGCCGGCATGCTTGATCCAGCAGGTGCGGGTGTCGTGGTCGGGCAGATACCAGATGCGCCCGCCGGCCGTGACCTCGTACTGCCACTGCGGCAGCGTCTTCCCGTTGTGTCCAGCGCTGCTGAGGGAGCCTTTGAGGGGGTGCTGGCGGCTGCTCGGTGGGGAGGGGCAAGGGTCGGACTCGATGGCGTCGAAGGCGGCGCGAGTGTTGGCTGGGGCCAGGCGGCACAGCTCCTCCCAGCCTTTGGCCGCGTCATTGGTGGCGAATCGCAGGGTGTAGCCGCCGGGTCGTGGTGGCGGTGCGGCCCGGTCGCCTCGCTTCGCGCTCACTCGCCGGCCGGGCGCGTTACTGGCCCGAAGTCACCGGTGCTCGATGTGCCCAGGATCCGGTGTAGATCAGGGTCCGCGTGGATTTCGGCGGTGTGCCGCCATTCAGCGAGCAGCTGCGACACCGCTGCGGTATTACCCATCGCGGCGGCTGCCTCCGCCGTGGCGACGAATTCGTCAGCCATCTGCTCGACGTCCCCCGGCGGCAGGAACCGCACCCAGGGAAGCACGGTGGGCAGCGCCTCACGCACCAGGGCCGGGTCCCGGCGCGCCACACTGGCCAGCAGTCGGGCCGTCAGGTCTACCACTTCGCCTTCGGCCGCCGCCCGGTCGGCGGACATTAGCACCAGGTCAGCGGCGTCACGGCGCCGCAGCCGCACCGCGCGAGCGCGGGACAGCCGTTCGGCCGTCTCTGCCGGCTGACGCAGCAGCTCTGAGAACGGCACCGACTCCAAGGGCATCGACATGACATCAACACTACTTCAGAAGTAGCGGAATGTCGCCATAAGTGAAGCCGGTGAGTCGAGGGGGTCAGGGCTGGCGGGTCAGGCCGACGGTGGCGGCCAGGCGGGTCACGTCGGCGGCGGGGGAGTTGGCGCGGAGCACGGCGGTCAGCGCGGTGCGCGCCGCGGGGCGGAGGCGGATCTCGGCGGGGGCGATGGTGTCGGCGGTGACCAGGGCGCGGCCGGCGGCGCAGGGGTCGCCGAGGTCCAGGTGGGCGCGGGTGATGTCGATCAGGTGGGCGGCCCGGTGCTCGGCGGGGAGCAGGTGCCAGGCATCGCCGCCGGTGGCCCGGCGGTGGACGGTGACGGCCTCACGATGGTCGCCGAGGCGCATGGCGGTCAGGGTGCGGGCGAGTTCGACGATGGTGGGGCCGAACCCGACGCCGTCGTGGTCGCGATGGTGCCGCTCGTCGTGGACGGCGGCGAGGCGAGCCGTACGCTCGATGAGGTCGCCTACGGCGACGGCGTCTCCGCACGCGGCGGCGGCGAGAGCGGCTTCGATCAGCAGAGTCCCCGTCAGGGCGGGTTCGTCCGCCGGGCCGTTACCGGACCGTGCCAGGTCGAGATGGTGTACGGCGGTGAGGGCGGCGGTCATCGCCAGCCGACCCCGCCGCAGGGCCCGGAGCGCCTGCGCGAGGGAGACCGCCGCGAGGCCGGCCTGCCGGGGATCGCCCCCGGCAGCGCTCATCGCCCGGTCGGCCGCCAGCCAGGCGAGGTCGGCCTCGCCGAGCTTGACCAGGACCTGGGCGGCGAGGCGGTACACCCGCACCAGCACCTCGGCGGCGGACGCGTGCCCCACCTGCGGGTGGCACGTGTGGCGGCTGTCGCTGAGCAGGTCGGGCAGCATCCGCAACACCTGGGGGAGGTGTCCGTTGCGGTACGCCGTCCACGCGTACCCCGCCTGGTGGTCAAGCTCCTGCACCGACGGCGACTGGCCGTCGCTGCCGGAGCCGGGCAGGTCGTAGCGGGCCAGCGCCGTCCGTATTCCCTCCACGGCGCCGCCGGTGTCGGCGGCCGGGGCCCGCTGGGCCTTGCCGGCGAGCAGCACGGTCGGCGCGACGCCGAGGGCCCCGGCGACCGTCTCGATCACCGAAAGGCGGTCGAGGGTACGCACCCCACGCTCCACCTTGTCCACCCAGCTCTTCGACTTGCGAATCCGGTCGGCGAAGACCTGCTGGCTCATGCCCCGACGCGCCCGCAACTGCGCCACCCGCCGCCCGATCGGCAGCTCGTTGCCAGCCCGGTCCGGCCCGGTCACCGCTCCCGCTCCGCCGGCCGCATGGCGTCGGTGGACTCGCCACAGCGAGGACACCACCGGGACTTGACCTTGAACGCGAGCAGCCCGAGCAGAAAGCCCGGCACCAGGCCACCGAACACGATCGACAGGACTTCGGGAATCACGAGAACCCTTCTCCTTCCTGGATCGATGGCGACCTGGCCTGTGGCACTAGGGAGAAGTTAGCGCACTTACTCGGAAGATCGGAAGCGCAAACATGCACTAACATTGGTTCCGATGAAGACACCCCGTTTGCTGCGCCCACAGCTGCATGGTCGACTTGGCGTCAGCAAGTGCGTCGGTTGAAGGGGCTACCCATGACCAGCAAGGAACCGCCGAACTACCAGCGCGTCGTGGACGACCTGCGCTCGCGGATCCTCTCCGGTGAACTGGGTCCCGGCGACAAACTCCCCACGGAGAAGGAGCTCCAGAAGCGGTGGGGCTTCTCAACCACAATCATCAAGCATGCCCTCACGCTGCTTCGCAGCGAAGGGCTCATCGAGGGTCGACGCGGGTCCGGGAACTTTGTCCGCGACCGGACGCGGCTTGTGCGCCGCGCCCACTCCCGGGACATGCGCAAGCGCATTGGCAGCACGTCACCGTTCGCCCGCGACAGTGAAGCCGCAGGCAAGCGACCGAGTTGGGAGGCCGACAGCCGTAAGGTTCGGGCGTCGGCCCCTATTGCCGAACGACTCGGCATCCAGCCCGGCGACATGGTCATGCATACCAAATACCGGTACCTCGCCGACGACACCCCAATCCAGCTCGCCGACTCGTACGAACCGTTGACCATCACGGGCGGCACCCCCGTTGAGTACCCGGAGCAAGGGCCGATCATCGGCGTGGTGGCCCGCATGGACTCCATCGGCGTGGCCATCGATCGCTTTGTCGAGGAGGTCATCACCCGACCGGCGATGCCCGACGAGGTCGAAGCCCTCGAACTCGACAGACGCGGCGGCATGTGGGTGATCTCTGTCGAGCGCACCTACTACGCTGGCCAAGCCGCCGTCGAGACGGCCGATATCGTGTTCCCTGGCGGCAGGTACCGGCTCGTCTACGAGATGCCCATCGACCCGTGGACGCCATCCGGCGGGTAGGAATCCCTCGTTTCACCGGACGGAGGGCTGGGCGGGCCGGACGTTGCTGCGGCGAAGCAACTGGACCGGATGGTCACGCTGAGCCGACTGCCCAACGTTACGATCTAGGTCCTAATACGGCAGCCGCCGTTCGGGATCATGGCTGGAGTTCGAGGCTGAGTCGGCGTGTGTAGTGCGATCGTCGGGCTCGGGCTTGATGCTGGCGGCGCCAGCCTGACCAGTGCAGACGGTGGGTGAGGTCGCTGATCGGGCGGATGATGCAGGTGTTGATCAGGCGGCGGATCTCGTTGACGGTGAGTTTGATCAGTCCGGTGTCGGTTGGGCCGTCGGTGGCGTCGGCGGCGCAGATCGTCAGGACGGCGAGGGCGGCCAGGGCGAGGGTGGTGAAGCGGTGCCAGGAGTTCCAGCGGCGGACCTGGTGCTGGTCCAGGCCGACCTGGCTCTTGGCGGCCTGAAAGGCTTCTTCGACGGTCCAGCGGATGCCCGCGACCCGGACGAGTTGGGCGAGGGTGGCCGGTCTGGGGGTCCAGCAGCGGTAGAAGGCCAGCTCACCGGTGGTGGTGTTGCGGCGGATCAGGAGGCTGTGTCGGCCGTCGTCGTCGGGGTCGGCGTCGGTGCAGACATCGTCGAGCCAGGCCCAGTCGTAGAAGCGCGGTCCCTTGGATCCGGCGCCGGCCGATCGGCGTTGCCAGGCCGTGGCGGGTAGGTCGCCGGCCACCCGGTCGGCGCGGACGCGGGTCTTACCGCCGTCGAGCGGGACCAGGTGGCTGCGGGACACGGCCAAGACATAGCCGATCTCGTGTTCGCGCAGGCCAGCGCGGAAGGCGGCGCTGTTGCCGTAAGCCTCGTCCGCGGCGGCCCAGCCCGCCGGCACTCCGGCGTCCAGAGCGTCGGTGATCATCTCGGCGGCCAGCTCGGGCTTGGTGGCGAACCCGACCTCGTCGGGCACGCCAGCTGCTTGGCAGCGGTCCCGGTCGGCGGTCCACGACGCCGGCAGATACACCCGTCGGTCGATCAGGGTGTGCCCGTCGGCGCCGGCGTAGCCCAGGAACACCCCGACCTGGCTGTTCTCGATCCGCCCAGCGGTGCCGGTGTACTGCCGCTGCACCCCGACCGTGTGAACGCCCTTCTTCAGGTCACCGGTGTCGTCGATGACCAGGACCGCATCCGGACCACCGAACCGGGCGGTGATCAACTGCCGCAGGTCGTCCCGGACGGCGTCGGCGTCCCACACCGCCCGGTACAACAACCTTTGCATCGCATCCGGCCGGGCGTGTCCGGCCTGCTCGGCCAACTGCCAGCACGTCTTGACCTCAAGATCGGAGAGCAGTCCAGTCACGAACTGCCCCGCCGCCCGACGCGGTTCCACCCGCCCGAACCGGCCCGCGAAGCAGCCCAGCACCTCGGCCAGCACCCGCTCCCACCGACCAACGGCTACGCTGTGACACGCGGCCACCGCCAGATCTGATGTTGTGTCCACAACGCACAGACGATCACGCGGTGGCCGCCTCGCGTCCACCCCGCTTCACCAGCAAGATCTCAAACGGCGGCTGCCGTACTAAGTTCGAGGCGGGCGCTCTTCTGGCAAGCCCAAATGAACCCCCTTCTGCAACCCCGTCGCGCGGCGGGAACGCGTAGACGCAGTCCCGGCGGCAGGCTCAGCCCTCGATTCCTCGTCCGCTGGCGGTGGACATGTCGATCTGGCCAGTGACAGCGGCAGTGATCAGTGCTTGGCGACGCTCGGTGAGTAGCGCAAGCTGATGATCCAGCTCCCGCCGCAAACGGGCGATGGCGTCGAGCCGGTTGCGGACACTTCGCACTAGTTCGCGTTGGCGTATAACAGGCGGCAGCGGCATGGGGAAACTTAAGATCTTGCTGCTGTTTGTCGAGGCCAGGTTGGTTGTTCTTGAACCCGTGCTCTCGAAATAGCACCGTCCATGCAGGGTCTGAGTCATGAGCGCCAGGTAGTCGCCATCGAGCCGGTCCAACTCAGGGCGAAGTGCGAAGACATGATTTTGATGCAGACAGTTGGGTAGTTCGCCATTCCATACGGTGCCTCGGCCGAGCTTATCTAGATCTCCGCCCTCCGTCATTAGAACATCGCCAGTGCGCAGCATGCACCGCTTTGCAATTTCGCGCGACACGGTCACTTCAGTGACGTTCGCAAGGTCCACGTAACCGGCTTGCACGTTCGCCACCCGTAGGTAAGGGCGAGTCACGGCGTCGCCACCCACGTCGCGGTTGCCGTCAACGGTCAACCCATTCTGCAATCGACACACGTAACCGAGTCGTACCAGGGGGTGGTCTTCGGGCATGTTGGGCAGCCAAGGCCATGGCGCCCTCCCCCTCGCTGCGGTGAGTACGCCAGGTAGCAGTGCCTCGGAGACCTCTGCATACGAGCGCTCTTCCAAAAGGGCGCGCTGTTGCGTCCGATCCGCTACAAGTCTGTCGATATATGCGGTTTCGGCGTCCAGGAAGTCGGTGATGCGGTGTTGCTCCTTTATCGGGGGCGTCGGGATCCTCAACTGTTCGATATCGGGCATGTAGATTGTTTTGTGTGTAGAGCCGGCCGCGACTCGTTTGAGGTCGTTGGCCATCGCTCGCAGGGCGTGTAACAGGTAGCGGGGATCTAAGTCCGGGCCGCAAGTCCATGTCGCGAAGTCCTGGCTGGTGGCCATATCAGCGCCCATGATCGCCGAAAAGCCAACCGAGGCTGTCCTGGACAGAATGACGGTGCCCGCTGGGTGCTTGACCGCAGCAGAGTTCGCAAGACCAACCTCGCTGATCTTTTCCTTGGTGTCCATGATGACGTCCGTACTGCCGTTGCGAAGCTGCCAGACGTCAGCCAACGTGATCCAGGGGATGGAGCAGTTCTCCCAATAGCCAGGGACGCTCCGGCTCGGGGTGTGCCCGGTCCCCAACCGGGCGAGGAACCTGATCGGTACCGTGGGCCATCGCGAGTTGGCAAGCCAGGGCGCGATTTGAGTCTGGGTCACTTGGTTACCTCGCCCAGGAGCGCCTGGATCTCGGCCTCCAGCGCCTTCAACTCCGCGTCGATCTCCGCGAGCGGCCTCGGGGGCTTGTAGACGTAGAAGTGGCGGGTGAAGGGGATCTCGTACCCGATCTTGGTCTTCTCGTGGTCGATCCAGGCGTCTGGAACGTGGGGGAGCACCTCGCGGCGCAGGTATTCCTCGACATCCTCGTCCAGCGGCACGTTCTCGTAGTCGCGCAGCTCCGCGTCCGGCTCGGGCTCGCCCTTGACGAGCTGCACTTCGCCCTCGGGGTCGCGCACCCCGACGATGTCCCGCATCGCCTTCTGGAAGGGGGTGCCGGTGGGCCAGGGCGCGCCGGCCTCGGCCATCGTCTTGCGCAGCGCGTCCCACGCCGCCCGCTTCGTCGGCCACACCTGCCCGACCAGCGGCTTCAACGTGGTTGCCAGCGCGTCGGCGTCCGACACCTTTTGGATCGGCTTCGAGGCGGCCAGCGCGGTCAGCGTCTCCTCGGTGACCTCGAAGCGGAGCTTCAGCGGGCGTTCGACGGTGATCCGGCGGTAGCCGAAGTCCTCGTTGGCGAAGACCTTCACCTTGCCGTGCTGCGGGTGCTCGGGGTTGCGGGCGGCGTCGAGCGCCTCCCCGTACAGCCGGGTTATGTCCTTGATCTGGTCTGGTGTGACGAACTTGCGCTTGTCGCCGAGCGACTTGCGCATCTTGGCGAACTGGTCGCGGGCATCCAGCAGGACGACCTTGCCCCGGTGGTCCCTGGCCTTGCGGTTGGTGAGGATCCAGAAGTACGTGGAGATGCCGGTGTTGTAGAAGAGCTGGTCGGGCAGGGCGACGATGCCTTCGAGCCAGTCGTTCTCCAGGATCCACCGCCGGATGCGGGACTCGCCCGACTCGGCCGCCCCGGTGAAAAGGGGGGAGCCGTTGAAGACGATCGCGATGCGGCTGCCGCCCCTGCCGTCGGCGGTGACCGGCTTCATCTTTGAAATCATGTGCTGAAGGAAGAGCAGCGAGCCGTCGTTGATCCGGGGCAGGCCGGCGCCGAACCGGCCGCTCTCGCCGAGCGTCTCGTATTCGTCTTCGACCTCGGGCTTGACCTTCTTCCATTCCACGCCGAACGGCGGGTTGGCCAGCAGGTAGTCGAAGTGCTTGCCGCGGTGGCCGTCGTCGCTGAACGAGTTGCCGAACTTGATGTTGTCCGGGTCCTGACCCTTGATCATCATGTCGGAGCGGCAGATCGCCCAGGACTCCGGATTCAGCTCCTGGCCGAAGACGGTGACCGTCGCGGACGGGTTGAGCCTGGTGATGTGCTCCTCGGCCGCCGACAGCATGCCGCCGGTGCCGCAGGCCGGGTCCAGCACCGTCCGGGAGGTGCCCGGGACGCTCAGCGCGTCGTCGTCGGGGGCGACGAGCAGGTTCACCATCAGCTCGATGACCTCGCGCGGGGTGAAGTGCTCACCGGCGGTCTCGTTGGACTGCTCGGCGAAGCGCCGGATCAGCTCCTCGAAGACGTACCCCATCTGGTGGTTCGTGACGTTCGGGACAGGCTTGCCATCCTTGCCGAGGATCACCTCGCCGGTCTTGTTGTCGCGCCGGTGAGGGTGCAGGTCGAGGTCGGCGAAGCGGCCGACCACCCGGTAGAGCAGGCCGGCGCTGTCGAGCCGCCGCACCTGCTGAGCGAACTCGTAGCGTTCCATCACCTCCTGCGCGTTGCCGGAGAACGCGCCGACGTAGGCGAGTAGGTGCTTCGCGGCCTGGTTGGAGTCGTTGGCGATCGACTTCAACGTGTAGCCGCTCACGTTGTAGAAGCTGTGCCCGGACGCGCGGCGCAGGAACCGCGAGACGTCCACATCCTGGCCCTTGAAACGGTCGTACTCCGTCAGCACCTTGGCCCGCGTGGGTTCCAGGACGCACTCCAGCCGGCGCAGCACCGTGAACGGCAGGATCACCTTGCCGTAGTCGGACTGCTTGTAGTCGCCGCGCAGAAGGTCGGCGACCGACCAGGCGTGGTTCGCCAGCTCGGCGTGCTTACTGCTGTTCAACGTGATCCTTCCGGTGGGAGCAGTGCACCGCCGGTCAGGCCGGCGGAAAGAGTGCGGGCGGTCTCGTCGGCGAGGCGGTTGGCGATGTCGGCCGCGACGCGAAGCGCATGGAGCTGGCGGAACGCCTTGCCGTACCGCTGCTGCTCGGCAAGCGACAGCAGCGGAATCCGCAGGCGTCGGGGGTCGACCCGGACCACGGTGGTGCCGGTTGATGCTGCGCTGAGATTGTCCTCCGCCGCCAGGAAGCCGGCCAGGAACCACGGATCCAGGCGGGTCGGGTCGGGACGCAGCAGGTGGAGGTGCCGTCCGAGGAGGTGGCCGGCGTCGCGGGCATCGGCGACGCGGGCGGTGCTCACACCCTCGTGCAGCATCTCGGGAAGGATGACATCACCCGCCTCGATTGCGACGTCCTCGTCCGAGCGGGACTCCTCGGCGGCACCCGAGGCTGGCCTGCGGGACACCACGTCCCGGGCGGTGAGTGTCCGGGGCGAATCCGAATCTTGCAGAACAGGGCCCGAACTGCGGACCGTCGCCGGCGCGCGGAGCAGTGTGAGAGCGGCGCCCCTTAGCAGGTCGGCGACGCTCGCGGTGCGCCAGGACCGTGCATCGGCGCCAGCGGGAGGCCAGGACTGTCCGCCGCTGAGGGCCACCAGCCCGGTGGCTGCCAGTCGCAACCGGCTCTTCAACTCGTACGCCATCTCGGCGAGCTCGTCGGGGTTCGCGGGGACCGGCGCGGCGAGAACGTGGCGGGCAGGGCTCAGGTCGACCGACTCGTCGAGCAGGTCGACGACCGGGACGGCCCGCGCGACGCCCGGCACCGGATCGTAGCCGTCGGGATGGCGGCCGAAGTCGTGCCAGGCACCGAGCGCCGCGCCGCGGATCGCGGGCCAGTCCGACATGGACCGCCTACCTTGCACGTCGTCGACGCCAGCGGTTCCGCCGCCGGCTGTGTCGACCATCAGGACGGTCGACGGCAGCTTCGCCTGTGGGTGTGGTCTTTCGAGCAGCCACAGCTGGAGAGAGATGTGCAGCGGTGGAGCCGCGCCGGGGGGGAGCGCGATGACGGCTCGCAGCGCTCCGCTGCGGAGCATTTCCGCCCTGATCCGCCGGCCCGCCGGCCGGAAGGCGGCCCCGGGCGGCATGAGTAGGACAGCCTGGCCACCCGGGGACAGATGGGTGAGGCAGTGCTGCAACCACGCCAGCTCCGGCTCACCCTTCGGCGGCAGACCGAACATCCACCGCGGGTCGTAGGCCAGATCCTCGTGACCCCAGTCCCTGTGGCCGTAGGGCGGAGCGCAGAGCACCGCATCGGCGGCCAGCGCCGCAAACGCGTCCTCGCGCATGCTGTCACCGGCCACGACCTGCGCAACCGTCCCGTCGGCCTGGACGGCGAGGCGAGCGGCGGCCTGCGCAGCCACCGCGGGCACCACGTCCTGGCCGTACAGCTCGCGCGCCCCGTGCGAGGCCGCAGCCAGGAGCAGGCCGCCGACACCACAAGCAGGGTCGAGGATCCGGACCGGGTAGGGCTCGCCGGGGGCGGCGAGAAGCTTCGCCATGAGATCGGCAACGGGCGGGGGCGTCCGGTAGGCGCCACTGGTCTTGCCGTCACTGACCTCGCCCTCGGCCAGCACCTCCAACGTCTGCGCCGCGCCCTCCTCGACGCAGCAACGCAGCAGCGCGGCGAGCAGCTCCGCCTCCCGGGGGCGGAAGGCAAGTCCACCGGCACCGGGGACGTCATCGGCGTACGACCGGCTCGACTTCTGCGCCCATGCGGACAGCTGATCATCGGGAAGCTCGACAGCTTGCCGCACCTCGGTGTCGGCAATGCGACTCGCCGCGACGACGAGCGGCAACAGTCTGCTTCGGTGGGCCACGTCGGTCGCGTTCGTTCTCAGAGCCGCGCGGAGGTCGTCGGCAGGAGAGCTGGCAGGCAGTTGCCCACGGGCGGATAGCCACGTCCGGACGGCGTCCAGGTCGTACGCCGGACTCGACTCCGTGCCGCCCGAAGGGGCGGGGAAGTCGGGATGACGCCTGCGCCAGTTGCTCACGGTCGCCCGGGTGACGCCAGCCAGCCGGGAGATCTCGGCGGCTGTCACCTGGGTGGGCTGCGGCATGGGCGTCCTGTCGGTTGTGCTGCTGTTCGTCGATCACCCTACACGAAGCCGAATGCGGTTAGAGTGTTTGACAGTGCTTTCAGTGAAACTTGTGCTAGGGTTGCTTTCATCGGCGCGAGTCGTCTTGATCGTTCCGCCGTAGATCCCATGCCCGTGTGTTCAACCCGGGCCTGCCACCCCCTCCAGGAGGACTCTCCGTTGTCCATCACCATGCCGACCGCTGCCGTCGAGGGCATCCAGCTGACCGTCACTCCTTTCCGCACTGACGCAGTGATCGGCACGGTCGGGCTGCCTGCGCTGTTGCAGCTCGTCCCCTCTCCGAAGGCGGAGGAGGACAAGCGGGCGATGAAGTTCTCATCCGGGGCGTTGCGCCGTCACGCGGAAATCCGCTCCCTCGTCCAGCGCACCCTGAAGTCGACCCAGAAGGGCCGGAACGTCGCCGGATACGCCCGCTACATCGCCTCCGGCATCAACGGCGACTTCGGCTCCGGCTGGTCCACTCCGCCGATCACCCTCTGGCTGGCCGGTGAGCCCGGCGCAGTCAGTGAAGAACTGGTCCCGGGTAGTGGCATCCGGAGGATCACCCTCGTTGCCGGGGCTCCGGTCGTTGCGATTGACGGCGAGACCCAGGTGACGGCCCTGCACGAGCTCAACGACGACCCGGAGCAGTACGGCATCACCTACCAGCAGCTGAATGCGGTGCGGCTGCCGTTCGAGCTCTACTGGGGGCTCGGTGTCGAGGACGCCCGGCAGATCTTCTACGACCGCAACGTCGAAGGCGTCCCGGTGGCGAAGAACCTCGCCATGTCCATGGACCAGCGTGACCTCGGCACCCAGCTCGCCCACCGCATCGCCGAGGCCGTCAAGGTCGAACACGACGGCAGGATGATTCCCTTCACCAAGCTCGTCCAGTCCCGCAAGCGGCAGCTCACCAAGGCAGACCCCGAACTGATCACTCTCTCCGCGTTGCGGGTCCTCGTCATCACCGCGATCTACGGCCGTTCCGGGCTCGGCCTCTCCTCGTCCACCGTCCGTACGGCCGATCTGCCCGCCGGAGTGCGCGTCGAGCAGGTCGAGCGCCGGGTCGTACCGTTGCTGTGCACCCTGCTTGCCCACCTCTACCCGCACCTCGCAGCCCGGTCCGCTGCCTCGGCCCCCGCCGTTCTGGCCGGCATCGGCATCGCCGCGCATCAGGCGACCGAATGGGCCACCTCCGGCGCCGCGCTCACGGAGACCGACCTGCTGAACCTGCTGGCCGGCGTCCGCTGGGAGCGGGAGGCCCGCTACTGGGACGGTGTCGCCGCCAGCGCCAACTCGGCCGGCACCCTGAACTTCGGCGGTGGTGCCAAGGACTCCGGTGGTCGGGTCGCCGACGCCATCCTCTACCCCGACACCGAGAGCGGCCGCAAGATCCGCGGCTGGTAATCCACAGGTCGGCGTAACTGCCATCCGTAGCCCGAGGCGCAGTGCGTTGCGCCGCCGGCCCTCGCTGGCGGCGCGGCCACTCGTCACTTCTTTCCCTCCAAGGGCACTGAACGCTCCGAGTACCGATGACGGCCCTGCTCGATGAGCTGAAGCGACAGAGCGGTAGCCATTAATAAAAAGCTGAAGGTTGCTGACGGGTGTCCGTTCATCGAAGCCGCTGTCCGAAATCCGACCCATGGATCGACAGGCCCAACGCCCTATCCTGGAGGGCTTTGCCTCGGGCCGACGGCCCGGCGGACCAGCACTGGCGTACGTCGACTGACCTGGAGACGAGATGCTGTTGACCCAACCGGATGTGCTCAACCTCGTCCAGCAGGCCGCTGGCCGGTGGGCAGACCAACTGATCGACTTCGGCCCGCGCAACACTCTGCTCTACTTCAAGGAGCGGCAGAGCACCGCTCTCGATCTCGCCGAGGCGGCTGCCGACGGGGTCGCCGACCTGCTCAGGGGGCAGAAGGTCCGCCTGCGGACACTCTTCCCGGATCAGGACCGCCACACCTCCGCCTGCAACACCGCCCGCGGTCTTCGCCGCAAGCTGGTCGAGCTGGAAGAGGAACAGGGCATCCAGGCCGGCTGGGTGACCCGCGGCCTGCTCTGCATGGTCGGCACGTACACGCGTGGATCTGTACCGATGCAACCGCTACGGGCGCCGCTGATCCTGCAGCAGTTGGCGCTCGACAGCCGGACGGCGACCGAGAACGACTTCACGCTGGAGCTCTCCGAATCACCCGAGATCAATCCCGTTCTTCTGTACGCACTCGAGCGGCAGTACGGCGTGGAGGCAAACGTCAGCGCCCTCGGCGACCAGTTGAGCGCGATGCTGACCGAACTCACCGACCCGGACCAGCAGTTGAACGCAGCCTACGAGCTGATTGCCAAGGCGGTCGCACCCAGCGGCCTGAGTCTCCGGCTGGAGCCGGCGGTGATCGCAGGCGTCTTCAGCTTCGACAAGCTGGCCATGGTCGAGGACCTGCGCAACTCCGCAGAGCTGCTGGCAGCGCACCCGGTGATCGGCGCGATGGCGGGCGACCGGGACGCTCGGCAGAAGTTGCGCACCGAGCCTGCTCGTGGGCCCAGCTCCAGCGCCGACCGGATCGACCCGGCCAAGGAGTTCCTGGTCCACGATGCGGACTCGTCCCAACAGTCCGCGATCGACGCGGTGTTGTCCGGCCGGCACGTGGTCATCGAGGGCCCGCCCGGTACGGGCAAGAGCCAGACGATCGCGAACATCATCGCGTACATGGCTGCGATGGGTCGCAGCGTACTGTTCGTCTCCGAGAAGCGGGCGGCGATCGAAGCGGTGATGAACCGTCTCGGCGACGTCGGGCTCGACAACCTGGTGTTCGATCTACACGACCGTAAGATCAGCAAGCGGCAGGTGGCCCAGCGTATCGCTGCGGTCCTCGCTCAAGCTGGCAGCGAACCGCCGGTGGACACAACCGACCTGCACCGACGCCTGCACGGCCGGCGGGCCGCGGCACAGCGGCATCCGGCCGAGCTGCACGAAGAACGGCAGCCCTGGGGCGTGAGCGCGTTCCAGGTGATCGAGCAGCTACTCGCCCTGCCCGCATACGACGTGGGCAGGTACAACCTGCGTGCATCCGAGCTGCGGAACCTTGGCCGGTCCATGGTCGACGATGCGCGGGAGGACCTCCGGACGTTCGTGGACCGAGGGGGCCTGCGGATCTGGCGCGGCGAATCACCGTGGGCAAAGGCCGCGATCCACACCTCGGACGACGTCGACAAGGTGCTGGTCCATCTCGACGGGCTCGCAGCCGGAGCACTGCACGGCGCACAACGGCAGATCCGGGAGATGGTGGACCGGGCCGGGTTGGACGTACCCGACGACCTCGCCGCCTGGAAAGAACTGTTCGACCTGATCAGCGAGGTCGAGCGCACCATCGCCGGCTACGGCGAACAGGTCTTCGGCCCGGACCTGGACGACTTCGCCTACGCGGTGGCACCAGGGCGCTCCCGGCCACACCGACCGGAACCGCTGGGATTCTTCCGTCGCTTCCAGCTCAGACGTGAGCTGCGGCGGGCCTGTCCGGCCGCCCCCCGAAGGCGATCCGAGCTGCACCAGGGCCTGATCGCCGCAATCGATCAACGCGAGCGGTGGCGGAAGCTCAGCCGCACGGACAGCACGCCCACCGCCCTGGCCGGTGCCGATCTCTGCATGTCGTCCTTCGTCCAGCTGCGTAACCATCTCGCCGCGGTGGCCGCATGTGCCCGCATCGATGGCCTCGACCGCGGACCGGCCACCAGGGCCGCCGATACCGTTGCCGACCTCAACGCCGACCGCGAAACGCTGTTCCGGATGCCCGAGCTCAACAAGCAGCAGCAGCGCTTCCGCTCCTTGGGACTGGGATACATGCTCGACGACCTGGCCGCGCGGCAGGTCTCGAGCGACGAGGCCGCCGACACCCTGCTGCGCGCCTGGCTGCAGGTGGTCCTCGACGAGATGCGCATGCGGGTCCCGTACCTCGGTCAGTTCGTGGGACAGCAGCATGCCGCGGTGGTCCAGGACTTCCGTGCCGTCGACGCCCGACACATCGAGATGGCCGCTCGACACGTGCGCCGCAACGTGGCGGTCAACCTGCGCAAGGCCCGGGACGCCCGCCCCGACCAGAACGGCCTCGTCCGGCGGGAGGCCGCCAAGAAGAGCCGGCACCTGCCTCTGCGGAAGCTGCTCAGCAGTGCCCCGGACGTGCTCCTCGCCGCGTTTCCGTGCTGGGCCATGTCACCGCTCGTCGTCAGCCGCATCCTGCCGGCTGAGCGATCGTTCGACGTGGTCATCTTCGACGAGGCGAGCCAGATCGAACCACACGACGCCGTCGCCTCGATCATGCGTGGCACTCAACTCGTAGTAGCCGGCGATCCGAAGCAGCTCCCACCAACGCCGTTCTTCCGGCGGCTCGTCCAGCAGACCCCAGCCAGCGAAGATGATGACCTCGGCGACGAGAGCCTGGAGGACTACGAGTCCGTTCTCGACGTCCTGGGCGGCCTGATCTCGGACCGGTACCGCTTGACCTGGCACTACCGCAGCCGCGACGAGCGTTTGATTGCGTTTTCGAACGTCGAGATATACAACCGCTCTCTTGTGACGTTCCCCGGCGTACAGGTTGACAGCCCGCTGCGCTTGGAGACGGTGGACGGCCGCGTTGCCCCTGGGCAGAGTGGCTCATCGACCGAGGAGGTCAACCGGGCGGTCGAGCTCATTCTCGAGCATGCCGAGCAGCGGCCGAACGAGAGCCTGGGCGTCATCACCATGGGGCAGAAGCACGCCTTGCGGATCGAGGCGACGCTGCGGAGCCGGCGCCGTGAGCACGAGCACCTGGACGATTTCTTCTCGCAGGACCGGGCGGCGAGCCAGCGCTTCTTCGTCAAGAGCTTGGAGAACGTTCAGGGCGACGAGCGGGATGCCATCATCCTGAGCATCGGCTACGCCAAGACCCGGGACGGTCGGCTTCCGCTGCGCTTCGGACCGCTCAACCAGGAGGGCGGGGAGCGGCGTCTCAACGTCGCGGTCACCCGCGCGCGGAGTCGGATGACCGTGGTGAGCGCGTTCTCGCATCACGACATGGACCCGAACCAGACCGCAGCGACGAGGAACCGCGGGCCCGAGCTGCTACGCCGTTACCTGGAGTTCGTCGAGCTTGGCGGCGACATCGGTGGGCGACAGCACACCGGGGTCGAGCTCAACGGCCTCGAGCGCAGTGTGCTGAGCGCCATCCAGCAGCAGGGCATCAACGTCGTGCCGCAGTGGGGCGTGTCCGGCTACCGGATCGACTTGGCACTCGCGCATCCGGACCAGCCCGGCCGCATGGTGCTCGCCGTGGAGACCGACGGTCACTCGTACCACCAGGCGCACAGCGCCCGGGACCGGGACCGACTTCGCCAGCAGCACCTGGAGCGACTTGGCTGGGAGTTTCACCGGATCTGGTCGACTGACTGGTACGTGGACCCGGCAGGCCAGACGGCCCGGCTCGTCGCGCGTTGGAAGCAGGCGGTCGATCGCGCCGACCACGCTGCGAAGACCCGGCCCGCGCCAGCGGCGCCTCGGCACGGTCAGTCGCCGCGGCCGTCGCCGTCGGCGGCTAGCCGTGGCCCGCGCCCCGATGTGCCGATCGGCCTCAAGATCACCGAATACACCCGAGAGCAACTGGTGCAGATCTGCACCTGGCTGGTGAGCGACCAACTTCAGCGTGATCGGGATGAGCGCTTGCAGGAGGCCATGGCCGAGCTCGGGTTCCGAAAGCGGGGGTCGGTCATCATCCAGCGTCTGACCGAAGCACTCGACCTCGCGCAGCAGCGCGCCGACCGGGAGGTGTCCTGATGGCTGTCCTCGATCTGCTCACCCTGGAACGTGTCGCTCGTCTGATCTGCGACGCTGACGGCCCGTACGAGCGGACGGGGTCGCAGGTCGAGCGGTTCCTGCACCGCGTCCGGTGGCCCGGCAGTCCGCAGTACGACGGGTCGCCGCGGGTGCCCTGGCTCACCGAGGTGCTGACCTCCCACGCTGACGACGCCGCCGCACTCGACCGACTGCTCTGCCGCATCTGTGACCCGCTGGAGTACGACGGCGGCATCGAGGCAGCCGAGCCGATAGCGCAGGAACTGAACCGGATCCTGGCTCCTGAAGGGCTCACCGTCACATACGTCGGCGGGCGTCCGGTGCTCGGCCAGCTCAGCCGGACCGGCGACACCCCCCTGTACGGGCCACCGCCGGACCTCCACGAACGGGTGCGACGGCTATCCGGGGACAGCAAGGCGGTAGACATCCTCATGGCACGCGCCGATGAAGCGTCGATCTGTCAGAACAATGGGGCCTACGCGCTGGCAATCATCGGCATCGGTAGCTTCGTAGAAGGGCTCTTGCACGTCGTGGTGACTGATCGCGACGAAACAGTGCGAAGAAGCGGACTGGTCGGCCGGGGTGGCCGGCGGGTTCCGGCCGAACGCGCGGGCCTTCACCTCCTGCTGGAGTACGCGCATCGGCAGAAGTGGGTCCAGACCGACGCCAAGGACTTCATGGAGAAGGTGCGGGACTACCGCAACTTCGTCCATCCCCGCCATCAGATCGAGTACGGGCTCGTACCCGACCTGGACACGGTGCGGATGTGCTGGGCGCCTGTCCACGCTCTGCTCAATGATCTGGAATCCGCGCCCTGATCGCAGACCCAGCTCCTGATCACCCGGCAGCGGCTCAACCTTCCCTTGTCCAGATGCCGGCCTCGGGCCCTCCCGCTCCTCCAGCTTCGAAGTCAGAAGCAGATGTTAGAGGAGCGGGTGAAGGGCTGTTGGGCCGCATCGAGCGAGTTCGGTGACGCATTCTGCTGAGCCCCTCGCCCGAAACCAATTGGGACGTCACGATGCTCGGATTCAGGTCGGTGTTCACGACCCATGACAACCGGAACCATCTGCTGCCGCTGGTACGGGAACAACTTGACCGGTGGATCGCGGATCCCAAGGGCTGGGATCCGCACGCGCTGCGCGAGAACCGGTGGACGACCATCGGCGAGGACGTCCGGGCCCTGCTGCTGCAGCATGAAGGGCAGGATGGGTCAGCGTCCACTCGCGTGCGGATCGTCGAGACCAAGTCGGACGGCCGGTGGATCACCCAGCTGACCGTACATTCGCCCAACGCAAGAGAGCGTGCGGCGTGGGCCTGGGTCGACATCGAATCCCCCGACCCCGACGGCGAGGACCCACGCAGCCGACCTCGCCGCGCAGGCACCCCTCGCTTTCTTGCTCCAACGCTCGAGATCGTCGACGCTTGGGACGGTGCCGCCCGCCTCACGACGCGGCCAATCGTCATCCGCGGCGACGAAGTCGACGAGGTCTACCGAGCGCTCATCGACACCGAACGACGAGGTGTCGTCTTCGTCGCCGGCAACGACGGCTCGCTGCCATCAGTCCCGTGGACGAACCGGATCGCCAATCTGACCCGGTTCACCATCGGTGTGGCCTCGTGCTTTGTGCTGGACGGGGATGCCACACAGCTGCTCAACGACCGGCTCGGCCAGGCCCATGCCGTGCTGCCTGGCCGGCTGCGTACCTATCGCTCCCAGGTTCAACCGGACTCGGTCGTCGACGGACTGCGGCACCGGGTCCTGAGCGCCGAACGGATCGCCGACGACAGCGAACAGCCCCGGCTCGCGCGGGTCCTCGCCTCCAGCGCCCAACTTCAGGCTCTCGAGCAGCCGTTACCCGCATCGGTGGCGCGGGTTCATCGGATGCTGGAACGCATCGCCGACGACATGTTGGTGAACCGGCTTGGGGACGTCGGTTCGAAGCGGGTGTCGCTCGTTCCGTCGCAGCCCCGGGCGGCAGCCGTCGAGACGCGGGAGAGTGATCGTCGCCAAGACGATGTCAACACGCAACAGGACATGTTGCTCGACTACCTGAAGATCAAGGTAGGGATCGATGAGCTGACAGTCGACCGGATCGACGAAGTAGTGCGTTTGATCGAGGTTGGTCGGTCATCGCAGGAGGCACAGGAAGACATCGCATCCCGACTCGCGCAGCTCCAAGCTGAACTCGACGAGACGCAGAAGGCATATCGTGACGTCAAATGGCAGCTGGAGGATGAGCAGCTTGAGAACCGAGACGCCGTCGACCTTCTGACCCGGTCAGAGGAGACCGTACGGACGCTGCGCCGCCGGCTGGCGTCGATGGGGCAAGCAGAGGTGGCCTGGACGGCGCAGCCATCGGAAAAGGACGTCACCCGGCCGGACAGCTTCGGCGAGTTACTCCGTTGGCTGCCGAAGCTCACGCACGTCGTGTTTTCGGGTGATCCTGACCCTGCTGAGGATCTCGACAGCAACGACCCCCTGGGCGCATGGGCTTCGAAGACATGGGACGCGCTGTTGGTGCTCCAGGACTACGCAGCGGCAAAGGCGGACGGGCGCTGGGACCGGGACGTGCACGGATTCCTTGAGAACACTCCGGATGGCTGCCACGAGTGGCCGACGCGACGGCACGCCCGCGATGAGAGTGAGGAGGTCCGGACCAACCCGGCGTACTGGAGGAGGCGTGTTCTCCCCGTGCCAACCTCCGTCGTGCAGGCGGGCACAACCTTCATGGGAGCCCACTTCAAAATAGCTCAGTTCGCGATGATCAGCCCTCGGATGCACTACTACGACGACACGGCGCAGAGTGGCCGAATCTATGTCGGTTACATCGGTCGGCACCTACCGACCGGACAGACGAACTGACGACATTCGAAGGGTGATTGCTGCGCTGCGAGATTGAAAGCTGGAAGCATCTGCGGCTGCTCGTGCGTGGTCAGTTGGTGGCGCGGTAGAGCCTCACCCCGCCGCTGGCATCCGGTTGGCTGGCCACTGCGGCGTGTTCGTCGACGAGCCATGGGGTGAGGCGGGAGCGTCGATGCGACGGCGAACCTCCCGTCGACCAGCAGCATGTAGGCGATCTCGACAGCCCGTCGAGCCTCAATGCCGCGACGGTCGTGTGACTCCACGACAAACCCCGTAGATTGCCCCGCGCGCCGAGCGGCGCCAGCGGGTTCGTCCGGCGCCGCCAGCCCACGTGTCGATGGCGGAGCGTGGCCGTAAGGGTGCGCATAGTGCCAGGTGCGGCGGTATGAGCCGAAGGTTATCTATCGGCATCGGTGAATCGTGTTCTAGGTTACGGCCACCTGTCGGTGCCGTAACCCTCCGATCGCACCCGCAGCTCCGCAACCCGAAGGAGACCTGGATGAAACGAATCCTTGCCGGCGCGGCGACAGCCGTGCTGTTGCCAGCCGGGCTGGCCGCCATCGCCATCGCCGGGCCCGCCAGCGCGAAGCCCACCGGTCCGACCCCGGTCGCGCCGTCCGGGGAGGCCGCCTCGCCCGAGATGCTCGCCGCCATGCAACGCGATCTGGGCCTGACTCCCGCCGCCGCCCGCGCCAGGATCGCCTCCGACGACGCCGCCAGCCGTACGGAACTGGCGTTGCGTAAGCGCCTGGGCTCCACCTTCGCCGGTGCCTGGTTGGCGCCGGACGCGAAGTCGCTGGTCGTTGCCGTCACCGACAGCGCCAAGGCGGCCGAGGTGACCGCCGCCGGTGCCACCCCCAGGCTGGTGGACCGCAGCGGCCGGAAGCTCGACGCGATCAAGGGCGGGCTGGACGCGGCTGCCGCCAAGGCGCCCCCGGCCTCGGTGCCCGGCTGGTACGTCGACGTCAAGTCCAACACCGTCGTGGTGCAGGCACGCGGTGGCAGCGCTGCCGCCAGGGCCTTCATCAAGGCCAGCGGCGTCGATGCCTCGGCGGTACGGGTGGTCAGCACCACCGAACAGCCCCGGCTGCTCTACGACGTACGCGGCGGCGACGCCTACTACATCGGCGGCGGCCGCTGCTCGGTCGGCTTCTCCGTCAACGGCGGCTTCGTCACCGCCGGGCACTGCGGCAACACCGGCGCCGCCACGACCGGCTTCAACCGCGCCGCCCAGGGCACCTTCCAGGGCTCCTCGTTCCCCGGCAACGACTACGCCTGGGTGGCGGTCAACTCCAACTGGACCCCGCAGCCGTGGGTCAACAACTACGCCGGCGGCAACGTGACCGTCGCCGGCTCCACCGTGGCCGCGATCGGCGCGGCCATCTGCCGCTCCGGCTCGACCACCGGCTGGCGCTGCGGCACCGTGCAGGCCTACAACCAGACCGTCAACTACGCGGAGGGCTCCGTCTCCGGCCTGACCCGCACCAACGCCTGCGCCGAGCCGGGCGACTCCGGCGGGTCCTGGCTCAGCGGCCAGCAGGCGCAGGGCGTGACCTCCGGCGGTTCCGGCAACTGCACCTCCGGCGGCACCACCTACTTCCAGCCGGTCAACGAGATCCTCTCCGCGTACGGCCGGACGCTGGTGACCAGCGGCGGCGGCAACCCGCCGCCGCCGACCGGCTGCAGCGGTTACGAGTTCTCCGCGACCGGGTCGCTGTCCAGCGGCGGGAACGCCTACCAGCCGAACGGCAGCTACTACTACTCGTCGACCTCCGGCACCCACAGCGGCTGCCTCGACGGCCCGACCGGCACCGATTTCGACCTCTACCTGCAGAAGTGGAACGGTAGCGGCTGGAGCGCGGTGGCGCAGGGCACCACGGCCGCCGCCGACGAGACCGTCACCTACAACGGCACGGCCGGCTACTACCGCTGGCGGGTGCACGCCTACAGCGGTTCGGGCAGCTACGCCCTCGGCTACAGCAACCCCTGACCGGCTCGACGGGACGCCCGCATCGCACCGGCGATGCGGGCGTCGCCGCGTCCGGCCGCGCCGGTGGCGATTCGGCGTACCGCCGAGCGAGTGGCGCCGGCGTCACCCGATCAAGCCGGCGACGGTCGCCGTCACCTCGGAGAGCCGCTCGTCGGCCCGTCGGCGCTGCTGCCTGATCCACTGCTTCCCCTCGGCCGCGATCCCCTCGAGGACGTGGAGGGTGTGCGGCAGGCCCGACGCGTCCAGCGCGACCCGGGACAGCGCCCCCGGATCCTCGCCCGGCTGGATCCCGTCGGTGCTCGACTCGGTCACCCGGACGCGGATCGGATCGCCGTTGACCAGTCTCAGCTCGAACGTCTGCTGTTGGGTCGCCACCCCGTCGATGCGTACGGCGGCGACGGTGTCGAAGCGGTAGTTGAGTCGTTGCGTCCCACGGGAAACCCCCTCCTCGAAGTCGAGGTCGATGTCCACCTGGCGTACCCCGTCGTCGGTCAGCAGGAAGAGCAGCAGCCGGTACCTGGAGTAGCGCCACGGTCCCCGCGGCACCCGGGCCCGCTTGTACGACCCGGCGGGCGCCTCGATGAAGGCGTGCGCGATCACCTGACTGGGCCGGAGCCGGTAGTGCCGCATCGCCTCGTCGACGAGGATCCTGCGGTCGCACTCCAGCCAGGAGGCCATCTCCGCGTCCGACGGCTTGCGGGACAGCTTCTTCTGCCAGTGTTCGTAGGCCGCCTGCCGCTCCGCCAACTGCTGCGCCCGCTCCGCCTCGTCGGCCGGTACGCGTCGCCGCTCGGCGACGATGCGGAAGCACGCCCGCGCGCCGATCACGGCGGACGCCACGGCGAGCAGCACCGACGCCGTGCCGCCCACCGGCGCGGTCAGCGCGGCGGCGGGCGCCACCCAGGCAGCTCCGGCGGCGGCAGCGACCAACCCGGTCACGCACAGGGCCGTGGTCGACAACGGGGTGCGGAGCCGGGTCCGGTAGGCCGTCAGGGTGTCGTTCTCCCACCGCTGCCGTACGTCGCCGACGAGGTGACGAACCAGCCAGGCGATCTCGCCCGCGTCGACCCGCTGCTCGCGGTAGATCTCGACGAGTTCGTCGCGCAGGTGCCTGCGGATGCCCGCAGTCTGGGCGAGCCAGTGGGACCGGGCCGTGTCCCGGGGCACGTACCGCCCGAAGTAGGTGTCGAAGAGCCGGTCCACCTTCCGGGCGAAGCCGCCGGCCAGCGACCCTTTCTTGCGCTGCGTCGGCGGAGCGTACTCCGCCTCCTTCAGCCGCAACCGCTCCCGCCGGAAGTGCCGGTCCGCCCCGCCGACCACGAAGGCGACGACTCCCGCCGCGGACACGAGGTAGGCGAGCACCGGGGACAACTCGCCGCGTTGCAGCACCAGTCGCGCGATGTTGCCCGCGGCGAGGACGAAGGCCGCTGCGGCGGTGAGGGCACGCAGCCATTCGCCCACCGGGATCGAGGCCGGCTGGACGGGACGCACCCTCGGCGGCGCGGGGGAGTGTCCCTATGGGTTTCGTCAAGCGGGGACCGGACTGATGGGGCGTGGCTGGTAGGGGATCTTGTCGCGGAGCATGGCGAACAGGACGTCGCAGCGGCGTCGGGCCAAGCAGATGAGGGCGGCGTTGTGGCGTTTGCCTTCGGCGCGTTTCCGGTCGTAGTAGGCGCGGCTGACGGGGTCGGCCAAGGCGGCGAACGCGGCGAGGAAGAAGGCTCGTTTGAGGTTCTTGTTGCCGCCGCGGGGTGGGTGTTCGCCGCGGATGCTGCTGCCGGATCGTCGGGTCACCGGGGCGAGGCCGGCGTAGGCGGCGAGGTGGCCGGGGGTGGGGAAGGCGGTGCCGTCGCCGACTTCGAGCAGGATCCGGGCGGCGGTCCTGACGCCGATGCCGGGCATCGAGGCGAGAGGGTGCGCATCGAGGATCCTTTCGACCTCGGCGGCGGCCTGGTCGCGTTGGCGTAGGACGTCGCGGAGGCTGTCAGCCAGGCGGGGCAGGATCGTCTCCGCCGCGTTCGTGCCGGGGACGGTGACGGTCTGCTCGTCGAGCGCGTTCATGATCTGCTCGACGAGGCGTTCACCCATGCGTGGGGCGTGAGGCCCGGCGACGGACAGCAGTTTGCGACGTCCGGCCTTGCGTAGCCCGACCGGTCCCCCGCAGCGCGACAGCAGTTCCAGCACGGCCTTGTGCTGCACTTTCGGGCCGAGAACTCGTTCCAGGGCGGGGTGGATCTGAGTGAGCAGGCCACGGATCCGGTTGGACACCCGGGTGGCTTCGCCAGCGAGGTCGTCGTCGAAGCCGACCAGGACCTCCAGCTCTGCGAGGGCTTCGTCGCCGACATCGACCCGGCGCAGCGTGTGCGGAAGGGTGCGGGCGGCGTCAGCGATGACGTAGGCGTCGCGGGCGTCGGTTTTCGCCGCACCGGGGTGCAGGTCAGCGATGCGGCGCATCGCCAGGCCGGGCAGGTAGGCCACCTGATGACCGCAAGCCCGAGCCACCGCGACCGGCAAGGCGCCGATCGAGGCCGGCTGGTCGACCACCACCAGAATCCGGCCGTGGCGGGCGAGCTTGTCGAACAACTGCCGCAGTCGGGCCTCGGTGTTCGGCAACGGCGCGTCGTGCAGCCGCTTGCCGTCCGGTGCCAACCCGACCGCGTGGTGGCCCTCTTTGCCGACGTCCAAGCCGAGGTAGACGCCGTATCCGTCGTTCACCAGACCCGCCTCCACGCATCGATCCCGTAGCCTCGGTCGCTGGTCCAGGCGTCGGACTGCCGGCAGCCACGTTACGAAGAGACCTACCCCAACACGGGTGGCCGTGTCCCTATCAGCGGTCCGCCGACGCCACCCGACCCGGCGACAACACCCCCCGGATCATGCAAACGACAGGGGCAGGAAGTCATACCGGGCCGGGCGACCGAGGGTCCCCGGCTGGGGACGATCAAAAAGGTAACGGGGTGGAAGAACAGCCGGACCCGGTTCCTCCTGTCCCCGGCCTTCTGCCCGGCCCTGGCCCGCTCGACCGAGCGGTGCCACAGTTGGTCCTCGACCGGGCCTTCGAGCAGCACCCCGAGGTGATCGAGGATCTTGTCGCGCTGGCGCGGCCTGAGCTCGTCAAGTTCCTTGACGGTCAACTCGGTGTCGGCGGTGTCCAGGGAGCTGAGCAGCCGCAGGACCGACCGCAGGCCGACCGTCCACTCGCCCCGGCCGTGCACCCGGGTGATGCGGCCGCAGATGGTGGAGAGCGTGATGAGGTCCTCGTTGCCCAGTTGTCGCAGGGTGCGTCCGCTCAGCAGGGCGAGCAGCCAGTGGAAGCGCACCTCGTCGGTCTCGTGCCCGCGCGCCACGGCCTCCTCGATGAGTTCGCGTGCCCTGCCCGGCATCCGGGCGTCGAGGTACTTCACGCCGGTGCGGAACCTCTCCTTCGGCGAGGCGTCCGGTGGCAGTTGGTAGTAGACGTCGCCGTGGATCGCCTGGGCCTGCACCCCGACGTGGGCATCGCCCTGCGCGACGTTGGTCGTGGTCGGCGTGGTCACGACAGCCCCTTCGCCACGGCCATGATCGCGGCCAGCCTGGCCGCCAGCTCCGTCACGTCGGCCACCAGGCCGCGCAGCCTCCGCAGCGACACCATCAGGACGCTCCGGCTCTGCGGTGTCTCTTCCTGGAGGCAGTCGCCGGCCGTGTCCAGCTCCGTCTCCGCCGCCGCGTAGGTGTCCTCGTCCAGTTGGCCGTCGCGGTGGGCCTGCTTGAGCAGGTCACGCAGCTCGCTGATCGCCGTCGCGAGATCGGCCGGCTGCTCCGGCTCCCAACCCACGGTGACGTTGCCGTGGATCTGTCCCGCCTGGACGCCCACCCGGGCGTTGCCGCTGGCGATGTTCCTGTTGGTGATGCCCATCTGCGCCTGCCTGTTCCTCTTCGCCGTTTCCCGTTGGTCGGCCGCGGCGTCGGCGACCAGTTCCTGCGCCAGCGCCGTGGCGAACGCGGCCGCGTGGGCCACCGCCCGTGGCTGCCAGTTCTCCCCGTCGGTGGCCGTCTTGGTGCCGTCGGCCCGGTCGCTGATGCCCCGCACCACGACCACGGGCAGTGCCCGGTTGAGGTGACCCGCCTGGGCGACGCCGGCGGCCTCCATCTCGATGGCCACGGCGTCGTTGTAGTGCTGCCGAACCCACCGGGCCTGCTCGGAGACCGCCGAATCCTGTACGATCTCGCCCGCCGCGATCGGCGCGAAGTGCACCCGGGGCGCGGCGTCGCCGGGCTGGCCCCGGAACCACTCGCCGCTGCGCGCCAGGTGTTGCGCGATCTGGCCCGCGCCGTGCGGAATCTCCCACGCCTTCGGCCGGGCCTTGAGGCCGTCGTCCTCGCTCGTGCCGCCGTGGTAGGCGTAGACCTGGGACGCCACCACCACGTCGCCCAGCCGGATGCTCGGCCAGAGGGCGCCGGCGACGCCGACGAAGATCACCGCGGCGGGGGAGAACTCGGCCATGGCGCGCTCGGCCAGTACCGCCGCCGGGTGGTTGCCCTTGCCCACCAGGCCCAGCGCCACCCGGCAGCCGCCGAGCCGGCCGACCTCGAAGCGCGTGCCGGCGGGATGGCGGTGCACCCGCAGGTCGGTCAGCCTGCTGCGGACCGCGTCGTACTCCAGGTTCAGGGCCGTGAGAATCACGACGGGACTGCTGTTCATGCCTCTGCCGTCTCCTTGTCCGTCGGCTGCGTCGGCCGGGTCATGGGGGGATGCAGCGCCTCGCGCGGGCCCGGCCGGAACAACCGTGCGGGGCGTCCGGTGTCGGTCTTCCTCGTCGTACCGGCGGGCACGATGAAGCCGTCGACGCTCTGGACCTTGCGGTAGAAGTTCCGGGGGTCGAGGCTGACGCCCCACACCGCCTCGTAGACGTCCCGCAACTCCGAGATGGTGAACGTCGGGCCGCAGAACGCGGTCGCCAGCGCCGAGTACTCCAGCTTTGCGCGGGCGCGCTCGACGCCGTCCGCGACGATCCGGCGGTGGTCGAAGGCGAGCCGGGCGTCGGGCGAGAGAGCGCGATCGGTGGGGGTCCAGCACGCGTCGGAGGCGTCGGTGCCGGCGGTCGGCTCGGGCAGCCGGGGAGCGACGGCGAGGTAGGCCACGGAGACGACGCGGCCCCGGGGGTCGCGTCCCGGCGTGCCGTAGACGCCCAACTGTTCGAGGTGCAGTTGGTCCGCCGACAGGCCGGCCTCCTCGGCCAACTCCCGGTGGGCCGCCGCCGGCAGGTCCTCCTCCGCGTGGTTCAGGAAGCCGCCGGGAAGGGCCAGGGCGCCCCGGTACGGCTCCACGCCGCGCTGCACGAGCAGCACCTGGAGCCGGGAATCGCGCAGGGTGAGGATGACGAGGTCCACCGCGAGGAGAACGGTGGGCGCAACCCAACGATCGTCCGACATGGATCTCACCCTAGACTTACTGTCACTATGACAGGAAGTGCGGACGGGTGTCGGCTTTCAGCAGCAGCCGATGCCCGACGGCAGGGGCGCGCCCCGCCCGATCACTCCCGGCGACGGGCCGGTCAGCCGCCGGAGGGCGGGGTGTTACGGCTGCGGGCGCCCTTCGGGCGGGCCCTCGGCGGTTCCGCCAGCGTCGACGCCCGCCGGCTCAACGCGTCGACCCGCTCGACGAGTTCGCGTACGGCCTCCTCGTCGTCGGCGTCCACCGCCGCGACGCGGTCGAGCAGCGCGGCGTAGTCCGACGTCAGCGCCAGGTACCTCCTGCCGAACGCCTCCTCGGCGCCGCTGACGTAGGCCTGGCGCTGCGCCCGGGCGTACCGCTGGTCGAGGTCGATGATCTGCTGCGCCAGTACGGCCGCGGCGGCGCCGAGCGCGCCACGGGCGTCGGCGCTCCCGTCGCGGCGGCGGCGACGGGCGTCCGCGAGCCGGCCCGCGCGGCGGCCACCCACGTAGAGCACCGTCGCCCCGGCGACGACGGCCAGGATCGCGGCGCCGGCGAGCAGGAAGCGGGGCAGCGACGGGCTGATCGTCCGCGCGCCGTCGGGGACGGTGCCGGCCTTCACCAGCAGGTCGTAGTTGACGGTGACGACCTTCAGCGCCTCCAGGGGGCGGTCGGCGAAGGTGTCGACGCCCCGGCTGATGGTCATCTCCGCCACGAAGGCCCGGCCGAAGTTCCCGTCGTCGCGCCCGGGCAGCAGCGCGCAGCCGTAGGTGTCGTACTCGTCGGAGTCGCGGCTTATGACCAGCACGACGGTCCCGTCGGCGGCGCGCTCGACCTGGCGGCAGCCCTGCCTGAGGTCCGCGCCCGGCTCGAGCATCAGCACGACCAGCCGGCGGTTGCCGATGATCCGTTCGGCCGCCGCGCGGTCCAGGTCGACGCCCGGTGCGACGTACACGGACGAGGCGCGCACGTGCCGGGCGACCGGACCGTCCAGCGCCCCGCCGGTCCACAACGCCCAGCCGGCCAGCACCAGGCAGGCCAGGACGGCGATGCCGAAGGGCGTGCCGAACAGGTCACCGAGCCGACGTCGTACGGACGGGTTCACGACAGCCTGCCCCGGAGGTAGAGGTCCGGGCGGTAACTGGCGATCCCCAGCGTCCGGGCGGCGTCGTCCAGCTCCCCGGACGCCTCGTCGAGCAACGTACGCGCGTGGCGGTCCGGTAGCTCCTCGTCCAGCGCGGCGCGGGCGGCCTGGAGCTTGACGACGCCCCGGGTCAGCGCCGGGTCGCTGCGCGCGTCGGTGAGCAGGGACATCTCGACGGCGAGCGCGGTGAGACCCGCCAACCGCGCGGGAGTGCCGCCCCGCCCCGGGTCGCCCCGCCGGAGCACGGCCCCGTCCGGCCGGCGCAGCGACCGGACCGAGAGGATCAGGAACGTCGCCACGCAGCCTGCGAAGATCCACGGCAGGGCCGGCAGCGCCACCCGCAGCGGATCGATCGGCCGGTACGGCAGCGGACGGTCGAACAGCCCCGAGTAGCGCAGGTCGGTGACCCGGTTCAGCCAGGCCGTCAGCACGTTGCCCTGCGGGTAGTCGTAGCGGCTCAGCCGACCGGCGAACTGGCCGTAGAAACTCGCCCCGGCCAGCTCCGCGAAGTCGTCGGCCGCCGGCCCGTGGTACTCGATCCAGAGCCCGTACATCACGACGATCGGCGTGCCCGGGAACAGCTCGGCCAGCGCCGGCCCGTACCGGGGCACCGGCTCGCCGAACGGCTGCGCGGGCAGCGCCACGTACCGGGCGCCGTCCGGAAAGGCGTTGCGCGCGGCCTTGTCTGGGACACCGGTCAGCGTGGCCCCGGCCCCGAGGTGCAGGCCGGTGGCCCGCAGGTCGGCGGCGACGGCGGCCAGCTCCCGGTCGGTCGGCGCGCGCCACCGCAGTTCGTCGTGCTCGGGCGGGTCGGGCGCGTCCCGCAGCGCGGCGATCAGCCCCACCAGCAGGTTCGTCACGTCGGCGGTGGCGAACTGCGCCCGCCAGTCGGGCAGCGTGTCGGCCACGGCCTGGTAGATGCCGCCGCTGACCTCAGTGCCGATCACCCGGATGGTCGCGTTCTCCACGTCCCGCACCCGGTCACGCTCGTCCTTGTCGAGCCCGGGCGGCGCGACCAGGATCCGGACGGGGCGGTCGCCGGCGGCCTCGCGGACCCGCTGCTCGTTCCAGCGCGCCGTCGAGCCGGGCAGCCGCACCACCGGCTCGGCGGCCACCAGCGCGGTCATCTCGTCCACCGATGGCACGCTCGCGTCGCTCAGCTCACCCGCCGAGCCCTCGTCGATCTTCGCCGTGGCGGCCGGCGACCGGCCGTAGCTGACGTCGACGCTCTGCCGCTGGGCGAGTAGGAAGACCACCAGGACGACCACGGCGACGCCGAGCAGCGACCACCGCAGCAGCTCGTAGCGGTAGTGCCTGCGGGGTGTCACTGGTGTGTGCGCCACAGCCGGTCGGCCTCCCTCGCGTGTTGCGCCGCCGCGCGGGCGGCGGAAGCCCCGCCGCGCCCGGCCGCCATCGACTCGGCGCGGGTCAGCAGCCGCTCGGCCTGCGGCACCCGGGTCGCCGCCGCGTCCCGGCTGACGGCCGCGCTGTCGATGGCCGCGCGCGCGGTGGACCAGGCCGTCCGGCGCTCCCGCTCCCGCGCGCGCCACCTCGGCAGCAGGGCCGTCGCGAAGCCCGCGCCCACCAGCAGGAGGCCGCCGACCAACCAGACGAGGAGGGTGTGGGACATGCGCTCCAACCATCGGACGAGGGGTACGGGGTGCGCTCGCAGGCTGTCGGGCGGGCAGGGGTACGACCGAGTCTGGCTGACCGAGTCGGACCGGCGCGAACCGGCCCCGGCGGTCGAGGCCCGGCAGGCGACCTGCGTCGTACGGTTTGCGCATGACGCACCCCGTCTGGGCGGATGGCAGGGCCTACCAGGCGTACGTGGGCCGGTGGAGCCGCCCCGTCGCGGGGGAGTTCCTGTGTCCGCTTCGAGACCCAGCGGTACGCGCCGCCGACGTCGTCGGTCAACCTGATCCGTGACGCCGGGTGTCGTGCCCGTCGTGGAGATCGGAGGACCGATGAAGGCCCGTTTCCGATGGCGGTCGACCCGCGTGACGCTGTTCGCGGCCCTGGTCGGCGCGCTGGTCGCCGCACTGCTGCCCGCCTCGCCGGCGCTCGCGCTGCCCTCCGGTAGCGGCTGGTCGGCCTCGTGGAGCTACTACCATCCCACCGCCTACCAGTACGCCGGCACGCTGCCCGGCGTCCGGCTGACCGGTTACGCCACCGACAACTCAGGCACCAGCACCACGGTCGGTACGATCGAGGACACCGCCGACGACGGCCGCTGCGCCAGGGTGATGCTCTACGCCAACGGCGTCGGCTACGTCGCCGACCGGACCACCTGCGGCAGCGGCAGCTACCTGACCTACTCCACCGGCAGCTACAGCCAGGGGCTGCTGGTGATCGTCTACCGGATGGTCGCGGGCACCACCACCCACGACAAGGGCTTCGCCATGTTCGTTCCCGGTTCGTCCGCCGATCCGGAGCTGCGCACCGTGGGCACCGGCGCCAGTTGGTCGTACTACACGTCGACCGCGTTCCAGTACACGGTCACCCGCCCTGGCGTGCGGCTGATCGGCTACGGCGTCCACCAGTACACGGACCAGCGCTCCTCGCTGAACACTGTGGAGAAGACGGCCGCCACGGTCGGCTGCGCCACGGCCAAGGTCACCGGCGGTGTGTCCACCAGCGGCGGCACCTGCGTCAACGGCGGCAGCACGTCCTTCTCCCGCGCCGACCTGACCAACAACCTGGAGGCTTCCGCCTGCTACCAGCCGGTCCCCGGCACCCGGCGCTGCCTGGCGGTGAGCATCCCCGAGCCCTGGTGACCCGACCGGCACCCGGCCCACCGACCGCAGTCCAGCGTCCTCGGACCGACCCGGCAGCCCAGCCGTCCCCGGAGCGACCCGGGGACGGCTGCTGCGGTGACCCTGGCGCGACGACGACGCCCTGATCGCCGCGTACCGCGACGCGGTCCGTCAGCGGCGGCGCTTCGGCAGGTCGAACTGGTCGGCGGCCCGGCAGTCGCGTGGACCGCCGACCGCGCCCGGCCCGGCCCGGTCGAGCGCCGCGCGTGCCCGGACCCGGCCCAGGTTCCAGGCGTACCAGGGGTCCGGCTCGTCGAGGTCCTTGGCGATCCAGCTCAGCGTGCAGCGGCGCACCGGATCGGGCAGGCCCGCCAGAGCCGGCGTCGCGTCCGCCGAGAGCGCCCGCAGGTACCAGGCGTCGATCTTCCCCGTCTGCTCGTACCGGGCGATGTTGCGGCGGGCGGCGTAGTCCTCCGGGTTGAGCACGGCCAGGCCCAGCAGCATCACCACGGCGAGCGCCACGGTGGTGCCGGGGATCCAGGCCCCGCGCCACCGCAGACCGGCCACCAGGATCATGAGGAACACGGTGCCGAGCAGTAGCTCGAACGCCATCACGAAGAGCCGCTCGCCGGTGAAGCTGTAGACCTTCTGGTACGTGTACATCCGCGACAGCGCCGACACCACGATGACGAAGCTGAGGGCGCTGAGCAGGCCCAGCAGGACCCGCAACAGGTGGCGCTCGACCGCCCGGTCCCGTCGCGCCCAGCGGGCCACCCCGCCGAGCACCGCCAGCGTCAGCAGGGTGACGACGACGAGCTGCCAGAACCCGCTGCGCGCGTACTCGGCGTAGCTGAGGCCGGCGGTGCGCAGGACGTGCCGCTGCCCGCCGAACAGGACGGTGAACTGCACCGCCACGAAGCCGCCGAAGAGCAGCGTCAGGGCGCTGATGACGGGAGCCCACTCCACGAGGCCGAAGCGGCGCGTGCCGGGCCGGTCCACGGTCGACAGGTCGGGCGGCGCGGCCAACGTGTAGACGGCGGCGACGGCGCAGAGCCCGCCCACGGCGGCGAGGAAGGCCCAGCGGAACGCCGTGCCGACGTTGACCTTCGGGATCACCTCGTCGAGCATCACGGAGAAGGCGCCGTCGGCCGAGGACAGCAGAGCGCCGAAGACGATCAGCGCGACGATGGTGGCCGCGGCCGATCCGACGACCCGGCGGACCAGGCCGGGATTCGCCGGGGCGCGCAGGTGACCACGCACCCACGGCAGCCCCCGGAACGCCGCGAACGGCGCCGCCACCAGGCTGAACAGGATCGAGCGGACGAGCCGGCCGCCGACGATCGCGAGGGTCGCGCAGGCGAGCGCGCCGAGCACGCAGAACGTCACCAGCCACCAGGCGTTGCGGAAGGCCAGGACCGACAGCAGCGCCAGGGACGCCGCCGCCCAGCCGGCGCGGATCCGCCGGTCGGCGCGGGGGAGTTCCGCGCCCGTCCGGCGTACCGCGAGGACCACCGCGACGGTCAGCGCGAGCCAGCCGAGGAACCAGCCGATGCCCGTGCGGGTGAGCGGCACGAAGAACGCCACCCCCAGCGCTCCGGCCAGGATCGCGGCCGGTACCGCCCGGTCCCGGGCCGGCGCCGGCCCCGGCCAGCGCGTGTCGAGGAACGACGGCGGGCGCGGGACCGGCTGGTAGCCGCGGTACGGCGCGGGCGCGCCGGACGGCACCCCGATCCGGTACGGCGCCGGCAGCGGCGCGGCGACGGGCTCCTGGGTGATGGTCACGGGCGTACCGGCGGCGGATGCGCCGCTGCCCGCCCACGCGCCTGCCGGTACCCCGGCGGCGGGGGCGTTCCCGGGCTGGCCGGCGGGAGCGGCGGCCGGTGCCGCGTCGGTGGTGGCCGGCGGCGGGCTGACGGCGTCGGATGGCGGCTCGGTAGCGGGTGCCACGGCGTCCGCCGCCCTCACCGAGGCGGTCTGCGTCGGGATGCTCGTTCCCGGCTGGGCGGGGACTGTGGGGGCCGGCGCGGCCGACGCCTCGGCCGACCTGGCGGCGGGGGCGGACGGTGCCGGGGCCGGCGGGCCCGCGGCGGCCGGCACCAGCGGGATGAACACGGCGTACCCGCGCGTCCCGGGCGGGATGCTGACGGGGATCGCCCAGGCGGGCGCGCCCTCCGCCCCGGGCCACACCATCGGAGGCGGTGCGCCCTCGGTGGGCGGCATGACGAGCAGGTACGGCGTCTGGTGCCGGGGATCGTCGCCGGTGTCGCCGTGCGTGTCGCCGGTTCCCGGGGGGCCCGGCACCGGTGGTGGCTGGGTCAAGGAACCCCTCCTCGATCGAACGGTCGGCACACTGTACGGCCGCCCCCGGCCCGCCGCCGCCCCGTACGCGCCATGACGCGAGCAACTCGCGTCCGTGCCCGAGCGCGGCTGAGGACCCTCCCCACAGACCATCGCCCGCCTGAAGCCCAGCGGCCGGACCAGTGGTGATCAGGACGCCCTGGACCCTGAAACCGCCGGGTGACGTCCATAGCGTCCTGATCACGAGCGGGGAAGCGGGGGAGGGGTGCGGGGTGGGGGCGGTGAAGCTCCGCCGCCGGTGTGGCCGTACACGAGCACAGCGGCGCAGGCGTGGGCGACCGGATCGGGCGGGCGGCACGCCCGATCGATCCTCGGTAACGTGCTCGGCCATGGCCAGTGGCGTACCTCCCGGCAACTGGTGGGAGGCCCTTCCGCCGCGGCGGGTCAGCCACCTGCCCGGCATCGACGCCGAGTTGCTCCACGTGGGACTCGATCCGGCACCGGTCGCCGCTCCGGTCGTCGTTCGGTACCGCGTACCGGCCCGCAGCGACTTCACCGACCTGCTCGCCGCCGTCCTGGACGAACTGGACCGGGCAGCGCTCACGCTGTTTCCCCGTTGGCTGCCCGGCGCCGAACGGCTCGACGGTTCCGGCACGCTGGGCGCCGCCGCGGTGCGGTCCCTGGCCTCGCGGGCCGCCGCACGCTCCGAGCACTTCGGCCCGTTCCTGGCCGACCTCGCCGAGCGCGCGCTGCGCGGGCGGCACCGGCAGCACCGGCCGCGTTTCCCGGCAGAGGTACGGGCTGCCGGCCTGGCCCGCGTCATCGCCTCCGCGTACGACCGCGACGGGTGGGTCCTGCTGGTCGGCCTGACCGACGAACTGACCACGGACACCGAACGCGCGTTGGTCGCCGCCGCCGAATGGCTGGTGCGGCACGGCCGCTTCACCGTCTGGCTGGCCGGGCGAGAACTACGGACGGTCGACCGGATCCGGTCGGTCCGGGTTTCGCTGCCGTCGAGCCTGGCCGAGTTGGCGGTGCAGACGGGTCGGGTTCCCGACACCGTCCGCGAGCCGCCGCCGGCGCTGACGTTTCCGCCGCTGTCCGGGGTGCCGCGCGGCGACAGCGCCGCCGAGCAGGCCCTGGAGCTGGCACTGACGCCGCACGAGTGGGCCCGGGGGAGGCGCTGGAACCACACGTACGACTGGCACCTGCTCGGCGAGACCTACCGCCTGGATCTCCTCTGGCCGGCCGAGGGACTTGCGGTCGAGGTGGACGGCCCGGAACATCGGGAACGAATCAGATTCGCCAACGACCGGCGACGTGACGTGCGGCTGCAACTCCTCGGGCTGGACGTGCTCCGGTTCACCAACGAGCAGGTGCTGTCCGACGTCCAGGCCGTGGTCGGCATGATCCGGCAACTGCTGACCCGTCGTCGCCAGACCGGCACGCACCCCCACACAGAAGAGGCACCATGACGAGCACGGCGGACCTTCCCCACCTGACGCCCAACCAGATCAACGCGCTCCTGGTGCTCATGGTCGAGGCCCGCGAACTGACCAACACCGAGCTGAAGGAGCTGGCCGGGTTCAGCCTCACCGGTGCCGACAACGCCAAGCTCGTCACGCTCGGCCTGGTCCAGACCGACCGGTCGCACCGACCCTTCTCCCACGAGCTGACCGACGAGGGGTGGCGGGTGGTGCGGCAGCTACACGCCGGCGCCCCGCCCGCGCGCAGCGGCTCGACTACCCGTTCGCTGTTCACCCTGCTGGCCGGCCTGCACCGCTCGCTGAGCCGGTTGGGGCTGAGCCATGCCGACTTCTTCACGCAGCAGTCGGTCGCCCACGGCCCGGCGGCCGGCTCGACGCCCCCCGGCGCCGCGCCGGCACCGGTGGCCGCGCAGCCGGAGGCCGTGGAGGCCCTGATCCGCGCCGCCTACCGCGAACTCGCCCGGGAGCCGGGAGCCTGGGTGGGGCTCGCCGACCTGCGCGAGCGCCTCGGTGGGCAGGACCGCGCGACCGTCGACGCGACGTTGCGGGCCATGGTCCACCGGGACGGCGTCCGGATCATCCCGGTCGCCAACACCAAGTCGTTGACCCCCCGGGACCGGGCCGCCGCGGTGCGCATCGGGGACGAGGAGAACCACACCCTGGCGATCGGCGCGGCATGATCGCTGAGGACGTACGGGCCGCGCTCGAGGCGGTCAGTCTCAACCCGGCGGTCACCCCCGACGACGTGTGGCGGCCCAGCCCGCACGACGTGCCGGAGCTGCACGAGAAGGTGGTGGCGGAGATCCTGCGCGGCGTCGGCAGGGCCCGCACCGACGACACCACCGTGCCCCTCGGGGTGGCCATGCAGGGGCGCGCCGGCGCCGGCAAGACCCACCTGCTCGGAGCGGTGCGGGATCGGATCCAGCGCGAGGGCGGCTACTTCTTCCTGGTCGACATGGTCAGCGGGAAGACGTTCTGGGAGAGCGTGGCGCTGGCCCTGGTCGAAGGCATGGGGCGGGACGCGTTCGGCTGGGGCACCCAGCTGCGTACGTTCCTGCGTCGGCTCACCGCCCAGCTCGGCATCCCGGCGGAGGTCCGCGACGCGGTCGCCGGCACGCAGCCGGTCACCCGGGAGCACCTGGACACCTTCGTGCGAGCCCTGCGGACGCGCCACCGCGAGATCGGCCGGGACTGCCAGGACACCGCCCGGGCGCTGGTCCTGCACGGCGCGCTCGACTTCGAGGCGCAGGACGTCGGCTACGCCCACCTGATCTCCGAGCCGGGTGATCCGGCCGGCCGTACGGCGTGGGGGCTGACCCCGGCGATGCGTACGCCGCAGCAGATCGTCCAGGACGTCTCGCGGCTGATGGCGCTGACGCTGGACCCCACGGTGATAGCCGTCGACCAGCTCGACACGCTCTTCGCCCAGACCAGCACCGCGATGTTCGACCAGTACGCCGGGCTGGAGGACGCCCAGGCGAAGGTCGTCGGGCCCATCGCCGACGGTCTGCTGAAGCTGCGTGACGTCACCCGCCGGACGCTGATCGTGGTGTCGTGCCTGCCGGACACCTGGGAGCTGTTGACCAGGAGCGCGCCCACCCCGGTCGGCGACCGGTTCCGGCAGGCCACCCTTCCCGACCGGATTCCCACCCCCGAGATCGGCCGGGCCATCGTGGCGAAGCGGTTCACCGCCGCCTTCGCCGGGCCGCGTTTCGCACCGCCGCATCCGACCTGGCCGATCAGCCCCGAGGCGTTCGCCGACGCCCCGGCGTTGACGCCCCGGGCGCTGCTGCGCCGCGTGGACCGGCACGTCGCCTGGTGCAGGGACCGGGACGAGGTGACCGAACTCGACCGCCTCATCGAGGTCGGCGACCATGTCGCGGACGGGCCCGAACCGTCGGGCGCAGGCACCACGGTCGGCCCGAGGGCGGCAGGCGAGACAGCCACAGGCGACGATGCGTGCCTGCGGCGGCTCGACGACCGGTTCGCCGAGCTGGTGGCGGCGGCCGATGTGACGGCCGCGCTCGATCCGCGGACCGAGGACACACACATGCCGACGCTCCTCGCTGCTGGCCTGGCGGCCTGGATCGCCGAGCAGGCACCCACCGGTGCCAGTTACAAGTACGACCCGCCGCCCGGCCGTAAGCCGGCGCTGCACGGGCGGCTGATCGAGGTGCTGGACGAGGCCACCGAGAACGAGGCGCACTGGTGTCTTCGCGCGATCTCCCATCCGAACGCGATCGCGGTGACCGCCAGGGTGAAGGCGGCCTGCACGATGGCGGGCCTGGACCGTGCGTTGCCGCAACGGCGGCTGGTGCTGCTGCGCAACGGCCCGTGGCCGACCGGCAAGCGTACGGCCGAGGTGTTGGCGGCCTTCGACGCGGCCGGCGGCATCCGCTGCGGCGTCGAAGAGGGGGACCTACGGGTCTTCGCCGCGCTTCGTGAACTGAGCGGCGAACCGGCCTCCGTCCTGCGGGAGTGGCTGGTGATGCGCCGCCCGGCCAGCTCGACGCAGCTGTTCGCGACGATCCTTGGCGAATCCGCCGGAGCGACCCGCGCGGGGGCCGGGCCGGCCGCCGGGGTGGGCGGCGAGGACGACGTGCGGGTCGACGGCGGAAGGGCCTCGGCCGACGGAACCTCGATCCTGTTGGGGCGGACCACCGACGGGGCGCGGCCCTTCGCGGTGGACCTGGAGTCGCTACGCCGGCACACAGTGATCTTCGCCGGCTCCGGCTCCGGCAAGACCGTGCTGATCCGGCGACTGGTCGAGGAATGCGCGCGGGAGGGCGTGTCCGCGATCGTGCTCGATCCCAACAACGACCTCGCCCGCCTGGGCGATCCCTGGCCGCAACCGCCAGCCGGATGGGGCCCCGGCGACGCCGAGCGGGCCCGCGACCACCTCGACCACACCGAGGTGGTGATCTGGACGCCCCGGGTCAACGCCGGTCGACCGCTCACCTTCCAGCCGTTGCCGGACTTCACTCCTGTCCGCGACTCGCCGGACGAGTTCGACCAGGCGATCCGCTCGGCGGTGGAGGCACTCGCCCCGCGCGCCGGGGTGGACCGGCCGACGAGGGTGGCCCAGCAGGGCAAGGCCGTGCTGACCGAGGCCCTCCAGGCGTACGCGAGGAGCGGAATGGTGGGCCTGCCCGGCTTCACCGAGTTCCTCGCCGAACTGCCCGACGGGGTGAGCCGGTTGAGCCGGTCGGAGAAGCTGGCCCAGGACCTGGCCGAGACCCTGAAGGCCGCCATGGTCACCGACCCGTTGTTCGGCGGCGTCGGCGCCCCGGCCGATCCGGGCCTGCTGCTGACCCCCTCGCCGGGCCGTCGGGCCCGCATCTCCGTGATCAGCTTCGTCGGGCTCACGTCGGACCAGGAACGGCAGGGCTTCGTCAACCAGCTCCAGATGGCCCTGTTCGCCTGGATCAAGCGGCACCCGGCGGGCGACCGGCCCCTGGGCGGGCTCTTCGTGATGGACGAGGCGCAGACCCTCGCCCCGTCGACCGGGCAGACGGCCTGCACCGCCAGCACGATCGCCCTCGCCTCCCAGGCCCGCAAGTACGGGCTCGGGCTGGTCTTCGCCACCCAGGCGCCGAAGGGACTGCACAACCAGATCTCCGGCAACGCCACCACGCAGTTCTTCGGGCTGCTCAATGCTCCCGCGCAGATCGACGCGGCCCGTCAGTTGGCGGAGGCCAAGGGCGGCCGGCTGCCCGACATCGGCCTCATGCAGAGCGGCCAGTTCTACGTGGCCGGAGAGGGCTTCGCGTTCGTCAAGGTGGACACGCCGATGTGCCTGTCCCACCACCCCAAGGCGCCGCTCAGCCCGGAGGAGGTCGTCGCCAGGGCCGCCTCGGCACACTTACGCCCGGAACGCAGTCATGTGCCGGACGCGACGGCCGTCCGATGACGGACAGGACGTAAGCCTCCTGTCCGACGCACTGTTGTAGCAGGTGAGAGGCGTGAGGATGGCGGGCCACATCCCATCCCTCGGGCCCGGCGGGGACAGCATCGTCCCCGCCGACACCGCCATCACCGAGCCCGGCCCCGCGACGGCCCCGGCGTAGTGCAGCGTCGGTCGCCCACGCACCGCGAGGCCGCGCTCCCGGCAGTCACCGTCCCGGGCGCGCCGGGCGGATGCCGCCTCACCGACACCGACACCGACGTCCCCGTTCCGGCAGCCACCTCAGCCGCGCGGCGATCCCGAGACGAGCGCGGCCGGCGAGCCGTACCCAGGTGCCGCCCGGGCCCACGCCGTCGCGTGCCCGGCGGCTGAAGCGTCGCCCGACGCCATCCTCCCCAGCCGGAGCCGGCCGTGGTCACGAGCGGTCAGGCCCGGCGGCCTAGCACGAGAGGAGCCGGCATGGCCGCTCCCACCGCCACCGCATCCCTGAACGCCACCACCTATTCGCCCGGCGACCAGATGATCCTGACGGTCACCTACGGCGACGCCGACACCAAGCCGGTGACCGTCACGATCGTGGTCACCGACGCGCAGGGCAACAGCAGCGCGCCGGTCAAGGTCACCGCCGTCATCGATCCGCTCACCCTCGCCGTCGCCGACGACTCGGGCCGCACCTGGACCAGGGCGTCGGACAACGGTTCGGTCGCCGTCTACCGGGCGGTGGCGTGATGCCCCGGGTCACGGTCACGGTGCGCGACAACGGCGGCCGTACCGCCACCGCCACCGCCGACTACACGATCGCCCCGCCGGTGCTCGGCGGCTACTACCTCTCCGGCGGCGCCGACCCGACGGCCGACATGGCCGGTGGGAACTTCCGCTCCCTGACCCAGTACCGCAGCTTCGCCGACGGCTACACCTTCCCCGGCTACCAACGGCCGTGGCTGATCACCCTCGGCAGGGCCGGGGTGCGGATGAACATGGTGCTGGAGCTGAAGCACTACGGCGCGCCCAACGCCGGGCCGCAGACCTTCACCGTGGACGGCGTGACCTACACCGTCCCGGCGCCCGCGATGACCATCCAGCAGCGCCCCGGCACGACCTGGCCCCGGGCGTACGGCTACAGCCAGGTCCTGGCCGGGCACTGCGACGGCCTGTTCGCCCGCGCCCTGTCCCAGTACCGGACCCTGGGCTTCGGGGTGAACATCCAACTCGCCTCCGAGTTGGACACCGACCACGAGTTCGGCACCACCGAGTCCGGCGTCACCTACCCGTGGGCGCAGTCGGACGCCCGCGCGGTGCAGGCGATGACGTACATCGTGAACTGGTTCAAGGCCCGTCAACTGCCCGCCGGCACGACGTTCTCGGTCGGGGTGGGCGGCTTCGACCGGGCGTGCTTCCAGCGCACCCACCCGGAGGCGCTGATGGCCCGGCTCGACTTCCTCCAGTGGAACGCGTACGCCACCAGCCCCGCCCACACGGCGCTGGCCCGGTTCCGCCGGGCGAAGGACTGGGCGGTGGCCGATCTCGGCCCCGTCGCCCTCTCCCGACCGGTGATCATCGCCGAGTGGGGCGTACGCGTGGCGGAGGTGCCGGACCAGGCGGCCTGGATCGCCACCGTGCCGGCCGCCGTCGCCCAGCTCAACGCGGAGCGGGGCCCCCGGATCGCGCGGACCAACTACTTCAACTCGGGCTGGGGCACCCTGTCGCCGAAGTCGACGGGGCTGGCCGCGCTGCGGGCGGCGTACGCCACCCGCCCGTACGTCTGAACGGTCGGCCGGAGACCCGGGGGCCGCGGCGGGCGGATAGACGTCGATCATGAGATCCATCGATGGTGGTATAAGATCCGCCGGATCGCGCGCAGGCACGCTCGTGCGCCACCCGGTGCGATGTCCGCCGAGTCCCGCTGCGCCAGGACAGCCATGGAGATCATGTGAAGTTCAGTCGTCTCGGCCCTGCGTTGGCCGCTCTCGCGCTCGTGGTCGGCGCCGTGGTCGCCCCGGTCGGCGCCGCGCAGGCGCATCCGTCAGCGGACACGGTCAACGTCTATCCGCCGATCCAGGGCGCGTCCACCTGGGACCGCTTCGGCCTCTCCGGCCCGACCTCACACCACATCGTCTTCGGCCACTGGGGCTACCCCAACGACTGGGCCGTCGACATCTACCGCAGCCCGGGTGCCACGATCGTCTCGCCGTTCGGCACCAAGACCGCTTCGGGGCACCCGGTCGCCGTCAAGGTGGTCACCGTCCAGGCGGGCTGCGCGACCCGCAATCTCGCCGACGGCGGCTACCGCATCGGGCTCGAGGCCCGGGACACCACGACCGGGCAGATCCTCGGCCGGGCGGACGTGATGCACGTGAACAACAAGCCCGGTGGCATCGTCGTCGGCGCCTCGGTCGGTCCGTGGACCAAGCTCGGCGAGACGGGCCGCTTCCGCTGGTCCAGCTGCTACCAGGTCAACGGTGACAGCGGGGTGCACATCCACCTCGAAGTGATCAACCAGCACCGCTACTCGTGCTACGTGCACCGCGGTGCGAACACCGCCCTGACCGACCTGACCGTGGTGGGCAAGGTCGGCGTGCACTACACGGGGCAGCGGCAGCGCTGCTGACCCGTCGATCGACGGCGGACGGGTGCCCCGGCTCCGGCTGGAAACCGGGGACACCCGCCCGCGCCGAGGCGCCCGCGCGCCGCTTGACCCCCGGCGCCCCGCGCGCCGCCGCTTGACCGCGGCGCCCCACGCGCCGCTTGCCCCAACGTCCGCGCGCCGCCGCCCGCGCCCCAACGTCCGCGCGCCGCTTCGTGCCGGTGTCAGTAGGCCAGCTCCACCGGCCGGCCGAGCACCCGCGCGCCGTTGTTGGCGAGCCAGCCCTCCGCCGCCGCCGCGTGCTGACTGAACGTGTGGATGTCGCGGAACCGGCGCTGCAACGGCGACGAGTCCCGGGCCGCCCCGCCGCCGGCTGCCCGGTAGCAGGTGTCGGCCGCGGCGGCGGCCCGTTCCGTCACCCAGGGCAGCGCGGCGGAGATCCTCGGGTGCAGCGCGGGGACCGCCGCCGGGTCGGTGGCGCAGGCCGCCCACAGGTCGTCGGCCAGGTCGCGCAGCAGGGCCCGGGCCGCCCGTACGTCGAGGTCGGCGCGGCCGAGTTGGAGGCGGAAGGCGGGCGAGTCGGCGAGCGACTGCCGAGCGTAGAGCCGCTGCCGGCCGCCTTCGAGCAGCGCGACCATGTCGTCCAGCGCGCCCTGCGCGATGCCGACGGCGACCGCGCCGAGGTGCAGTACGAAGTGGACCAGCGGCGCCACGAAGCCCGGCCCCGGTACGCAGGGCACCCCGGTGAACAGGTCGAAGCTCTCCTCCACGGGGCAGAACGCGTCCGCCACCTCGACGTCGTGGCTGCCGGTGCCGCGCAGGCCCAGCACGTGCCAGGTGTCGTGGACGGTGACCCGGGAGGCCGGGAAGAGCATGGAGCGCACCGGCGGCGGTGCCCCCGCCGGCCCGGGCAGCGGCGCGCCGCCCTCGGTGAGCACGCAGTTGCCGAAGATCCAGTCGGCGTGCCGGGCGCCGCTGGCGAACGCCCACCGGCCGGTGACCCGGAAGCCGCCGTCGACCTGCTCGGCGTGGCCCTGCGGGGCGAACCCGCCCCCGACCACCACGTCCGGCCCGTCGGCGTAGGCCTTGTCGAACCGGTCGCGGGACAGCATCGCCAGCAGGTGCGGCGTCTCGGCGCCGATCATCACGGTCCACCCGGTGGAGCCGTCGGCCCGGGCCAGCGCCTCCAGCACCCGCAACCCGGTGCGCAGGTCCGCGTCGTACCCGCCGTGGCCGAGGGGGACGAACATCCGGAAGCAGCCGGCGGCCCGCAGCGAGTCGAGCAGGTCGGCCGGGAGCCCACGGGCGGCCTCGATCTCGCCGGCCCGGCGCGACACCTCCGGCAGCAGCGCCTCCACCGCCCCGATCAGCCGGTCCCGGTGCTGGTCCTCCATGCGTCCTCCTCGACTCGTCGCCCGGCCTCCACTCTGGACCTGCCGGCGACCCGGGGGCCAGGACCGCCGCTATCGGATCCCCGCCACTTCGCGCGGCGGCACCGCCGGAAGGGGGCGGAACGGCGCGCGGGCCCGGCCGGCTCCCTATGCTCGAAGCATGGAACTGCGGATCTTCACCGAACCCCAGCAGGGCGCGACGTACGACGACCTGCTCGCCGTGGCCCGGTGCGCGGAGGAGACCGGCTACGGCGCCTTCTTCCGTTCCGACCACTACCTGAAGATGGGCGCGGTGAGCGGAGACCCCGGCCCGACGGACGCGTGGACGACCCTCGCCGGTCTGGCCCGGGACACCCGGCGGATCCGGCTGGGCACGCTGATGACGGCCGCCACGTTCCGGCTGCCGGGCCCGCTGGCCATCACCGTCGCCCAGGTCGACCAGATGAGCGGCGGCCGGGTGGAGCTGGGCATCGGCACCGGCTGGTACGCCGAGGAGCACACCGCGTACGGGATCCCGTTCCCGTCGCTGGGGGAGCGCTTCGACCGGTTGGCCGAGCAGCTCGCGGTCGTCACGGGGCTCTGGGCGACGCCGCCCGGCGAGAGGTTCGACTTCGCCGGGAAGTACTACCCGGTCAGCGACTCGCCGGCGCTGCCGAAGCCGGTGCAGGATCCGCGCCCGCCGATCCTGCTCGGCGGTATGGGCCCGAAGCGTACGCCGCGCCTGGCCGCCCGGTACGCCGACGAGTTCAACCTGCCGTTCGCGTCGGTGGCGGACTCCGTCGCCCAGTTCGACCGGGTCCGGGCCGCCTGCGCGGAGGTCGGCCGGGACGCGGGCGAGCTGTGCTGGTCAAACGCCCTCGTGCTCTGCTGCGGGCGCGACGACGCCGAGGTGGCCCGGCGGGCCGCCGCGATCGGCCGGGAACCGGACGAACTGCGCGAGAACGGCCTCGCGGGGACCCCCGCCGAGGTCGTCGACAAGATCGGCCGGTACGCCGAGATCGGCAGCGAGCGGCTCTACCTCCAGGTGCTCGACCTGGCCGACCTCGACCACCTGGAGCTGGTCGCGGCCGAGGTGAAGCCCCAGCTCTGAGCCGGTGGGAACGGTCCGTGCAGCTCCGAGCCGGCGGAAGGACCCGGCTGCGCTCACCCGCTCAGGGGCGGCCTCCGGGCGTCAGGCGCCGCCCGGCCGGGGCGCCGGCCCCGGGTGCGGCACCGGGCGCGGCGTGGGCGGGGGCGCCGGGACCGGCCGGGGACCGGGCGTGGTGCCCGCCGCGTACGCCCCGCCCGGAGACACCGGGCCGATGGGGCCGCTCTGCGCCAGGCTCCCCGGGCCGTCGGGGCCGGTCTGCGCGCGGCGGCGGGCGACGTCTTCTCGGGCGGCGGGATCGCGGTACGTGCTCATCGTCGCGGCGTTCCCCGAATCCCGGCGGGGTAACCGTGCCCGATCGACCGGTTCCGCCCCGCCGGTGCCCGTCGGATGATGCGTGCCGACGACCGTGGTGTCGAACGGGGGTACGACGTGGAACTGCACCGCACCCGGGGGGCGCTGGTGCTGCCCCTGGTCTGTGTGCTCAGCGGCGGGGTGCTGCTGACGCTGCCGGGGGAACACGCGCTGCTGCGCCGGCTGGTCGCCGGTGGCGCCGTACTGCTGGGCGGGAGCGTGCTGGCGGGCCTGCTGCGTCCGTTCCGGTTCGTCATCGGCGTCGACGGCCTGACCGTCCGCCGCCCGGGGCTGCGCCGCACGATCGCGTGGACGGAGGTCGAGGCGCTGGCGCTGGCCCGCCCGTCGGTCCGGGAGGGGCTGCCGGCCACGCCGCGACTGCTGCTGGTGCCCGTACCGGGCACGCTGGCCGGGCTCCCGGCCGACGCGCGCCATCCGGTCGACGGCCGGGCCGCGGTGGAGCTGCTGGACCTGGCCCGGGTCCGGGAGGAGCCCGCCGAGGTGGCGGCGGCGCTCACCCGGCACGCCGGGGAACGCTTCGTCGACGCGCTCGGCGGCGCGCCAAACGACGAGCGGCCCGCCGACCGCCGCCGCGTCCCGTGACCGCCGCCGGGTCCGTGCCGCGGCGCAACTGGGCGGGCAACGTCCGCTACGCCGCCCGCCGCCACCACGCGCCCTCCTCGCTCGACGAGCTGCGCCGGCTGGTGGCGGGCAGCGAACGCCTCCGCGTCGTGGGCACGGGGCACTCGTTCAACCGCCTCGGCGACACCACCGGCGACCTCGTCTCGCTGGCCGGGCTGCCCGGAACCGTCGCGCTCGACCCGGACCGCCGGGCCGTCACGGTGCCGGCCGCCATGCGGTACGGGGACCTCGCGTCCTGGCTGCACGCGCGCGGGTACGCGCTGGCCAACCTGGCCTCGCTGCCGCACATCTCGGTCGCCGGCGCGATCGCCACCGGCACCCACGGCTCGGGCGAGACGATCGGCAACCTGGCCAGCGCGGTCGCCGGGCTGGAGCTGGTCACCGCCGGCGGCGAGCTGCTGACCGTGGACCGGGCGGCCGACGGGGACGCCTTCGCCGGGATGGTCGTCTCGTTGGGCGCGCTGGGCGTCGTCACCCGGGTGACCCTGGACGTGGTGCCGACCTTCGACATCCGCCAGTACGTCCGCCTCGGCCTGTCCCGCTCGGCGTTGGACGCGGCGCTCGCCTCGGCGTACAGCGTCAGCGTCTTCACCGACTGGCGCTCGTCGCGGCTGCGGGAGGTGTGGGTCAAGCAGCGCGCGGACGCGGCGCCGCTGCCGGCGGACTGGCTCGACACGACGCCGGCCGACGGGCAACGGCACCCGGTGCCCGGCATGCCGGCGCGCAACTGCACCCCGCAGCTCGGCGAGCCGGGCCCGTGGCACGAACGGCTGCCGCACTTCCGGCTCGGGTTCACCCCCAGCAGCGGGGACGAGTTGCAGTCGGAGTACCACGTGCCGCGCGCCTCGGCGGCGGCGGCGTTGGCCGCGCTTGACCCGGTGGCGCGCCTGATCGCGCCGGTGCTCCAGGTCTGCGAACTGCGGACGGTGGCCGGCGACGGGCTGTGGCTCAGCCCGAACCACGGGCGGGACAGCCTCGCCATCCACTTCACCTGGACCGCCGACGCGGCGGCGGTGCTGCCGGTGGTGGCGGCGGTGGAGGAGCGGCTCGCGCCGTTCGCGCCGCGCCCGCACTGGGGGAAGGTCTTCGACCTCGCCCCGGCGGCGGTCGCCGCGGCCTGGCCCCGGTACGCCGACTTCCTCGACCTGGCGCGCCGGCTGGACCCGGCCGGCACGTTCCGCACGGACCTGCTCGACCGCTACCTGCCCCGCGACTAGCGGCCGGGCCGGCTGCCCTGCATCTGCTCCCGGAGGCTGCCGCGCTGCACCGCCCGGCTGATGTCGCTCGGTGAGACGATCCCGACGAGCCGGCCGTCGGAGACCACCAGCGCCCGCCCGTCGGCGCACTCGCTGAGCCGGGGGAGCAGCTCGTTGAGCGGCTCGTCCGGCCGGGCGAGCACCAGCTCGTCGGCGCGGCAGGCGACCTCGGCCAGCGTGGTGGCGGCGCGGCGCTCCGCCGGGATGCCGCGTACCCGGTCGAGGGTGACCAGGCCGACGGGGCGGTCGTCCTCGGTCAGCGGCAGCGCCGTGTGCCGGTACGCGAAGAGGTAGTGGTCGACGAAGTCGCCCACCGTCATCTGCCCCGACGCGGTCTGCGGCTGCGGCGTCATCACGTCGGTCACCCGGACGCCCTCCAGCGCGCTGCCCATCCGGGCCTGCCGCTCCTCCAGGCCGGCGGCGCCGATGAGGAACCAGCCGATCAGGGCGAGCCAGAGCCCGCCGAAGCCGACGCCGGCCAGGAACTGCCACAGCCCCAGGCCGATCAGCACCGCGCCGAGCACCCAGCCGGCCCGGGCGGCGACCACCGACGCCTTCGTCCGGTCGCCGGTCGCCTTCCAGACCGCCGCCCGCAGCAGCCGCCCACCGTCCAGCGGGGCGGCCGGCAGCGCGTTGAAGACCGCCAGCAGCACGTTGATGCCGGCCAGCCAGGCCAGCGAGCCCAGCAGCAGCCCCTCCACGCCGGCCATGGCGAGCACCACCGCGATCGCGCCGAAGAAGAGCCCGATCAGCAGGCTCACCAGTGGGCCGACGCCGGCGATGCGCAGCTCCGCGCCCGGGTCGCGCGCCTCGCCGCGCAGCTCGGCCACCCCGCCGAAGAGCCAGAGGGTGATCCCGCCGACCTCCAGCCCGTTGCGCTTCGCGACGATCGCGTGCGAGATCTCGTGGGCGAGCAGGCCGAGGAAGAAGACCACCGCCGCCGCGAGCCCCGCCAGGACGTACGCGGCGACGGGCCGGTCCGGGTAGGCCCGGGGGAACTGGTTGGCCGACAGCCCCCAGGCGATCAGCGCGAAGATGACCAGGACGCTCCAGTTGACCCCGACCGGTACGCCCGCTATCCGGCCGAGCCGGAAACTCGCCCTCATGTACGCGTACTACCCGCAACGGTCACGTGCATGCCAGGTCGCCCACTTCGCTGGAGGGATCGCTACGTCACCCGCCGCGGGCAGCGCCTGGCCGCTATCGTCCCCTCCGGTACCGCTGCGCCACTGCGGTGAAGGCGGCCTTGGGTTCCCATTCCATGTCGGGGTAGGTCTGTCCCCGGCGCCCTTCGAGGAGTCTGACGATGCCCAGGCTGGCCCGGTCCAGGTCGTACCTGGGGTCGCCGTTTGGGCGGTGCGGGTAGCCAGGCAGGGCGAACAGGAACACGAACGCGCTGTCCACGCCCTCGGTCTCGAAGATCTCCAGCAGTTCGCTCAGGTAGGCGGCCTGGCCGGCCTCGTCACGCTCGTACGTGCCGTCGAGCCGCACGGGAGACCTGGTCTCCGGGTCGTACTCGACCACTTCCAGCACCCGCCCGCCACGGTCTCCCGCGCCGCGGTAAGCCGCGGTGCCGAACCCGGTGATGGCGAGCGGCTTCGGGCCTTGGGCCAGGGTGCGCACCGCGTCCCGGAACCGGTCGGCGACCTCGGCGGAGCGGATCAGCTCGAACGTCACGATGTCGAAGGGAGCCCAGTCGACCTGCTCGAACTGGATGGATGCGTAGGTGAGTCTGCCCTGGAAGCGCTCGCGGACCGTGGCCGCGGCCTCGCGGAGGAATGCGTTGATGCGCACGCCGAGCTCGCGTATCGCTCCGGCCCGCCGCTCGGGTCGGCTCATCAGCTGCTCGACCCGCTCCTCGGGGCTCTCTCCGGACAGGAACCCGCGGTTCATCACGCTCAGCTCGACCCCTGCGACGAACACGACCGTGGCCCCCCGCCGCCGGAGCCGTTCCGCCCGCTCGGCGCAGTCGCGGAAGAGCGCGAAGATCTGCTCCGGGTCCAGCTCCAGCGGATAGGGCGAGAACCAGACCTCCAGGCCGAGCTCGGCGGCGGCACCGGCGGCCAGCTCCAGTCGATCCGGGTCGCCGCCGATGATCTGGACCGCGTTGCAGTGCAGGTCGTCGCGGATGATGGCGAGCTCGCGCCGGACCACCGCAAGGTCGAGGTGCTCGCGGGACATCTGGCCGTGCACGACGAACCCGGTGTCGTAGGTCATCCCTCTTGCTCGCATGGTGGCGCCCTTCCTGTCGGTCCCGGTCGGGTCGAGACTGGCAGGAAAAGTGCGTGCACGCAAGTTTGCGTACGCGCAGCTTTGAAGCGTGCGGTCCTGCGTGGGACGCTGACACCGTGACGACACCACCAGGGCTGCGGGAGCGGAAGAAGCAGGCCACGCGCCAGGCGCTACGCGAGGCGGCCCTGCGCCTGGCCGAGGAGCGCGGGCCGGACCAGGTGCGGGTCGAGGACATCGCCGAGGCGGCCGGGGTCTCGCCGCGCACCTACAACAACTACTTCGCCAGCCGCGAGCAGGCGATCGTCTCTGCCGTCACCGCTGACCGGGAGGCGCGCATCGCGGCGGCGGTCGCGGCCCGGCCCGCACGAGTGCGCCTGGCTGACGCCGTCACCGAAGCAGTGGTCGAGCAGTACACGGACACCGGCGAGCGCGAACACAAGGCGCTGCTGCTGATCACCACCCAGCCCGCGCTGCGCGACGCGTTCCTCGACACCACCGCCGGCATCGAGCGCCCTCTCACGGCGGTGATCGCCGAACGCCTGGACCACGCCGAAGCGCACACGGCCCGCGTCCTCGCGGCAAGCGTGGCCGCGGCGGTTCGCATCGCGCTGGAAGGCTGGCTCCGGCCGGCCGGGAACACAGACGCCGCCGAGAGTCTCGCCGCCGGAGGACTGGTCGTGCCCTCCGGCTCACTGGCCGACCAGCTCCGCACGGCGCTGGCCCCGCTCGCGCCCGCGTTCGACGCCGCCGAGCGGGACACCCGGCCGTGAAGCCGGCCCGACCGGTGCGCACGGCGGCCAGGGAGTCGGTGGGCCGGGTGGTCGTCGCCATGCCGACAGGTGCCCAGACTCGGGCGTAGGTCTCCCGTCGGGGATAGTGGCGGGGTGGCGAGGCTGACCGTGGAGACCGACGACCCGTACCTCTGGCTGGAAGACCTCGACGGCGCGGATGCCGCGCGGTGGGTGCGGGACCGCAACGCGGAGACCGTGGCGGCCCTGACCAACGGAGAGGGGTTCGCGGCCCTGCGGGCCGAGCTCCGGCGGGTGCTCGACGCGGACGACCGCATCCCCTACCCCGGGTGGCGCGGGGACCATCTCTACTACAACCTCTGGACCGACGCGGCGCACCCGCGCGGCATCTGGCGGCGGACGACGCTCGGCCAGTACCGCCGGGCTGAGCCGGAGTGGGACGTGCTGCTCGACCTGGACGCGCTGGCGGCCGAGGAGGGCGAGAACTGGGTCTGGAGCGGGGCGACGGTGCTGCGGCCCGGCTACGGGCGCTGCCTGGTCAGACTCTCCCGGGGCGGGGGCGACGCGGTCGTGGTGCGCGAGTTCGACCTCGACCGCCGCGTCTTCGTCGAGGACGGCTTCACGCTGCCCGAGGCGAAGAGCGACGTGGGCTGGATCGACGCCGACCACGTCTACGTCGCCACCGACTTCGGGCCCGGCTCGCTGACCTCCTCGGGCTATCCGCGGGTGGTCAAGCGGTGGCGGCGGGGCACGCCGCTGGCCGAGGCCGAGATCGTCCACGAGGGGCACGCCGACGACGTCGCCGTCTGGGCGTCGCACGACCCGACGCCCGGCTTCGAGCGTGACTTCGTGGGCCGCCGGCTGGACTTCTTCCGCTCCGAGCGACACCTGCTGACCGCGACGGGCGAGCGGATCCCGATCGCCGTGCCGGAGGACGCCGAGTGGGACGTGCACCGGGAGTGGCTGCTGGTCCGGCCGCGCTCGCCATGGGCGGTCGGTGGGGCGACCCACCCCGCGGGCGCCCTGTTGGCGACCCGGTTCGACGCGTTCCTCGCCGGCGGGCGGGAGATGACGGTGCTCTTCCGCCCCGACGACCGGACGGCGCTCAGCGGCCACTTCTGGACCCGAAACCGGCTGATCCTGGCCACCCTCGTCGACGTGCGGAGCCGGCTGGAGGTGCTGACGCCCGACGGGGAGGGCTGGCGGCGGGAGCCCCTGCCCGGGGTGCCGGAGTTCGACCACAGCGAGGTCGTGGACACCGACCCGGACAACGACGACGCCTACCTGCTCGCCTCGGAGGGGTTCCTCCAGCCGGCGACGCTGCGCCTCGGGCAGGTCGGCGGCGCGGTCGAGACGCTCAGGCGGGCCCCGGCGTCCTTCGACGCGGACGGCCTGGCGGTACGGCAGTTCTTCGCCGCCTCGGCCGACGGCACGCGGGTGCCGTACTTCGTGGTGGGGGACCCGGACGCGCCCGCCGCTCCGACGCTGCTCACCGGCTACGGCGGGTTCGAGATTCCCCTGACCCCGCACTACAGCGGGGTCATCGGGCGGGGCTGGCTGGCCCGGGGCGGCACCTACGTGGTGGCGAACATCCGGGGCGGCGGGGAGTACGGCCCCGGGTGGCACCGGGCCGTGCTGCGGGAGAACCGGCCCCGGGCGTACGAGGACTTCGCGGCGGTGGCGGCCGACCTGGTGACGCGGGGCATCACCACGCCGGAACTGCTCGGCGTCGAGGGCGGCAGCAACGGCGGGCTCCTGACGGGGGTGATGCTGACCCGACACCCGACGCTCTTCGGGGCGGTCGTCGCGCACGTGCCGGTGCTGGACATGCGGCGCTACCACCGGATGCTGGCCGGTGCCTCGTGGATGGCCGAGTACGGCGACCCGGACGTGCCGGCCGACTGGGAGTTCCTGCGCGGATACTCGCCGTACCACAACGTCGACGGCGACCGGGCGTACCCGCCGGTCCTGCTCGTCACCTCGACCCGCGACGACCGGGTGCACCCGGGGCACGCCCGCAAGATGGCGGCCCGGCTGCGCGAGCACGGGCACGACGTGTCCTACTACGAGAATGTCGAGGGCGGGCACGGCGCGGCGGCGAACAACGAGCAGCGCGCCTTCGTCTGGGCGCTGACGCTGGAGTTCCTGTGGCGAAAGCTGGCCGGACGGCCACACCAGCCCTTGCCGCGCCAGGTTTCCCCGGTCGACGCGTTGTCCGGTCCGTGACGCTGAGGGCTTCCGGTCGGCTCTCCACCCCTGCGCCCACGCCGCCAACCCCTCGGCCTCCGTGTCCGCACCGACGTTGACGACTCCCCGATGGACGTATACCTATGTAGTTATCGTCGTCAATCTCTTGGTCGCCGCCACGAGCCGATGGCCGGGAGACGCAGAGGAGTCCATGTGAACCGACGTACCTTCCGCCGTGCCGTCCTGTCCCTCGGCATCGCGACCACCACCCTGGTCGCGGCGGTCGCCACCCCGGCATACGCCCGGCCCGACCACCTCGCACCGACACCGGCGGTCGCCAGCCCGGTGTTCGCCATCACCGACGGCGTGGCCCGTCAGGTGGCGGTCACCGACCGGTCCGAGCTGAGCCGGTTGGGCGTCGCCGCCGCGAGTGGCCCGGTCGACCTGCTCGCCGCCGGCGTAGACGCCCGCCTCGCCGGCGACCTGCGCGCCGCCAACCAGCGGCTGCTGGTCGCCAAGGGCCTGCCGGGCGGCACCGGCTCGCTGCTGCGGTTGCGGCTGGCCCACCCGGACATGCGCGCGGCGCTGGCCCGAGGCGAGGCGCCGCTGGTGGCCGCCACGCCGCCGGACGACTCGGCGGCGAGCGTGCACGCGTACGACCGCTCCGGTGCCACGGTGGTGCTGGACGCCGCGCGGGTGCCGCAGCGGCCGGTGCTCGTGGTCGACGTGGACACCGAGCGGGCCCTCACGGCGGGACTGGCGCTGATGCGCCAGGAGCTGGGCGCGCGGGGCATCGACCGGGCGGCTCCGGCGCGACCCACTACCCGCGCCTCCGGGGTGAGCGCCTCGGCCGGCTACTGGGCCACCAAGGTCAACGCCGTGCGGCTGAGCGACGACGAGGAGCCCTGGATCAAGGGGGACGCCGAGATCTACAACCTGGTGGCCGGGTTCGGGCTGGACGGCAAGGTCAAGGTCGACCTCGTGCAGATGCCGTACCTGGACCACGACGGCACCACCTACTACCCGAACCAGCTGCTGGTGCACTTCTCGTCGTACAAGTACAACCTGGCCGACGTGGTCATGATGGAGGACGACGGGGACACCAACTACTCGTCCCTGGTCAAGGCGATCGCGGGCGCCCTGCTGGTGATCGTGGACGGTGGCGCGTACACCCCGCTGGTCAACGCGATCCTGGACGCCATCCCCACCTCCTGGTACACCGACGACCCGGACTTCGTGGACGCCTGGTACACCCTGAGCACCGCCAGCAGCGGCCGGAAGCACGGCGCGGGCGCCAACGGCTGGATGGACGTCGCCCCGTACTGGGTCGAGCAGTTCTGATCGGCCAGCCCGCGCGACGGGCAGCGGAAACCCTGTGCGGGTGCGCCGATGGGGACACCCGCACAGGGGCCGCCAACCGGTCAGACGCCCGGGGGCGTCGGACCGGGGAAGTTGCGCTGCGGGCAGGTGTAGGGGCGGGCGGGGTCGTAACGGTGCAGGGCGACCGCCGTTCCGCCCGGCGGGGTGGTGGTCACCGGTGCGGCGTCCGCGACCATCAGCAGGCCGTGGACGCCGCTGTGGTTCGCGCGGTAGAGCGTGCAGCCCTGGGCGGTGCGCACCACCCCGGCCGTGGCGTGCTGATGCCGGGTGCGCAGCCGGGTCGTGCTGTCGTACGGGTTGCTCTCCAGCAGGAAGAACAGCGTGTCGGGGGCGGTGTCGACCCAGAACGCCTCGCCGGCCTTGAGGTGGATGTCCGAGACGCTGACCACCTGGGTGCTGCCCAGCGCGGCGAAGGCCAGATCCGGGTCGGACGGGCCGGTCACCCCGTCGTTGGCCGGGTACGGCAGCGTCGTCGTGGTGTGGGACTGCCGCCACTGGGTGTGCGCGACGGCGGGTCCGTAGCTCGTGCTGGTGCGGGCCTCGTACGACGCCAGGGGCGACAGGTGCGAGTTGACGGCGACGAACTCCGACCGGTTGAAGCCGTAGCCGTAACTGGAGGTGAGCCATCCACCCCACTGGTCGAAGAGGCTGATGTTGTAGTTCGAGGTCGAGTGGACGGCCGCTGCCGCCCAGGCGGGCCGGTCGGCGGTGACGAGATGGTCGGTGCCGGTGGTGGACTGGAGCACGACGCCGTCGTCGAGGACGACTGCGGCGACGGCCGCCTGTGGCATGAGCGTGATCATGGCCGTGGCGGCGGCTGCGGTCACGCCGAGGCATCGGAGAAAGCGGGACGGGTGACGCACGGTGCCTCCTGGGTGACGGGGCGTCCCAGTCTGGCCCGTCGGCGCAAGGCCGGCCCGTGTCCGTCGTCCGGTTCGCGGTCGGTCAGGCGGTCGGGGGCGGGGCGGGCAGCTCGTCGACCACGACCACCTCGGTGCCGGGGCGTACCTCGGCCAGCAACTCCCGCTGCCCGCTCTTCGTGAGCCGGATGCAGCCGTTGGTGGTCTTCTTGCCCAACTCGCCGTCGTGGTACCAGCTGTGGATGCCGATGTGCGCCCCGCGCAGGCCCGCCGGCACGGAGTCCGGGTCGTCGGGCACGGAGCCGAGGGCGAAGATGTCGACGCCCCCGTACACGCTCTGCGGCGGCGGCGTGCGGCCCAGGACGAAGGTCCGGCCCAGCGGCGTCTCCTGGCCGCGCTGGCCGAGGCTGACCTCCCAGCTGCGTACGGCCCGGCCGGCGCGGTACCAGGTGAGGCGGTACGCCTTGCGTTCGATCACGATCTGGTCGCGCAGCGCCACGGTGGTGTGGCCGCCGGGCGGCAGCCAGGCGAGCGTGCGGTTGGCCGAGGGGAGCAGCACCGCCACCCAGCCGGCCCGCCGCTGGGCGATCGGCATGGTCAGTTCGACGCCGCTGATGGTGGGGTCGAGGAAGGCCAGCGGCCGGCCGCCGGGGGCGGTGTAGGCGGCGATGCGGCGGGTCGGATGCAGGCCCGCGGTCAGCGGCGTGGTGTCCAGGGTGTCCGGGTCGGCCGGGAAGCCGGTGGGCGCGGGGCCGTAGTCGACCACCGGCAGGTCGTCCGGCGCGGGCGCGGCGACGGGCACCCGCTCGGGCGTCGGCGCCGCGCTGGTCGGGGCCGCGCGGGTCGGGGACGCGGGTGGCCCGGCGACCGGCGGCGCGGTGGGCGCGGCCCCGGGGGTCAGCGCCCAGCCCGTTGCCCCGGCCGCCAGCAGGAGCAGGGGTACGCCGACTGCGGCCAGCGCCCGGACATGTCGCCGGTTCATTCGGTCAAAACGCACAAACTAACTGTAACGGGTGTAGAACGGCGAAACCCCGTCCCGGCCGGAATGTCGGCCGGGACGGGGTCGTGACGGTCGGGACGCTCAGCTCAGCCGGGCGCCCACGTGGATGGCGATCGCGTCGTGGGCCGGCACGTTCGCGGCGAACCAGCCGCCGCCGTCCACGGTGATCACCGGCCCGCTGCACGTGCCGTTGCTGAAGGTGCCGTGGATGACGTCGCAGTAACGGCCGGCCGGCAGCCCGCTCTGGTACGACCGACCGTTCACCGCGGCGTCCTCGTCGTTGATCGTGACGAAGCCCTTGCCGGCCCGGCCGAAGGCGATGTGGTTGTTGCCGTTGTCGTACCAGTTGACGACGCCGGCGCCCTCGGTGGCGTTGCGGAAGCCGACCATGTTGGCGATGACCGGCCAGCGGTGCTCGCACTCCCAGCCGGAGTAGCAGGTGGCGTTGAGGGTCCGCCCGGAGCTGTCCGAGGGCGGGCCCTGGTCGCGCTGGCTGTAGGTGTAGCTCGACATGACCGTCGGGGAGCCGTACGGCCAGGCGAGCATGAACGCGTTGGCCAGCGCGTAGTTGCCCCGGTCGCGGTAGGTCAGCACCCCGCCGACGTCGCGCTGGGTGTCGTGGTTGTCCACGAAGACGGCCGCCGAGGCGCTGGGCAGGTGCCCCCAGCCCTCGCCGAAGTTGCGCAGGTAGGCGAGCTTCTCGGAGCGGAAGACCCGGGCCAGGTCCTTGCCGTAGCGGAACTCGTGCACGTCGCCGTTGCCGGTGTACTCGCCCGGCTGGATCGGCTCACCGGCGCCGTGGATCACCTCCTGCACCATGTACGCCGAGCGCGACAGCTTGCCCTTGATGGCGGCGATGTCGGCGGCCGGCATGTGCTTGCTGGCGTCCATCCGGAAGCCGTCGACGCCGAGCGAGAGCAGGTCGTTGAGGTAGCCGGCGATCCTCGTGCGGACGTAGTCCGACTCGGTCTTCAGGTCGGCGAGGTTGACCAGCTCGCAGTTCTGCACCTCCCACCGGTCGTTGTAGTTGGCGATGTCGTCGCCGCCGTTGCGGCCGCAGTGGTGGAAGTCCTGCGTCTGGTAGATCCCGGGGTAGTCGTAGTGCCCGTACGACGAGCCGGCCCAGCCGGTGCCGCCGTTGTCCTGCCCCGACATGTGGTTGACGACCGCGTCGACGACCACCTTCACGCCGGCCGCGTGACACGTGTCGACCATGGACTTGAACTGGGCGCGGGTGCCCTTGCGGGATTCGATGCGGTAGCTGACGGGCTGGTAGGCCAGCCACCACTGCGAGCCCCGGACGTGTTCCTGGGGCGGCGAGACCTGCACCCACCCGTAGCCCTTCGGGCCGAGGGTGGTGCGGCACTCGTTCGCCACCGAGGACCAGTTCCACTCGAAGAGGTTGGCGATGACCTTCTTGCCGCCTGCCGGGGCCGCTGCGACCGGGGGCGCCGTCGCGGCGGTGGGGACGATCAGGCCGGCGATCACGCCGAGGGCGACGATCGCCGACAACCGTCGACGTCTCTGCATGGGAGGACTCCTGAAGGGGGTGTGGGGGGCGGGGTGTGGCGAGGCCGGGGGAGGGCCCGACCATGCCGGGGTCTTGCAGTATGGATTGAAAATTTCCGAAAGGTTACAAGCGCATTGCAAGATCTGTCAATGCATGGGCATGTGTGGATGTCTCGGCGGGGTGGCCGAGGGCGTCCGGGCCGCCCACGTCCGGCGGTTCGGCGCCGGTGCGAGGAATTTCCGCGCGGCGGTGATCCGCCCGCCCCGCCGGTCCGTACTCGATGGCGAACAGGGTCGGCCGGTGGTGCGCCGCCGCGAGACGATCGAGGAGCAGATGGCCCGGGGACAACGGAACCAGAAGCCGCCCACAGTCCGGACCACCAGCACCAGCCGGGGGGCCCGCAGCCGGTCCCGGTCCGCGGTGGCCCTGCTGACCGCGTCCGCGCTCGCCGCGCTGTGGGCCGCCACCATGCTGACCGGCGCCGGCTCGACGGCGTACGCGTACGGCTTCTTCTTCACGGAGTTCTTCGCGGGCGTCGTCGCCCTGGTGGCGCTGAGCCTCACCGTGATGATGGGGCTGCTCGCCACCGACCGGCTGGTGCTGCTGATCCGCCACCGGGTGCTGCTCCAGTCCGCGCACCGGGCCACCGGCATCCTCGGCGTCGCCGGGCTGGTCTTCCACGTGCTCACGAAGATCGCCACCGGCCGCGCGGCGAGCACCGACGCGGTGGTTCCCTTCGTCGGCGGGCGGGGTCTCTACGTCGGCCTCGGCACGGTGGCCGCGCTGCTGATGGTGAGCGTGCTCTGGACCGGGATCGTCCGGGCCCGCTTCGCCGGGGTCGGTCCGAAGTGGCTCTGGCGCACGCTGCACTCCGCCGCGTACCTCTCCTGGCCGTTCGCCATCGTGCACGGCCTCAACGCCGGGCGGCCCGCGAAGCCCTGGGTGCTGCTGAGCTACCTCGCCTGCGTGCTGCTGGTCGGACTGGCGCTGCTGGTGCGCCTCTCCGTCAGCCTCGGCCGGCGCCGCCGCGAGCAGCACCAGGCCGCCGCGATGAACCAGGCCCTGGCCGGCCGGCCGGCGGAGGACGCCCCAGGCCGGTCGCTGCTGCGGGGCCTGACCCGACGCGCCGACCGGGCGGCGAAGCCGGACGGGCGCGCGGTCGCCTGGGCCGGCGCCACGGTCACCGGCTCCTGGCCCGCCCCCGTCGCGCGGCGCCGCGACCCCGATCGGTTCACGGTGCCGGTCGTGCCCGAGCCCGGCACGCTCCGCGACCCGGCCCGCCCCCGCCGTCGCGAGGAGACCGTCCCGGTCGGACGGCGCCGGGAGGAGACCCCCGCCCCGGCCGGTCGCCGGTACGCCGAGGAACCCGCGCCCACCGGACGTCGCCGACGCGGGCAGGAGCCCGAGGAGCCCTGGGACAGCCCCCGGCGCTGGCAGTCCGGCGACCCGGTCCCGGCGGAGCCGGTCTCGGCCGGGCCGGTCTCCTCCGCCTCGGTCTCGACGGCGCCGCGCAGCGGCGGCGGGCGGCACAGCGCCGAGGACGACCTGGACCTCGAACCGGACTACTGGCGGCCCCCGGTCCGGTACGTCCCCGAGGAGGTCCCGCTGCCGGCCGACGACACCCCCACCCTGGTCGACCTCGCCTCCCGGCGGGCGCGCCGGGCAGCCGGCGAGAGCCGGTCGGCGCGCCGCCGCCGGGTCAACGCCGACGCGGTCGACGGGGCGTACTGGGCGGGGCTGCGGGGCGAGGCGAAGTGACGCGGACGACCGTGCCCCCGGTGGCCTGCGTCGGCGAGCCCCGGCTCACCGCCGGCTTCGCCGAGTACGGCCGGCTCGACCTGCCCGCCCACGAGGAGGTGCACGGGCCGGTCGGGCCGATGGAACCGGCCACCCTGCTCCGGCTCGCCGAGGGCGTCCAGCTCAAGGGCAAGGGGGGCGCGGGCTTTCCGTTCGCGAGGAAGCTCCGCGCGGTGCTGGAGTCCTGCGAACGGCGGGACCTTCCGGCGGTGGTGGTGGTCAACGCCACCGAGGGCGAGCCGGCGAGCTGGAAGGACAAGGTGCTGCTCACCCGGGCCCCGCACCTGATCCTCGACGGCGCCGCGCTGGCCGCGTACGCGCTGGACGCCGACGAGATCGTCGTGGGGGTGGCCGACGACGGGGTGGGCCGCGCCTCCCTGACCGAGGCGCTGGAGGAACGCCGGATGCCGGTGCCCACCAGCATCGTCACCGTGCCGCACCGGTTCATCTCCGGCGAGGGCGGCGCCCTGGTCAACGGCATCAACGGCCTGCCGCATATCCCGCCGGGCACCAAGCGGCGCTCCAGCGACTCCGGCGTCGGCGGCCTGCCCACCCTGCTCTCCAACGCCGAGACGTACGCCCAGCTCGCGGTCGCCGCCCGCCTCGGCCCGTACGAGTACGCGGCGCTCGGCACCGACGACGAGCCCGGCACCGTGCTGCTCACCGTCACCGGCGCGGCGGGCCGCCCGGCGGTGGTGGAGTGCGCGGCCGGCACCGCGCTGCGGGAGATCCTCGACCTGTGCGAGGTGCCGGACGGCCCGGGCGTCCTGACGGGCGGCTACCACGGCAGGTGGATCACCCGGGAGGCCGCCGACCGGGCGGAGATCTCCCGCAAGGGGCTGGCCGCCGTGGGCGGCACCCTCGGCGCGGGCATCGTCGTCCCGCTCGGCGCGGACACCTGCCCGCTCGGCGAGGCCGCCCAGGTGGTGCGCTACCTGGCCGGCGAGTCCGCGGGGCAGTGCGGCCCGTGCCGGATGGGCCTGCCCGACCTGGCCCGCGCCGTCGACCTGGCGGTCGCCGGCAGCGCCCCGGTGGAGGTGGTCCGCGCCGCCGCCGGAGACGTGAAGGGTCGCGGGGCGTGCAGCCACCCCGACGGTACGGCCCGCTTCGCGCTCTCCGCGATGGAGGTGTTCGCCGAGGACCTGCGGCTGCACACGACCGGCGAGGGCTGCGGCCGGCGGGTCCGGGCGGTGATGGGGCTGCCCGGTGCGCCCGACGCGGATCCGCAGCGGCTCACCCTCGACTGGTCCCGCTGCGACGGGCACGGGCTGTGCGCGCACGTCGTGCCGGACTTCATCCGGCTCGACGGCAACGGCTACCCCGCCTTCCCGCCCACTCCCGTGCCGACGTGGCTGCGCGACGGCGCGCGCAAGGCGGTCAAGGTCTGCCCCGAACTCGCGCTGCGCCTCACCCCCGCCCCCTGAGCGGGGGCGGGGGTGAGGCGGCGGGTCAGCGGGGGGTCAGGCGGTCGGTGCCCAGGCGGGCCTGGAGGACCTCGGGCACCAGCACCGAGCCGTCGGGCTGCTGGAACTGCTCCAGGATGGCGGGGAAGAGGCGGCTGGTGGCCAGCGCCGACCCGTTGAGGGTGTGCACGAACCGGGTCTGCTTGCCGCCCGGCTCGCGGTAGCGGATGGCCGCCCGGCGCGCCTGGTAGTCGCCGGCCCAGGAGACCGACGACACCTCCTTGTACTTGCCGGTGCTCGGCATCCACACCTCGATGTCGAGGGTCTTCTTCATCGAGGCGCTGGCGTCGCCGGCCGACAGCAGGGTGCGCTGGTAGTGCAGCCCCAGCTTCTCGACCAGGCTCTCCGCGTGCAGCAGCATCTTCTCCAGCGCGGCGTCGGCCTGCTCCGGCAGGCAGAACTGGAAGATCTCCACCTTGTTGAACTGGTGGCCCCGGACGGTGCCCCGCTCGTCGGAGTGCGAGCCGGCCGCCTCACGCCGGTAGCACGGGGTGTACGCGAACGCCTTCAGCGGCAGCTTCGCCGTCTCCAGGATCTCGTCCTGGTAGGCCCCGAGGATCGCCGTCTCCGAGGTGGGCAGCAGGAACTGCCCGCGCGGGGCGGACTCCCGGTCCAGGTGGTAGACGTCGTCGTAGAACTTGGGGAACTGCCCGGCGGCGAACCCGGCGGTGTCCAGCAGCAGGTGCGGCGGGAGCAGGAACTCGTAGCCGGCCCGGATGTGCTCGTCGACGAAGAAGTTCAGCAGCGCCCACTCCAGCCGGGCGCCCATGCCGGTGTACATCCAGAAGCCGGAGCCGCCGAGCTTGACCCCGCGCTCGTGGTCGACCAGGCCCAGCATCCGGCTCAGCTCGACGTGGTCGCGGATCTTCTCGATCGCCGGCGGCTCGCCGAAGGTCCGGACGACCCGGTTGGCCTCCTTGCCGCCGGGCACCACGTCGTCAGCCGGCAGGTTGGGCAGCTCGCTCATCACGGTGCGCAGCCGCGCCTGCACCTCGTCCAGCTCGGACTCCAGTTCGGCGAGCTGCTTGCGGCCCGCCTCCGGCGCGGAGACCTCCGGCTCGGTGCCGGCGCGCTTCGCCGCCGCGTAGGCGCGCGCCTCGGCCTTGCGGCGCTGCCGCTCGCCGTCGATCCCACTGATCAGGGCGCGGCGTTCCTGGTCGAGCCGCTGGATCTCGTCCAGGGCGCGGTTGACCTCGGCGGGATCCAGTCGCTTCGCCAGCGCGGTCGCCACCGCCTCGCGATCCTTCCGGATCAACTCCATGTCGAGCATGCTGCTCCGTACGCTCCGTCCGGACGTCGGGTGGACCCACCGATGCTACCGTCGCGGCCCGGCCGCGCCCCGGCCCGGTCTCCACGACCCGCGCCGGACGCGGCGGTCAGAGCCGGATGGGCATCAGGATGGAGAACACGTCGACGTCGTCGGGCCGGCGTACGGCCAGCGGGGCGATCGGGCCGTCCAGTTCCAGCAGCAGTTGGCCCCGGCCGGCCGCGTCGAGCGCCTGGAGCAGGTAGCCGCCGTTGACCCCGACCCGCAACGCGTCCCCGGTCAGCTCGTCCGCGCCGAGCAGCCGCACCCCGCCCCGGCCGTCCGGGCCGAGCACGGTCACCGCGAGCGGGACGCCGTCGTGCCGGCGGGTGACGACGGGGGCGTCGGCGCTGGTCAGGGCCGCCCGCAGGGCGTCGGCGTCGATCGTCAGCCGGTGCGCCGGCCCGCCGTCGGCCGCCGGGCGGAGCAGGCGGCGGTGGTCCGGGAAGTCGTACGGCAGGGCGGCGGCGTCCACGGCGCGGCCGGCGACGGTGACCGAGACCGTGTCGCCGGCCACCGTCAGCACCGCCTCGGCGGCGACATCTTCGGCGGCGGCGTCGAGCAGGGCCCGCGCCTCGTCGACGAAGGCGACCGGGGCGAGCACCCGCACCGCCGGCCCGTCGACCCGGGCGCCCGCCCGCGTTACCGCCAGCCGGTGCCGGTCGGTCGCCACCAGCCGTAGGCCGTCGGCGTCGGACTCGATCAGCACGCCGCAGAGCATCGGCAGCTCGGGATCGGCGCCGACGGCGAAGCGGACCGCGTCCACGGCGGCGGCCAGGTCGACGCGGGACAGCACGAGGCTGGTGGCCGTCGGGCGCTCCCCGGCGTCGATCAGCGTACGGATCCGGGACAGCTCGCGGCGGGCGTCGGCGAGGCCGTCCTCCAGCCGGCGCAGGTGCGCGTCGAGCAGGCGGTGGACCTGCGCCGGTTCGACCCGCAGCGCAGCGGCGATCTCGGCCACCGGCATGCCGACCCGGCGCAGCCCGGCCACCAGGCGGGCCGGCGCCACCTGGTCGCCCGTGTACCAGCGGTAGCCGGTCACCGGGTCGACCAGGGCCGGGGCCAGCACCCCGGCCGAGTCGTAGAACCGCAGGGCGCTCACGGTCAGCCCGCTGGCGCGGGCCAGCTCACCGATGCTGCGCAGGTCGCTCTCCACGCCGCTGATCCTGCCGCCTCGACCTGGTCGAGGGTCAACCCGCCGCCCCCGGCTCCCGCCCGCCCCGAGGGTCCGGCTCCCGTCCGGTCCGGCTCCCGGACCCGTCCGGTCCGGGGTTCCGCACCTGTCAGCCCGGGGTGTCCAGCACCCGGAAGGTCATGCCCGCGCGTACCAGGCGGTCCAGCAGCGCGTCGCCCATCGCGGTCACCGGGGTGACCTGGCCCGCCGTGGCGGGCAGGTCGTCGCCGGCCAGGCAGAGCGCCGACTCGGCGAGCATCTTCGCCGTCTCGTCGTAGCCGGGGTCGCCGCCGGCCACCTCGGTCAGCACCCGCCGCCCGCCGCCCGTGCCGGCGAACCGGACCCGGAACCAGGACTTCGCCCGCTGCTGCGGCGTCGGCCCCTGCCCGGAGGCGAGCCGGCCGAGCAGCCAGCGCCGGGTCGGCGGCAGCTTCACCAGGGCCACCAGGCCGCCCAGCCCGACCCCGCCGGCCAGCACCGTGGGCAGCCGCTTCACCGCCGCGAAGTGCCGGTAGCGGAAGTCGGGCCCGTACTCCGGGCGGGCGGCGGCGGAGCGGCGGACCACCTGCGGGTCGATGGTCGGCAGCGGCACCGTCCACATGCCCAGCTCCTTCGAACGGGCGAGGCGGCCGGGCACCGCGCGTACCCGCCGGCCGGTCGGTCGCGGCTCGACCTGCCGCCGCTCGCGGGCCGCCCGGGACGCCTCGGCGGTACGGGAGAAGGCGGTGAGCGCCGAGTGGTAGGTGCCGGCGGAGAACCGCCCGCCCGCCCGGACGAAGCCGTCGATGGTGATCGGCACGTCGTCCGGCAGGTGCTTGAGCGTGAACCAGACGCCCAGGTCGTGCGGGATCGAGTCGAACCCGCAGGCGTGCACCAGCCGCGCCCCGGTGCGCTCGGCCTCGGCGTGGTGGCGCACGTACATCAGGTCGACGAACTCGGGCTCGCCGGTGATGTCGAGGTAGTCGGTGCCGGCGCGGGCACAGGCGGCGACCAGCGGCTCCCCGTGGTGCACGTACGGGCCGACGGTGGTGGCCACCACCCGGGCGCTCTCGGCCACCGCCCGCAGCGACTCCGCGTCGGTGACGTCGGCGGTGAGCAGGGGCAGCCCGGACAGCTCCGGGTCGATCGCGACCAGCCGGTCCCGTACGGCGGCCAGCCTGTCCGGGTTGCGTCCCGCGAGCGCCCAGCGCAGCCCCGGCGGGGCGTTGCGGGCCAGGTACTCGGCGGTCAATCCGCCGGTGAAGCCGGTCGCCCCGAACAGGACGACGTCGTACGTCCGCTGCTCACCCATCCGCCGAGTCTGTCACCCGGCGCGGCCGGTCGCAGCGGTCCGCTCAGCCGGCCGACGGCGGGAGGTCGGGGTCGAACACGGCGCGCACGCAGCCGTCGGTCCGGTCCCGGAACAGCGCGTACCCCTGCGCGCCCCGCTCCAGGGGCAGCCGGTGGGTGGCCAGATGCTCGGTACGCAGCTCGTCGCGGGCCATCCGCTCCAGCAGCATCGGGATGTAGCGCTGCCCGTGCTGCCGCGCGCCCCGCACCGTCAGCCCCTTGCTCGTCACGGCCCCGAGCGGAAAGGCGTCGACGAAGCCGGTGAACTCGCCCAGCAGGAAGACCGAGCCGCCCTTGCGGCAGGCGTGCACCGCCTCGCGGACCGCGGCCGGTCGCTCGGCGCCGCCGGCGAACCGGTCGGCCAGCGACCGGAGGCCGTGCCCGTTCCACGTCGCCCCGACCGCCTCGACGCACACGTCCGGGCCCCGCCCGCCGGTGCGCTCGCGCAGCTCGGCGGTGACGTCGGCGCGACGGGGGTCGATCGTCTCCGCGCCCGCGTGCCGCTCGGCCATGCGCAGCCGCCCCTCCTCGGAATCGACGACGACGACCCGTTCCGCGCCGAGCAGCCGCGCGGCCCGCGCCGCGAGCTGCCCGACGGCGCCCGCACCCCAGACCGCCACCACGTCGCCGGGGCGCACCTGACCCAGCTCCGCGCCCATCCAGCCGGCCGGCGCGGCGTCGGAGGCGAACAGGGCGCGGTCGTCGGCGACCGCCTCCGGCACGGTGAACGCGCCGACGTCCGCGTACGGCACCCGGACGTACTCGGCGTGGCTGCCGGCGAAGCCGCCCATCGCCCGGGGCTGACCGAACGCGCCCCCGGTGGGGTGACCCCAGGCCGCCTCGGCGACGGCCGGGTCGGCGCTGCCGTTGTCGCAGCAGGACGGCAGGTCGCGCCGGCAGTACCAGCAGCCGCCGCAGGCCACCGACGAGCAGACCACCACCCGGTCGCCGACCCGGTGCCGGCGTACCTGCGGCCCGACCTCGACCACCTCGCCGAGGAACTCGTGGCCGAGCACGTCGCCGACGGCGAGGAAGGGCACCCGCCCGGCCAGCAGTGGCAGGTCACCGCCGCAGGTGGCGCTCCGCCGGACCCGCACGATGACGTCGTGGCCGTTGCGCAGCTCCGGGTCGGGCACCTGCCGTACCGCCAGCTCGCCCGCGCCCACCCAGCACAGCGCCCTCATCGCGGCGGCCCCGCCGGGCGGTCGGCCGGCCGACGGTCCGCGCGCAGCACCTCGCCGGTCTCCGCGAGCTGCTTGACCTCCCACAACGCCCGGCGCACCAGCAGGCCGGGGTCGTCGCCGACCAGGTGGGCGGCGAGGCCGGCGGGGGCCGCACCCGGCACCGGCCGGGCGGCCAGCTCCGTGCCCCGGCAGCCGGGCGCCGGCCGCAGCTCGACCTGAACCGCGGCGCCGAGCCGGCGCAGCGGCTCCGGCCAGCGACCACCGGGCAGCACGTCGCCGGGCGCGCGGTCGACCGTCACCACCTGCCAGCGCCCGGGCCGCGGATCCGCGCCGGCGGCGCCGGGCCACGCCGACCCCCGTCGTCGTACGGCCAGCGCCCGGCCCGCCGCCGCGAGGGCGAGCGCCGCCCCGGCCCCTCCCGCGAGGCGTCCCATCCGTCCCCGCCCGTCCACCCTGCCCGCCTCCCCGTCGCTCCCCGCGCCGGACGCGCACCCGTGCGCGCGGCCGGTCGCCCGCGTACGCCCAGCATCGTCCGGGGCGGGGTGAAGCCGGGTCCCCCCGAAGGGGTGAACGGGCCCGCGCCGGGTAACCGCCGCCCGCGGGACCTGGGGGAGTGGACGCATCGGTGGAGGGCGGGCCGGATGCCGGAGCACGTACGGGACACAGGGGTCGTCGCGGTCGCGGACGGGTCGGCCGGCGCGCCGCTGCTGGCGTCGCGGCTGTGCCCCGCCCCGCCGCCGGAACCGCTGGTGCTGCGGCCCCGGCTGCTGCGGGCGCTGGACGAGGGGACCGCCGGGCCGGTCACCCTGGTCCGCGCCCCGGCGGGGTGGGGCAAGACGACGCTGCTCGCCTCCTGGTTCCGGGCGGCCGACGAGGCCGGTGCGCACCGGGGCCGGGTGGGGGAGGGGCCGGTGACCGCCGCCGCCGAGGGGACCCGGGACGACGGGCCGGCCGGCGCCGCGCCCGGCGACTTCGGGGCGGCGGCGGGCGCACCGGCGCGACCCGACCGGCCCCGGGCGGCCTGGGTCTCCGTGGAGGTCGGCGACGACGGGAACCGGCTCTGGGCCTACCTCGCGGCGGCACTGCGCGCGGCCACCGCGCCCGCCGACGACGCGCCGTACCCGCCCGTGCCCGACCGGCCGCCCCGCCCCGACCAGCTGGAGGTGCTGGCCGCGGCCCTCGCCGCCCGGGAACGCCCGGTGCTGCTGGTCCTGGACGACCTGCACCGGATCACCGACCCGGCGGCGCTGACGGGCCTGGAGTTCCTGCTCCGCCACGCCGAGCAGCGGCTGCGGCTGGTGGTCGGCGCCCGCGCCGGGATGCCCCTGGCCGTGCACCGGCTGCGGCTGGCCGGGGAGCTGACCGAGATCGGCCCCGACGAGCTGGCCTTCACCGGCGACGAGGTCGCCGACCTGCTGACCGCGCACGCCGTGGCGCTGCCGGCGGCCGGGGTGCGCCGGCTGCGGGAGCGCACCGGCGGCTGGCCGGCCGCGCTCCGCTTCGCCGCGCTGGCGTTGCGCGACCAGCCGGACCCGGCCCGCTGGGCCGAGCAGTTCGGCGGCGACCAGCCGGACGTGGCCGGCTACCTGCGCGAGGAGGTGCTCGCCGGGCTCGACCCGGACGCACGGGACGTGCTGCGCCGCTCCGCCGTCGCCGACGCCGTCTGCGCCGGCCTGGCCGACGCGCTGACCGGGCGCACCGACGCCGGGCAGACGCTGGCCGGCCTGGCCGGCGACGGCGGGCTGCTGCGCCGCGACGACAGCCGCCCACCCTGGTACCGCTGCCCGGAGCTCCTGACCGACCTGCTACACGCCGAGCTGGGCCGGCTGCCCGCCGACGAGCTGCGCGACCTGCACCTGCGCGCCGCCGACTGGTACGCCGACAACGGGCGGCCCGCCGACGGGCTGCGCCACGCGCTCGCCGGCGGCGACCACGGGCGGGCCGCCGCGCTCTTCGTGTCCCGCTGGCCGGAGCTGATCCCGTACGACCGGGACACGCCCGCCGGCCGGGCGCCCGCGCCCCCGCCGCCGGAGGCCGTACGCCGCGATCCGGAACTCGGGCTGGCCTGCGCCGCCGAGCGGGCCCGGGCCGGCGACGTCACCGCCGCGACCGGGCACCTGCGCGGCGCGGTCGAGGCCGCCCGGACGCTGCCCGCGCCGCGCCGGGACCGGTTCCGGCGGCTGGTCACCGCACTGGAACTCACCCTGGCCCGGCTGTCCGGCGACCCCGGAGCGGTACGCGCCGCCGCCGCCCGGCTGCTCGCCACCCGTCCCGCCCCACCGGCGCCGTCGCCCTCGTCGGCGGTGTCGGCCGCAGCGGTGCCGTCCCCGGTGGCCGGTGGGGTAGCGCGGCAACCGGCGCAGCCGGAGAGCACCGCCGACGGGCTGCTCATCGCGCCGGTGTCGGGCGAGCCGCGCGGAGCCGCCGCAGAGGACGCCGACGTGCGGGCGGTGGCCGGCACCGCGCTGGGCCTCACCGACCTCGCGGACGGGGACCTGCCCGGGGCCGCCATCGCCTTCGCCCGGTCGCTGTCGGCGGCCCGGGAGGCCGGCCGGCCGCGTACGGAGCTGGTCTGCGCCAGCCGGGCGGCCGTGCTGCACGCAGTCCGGGGCGAGCTGCGGGCCGCCGAGACCCTCGCCCGGGACGCCCTCGCCATGCCGCCCTGCCACGGCTGGTCCTGCCGGGAGGACTGCGCCCACGCGTACCTGGCCCTGGCCCTGGTCGCGCTGCACCGGGACCAGCCCGAGGAGGCGGAGGCGAACCTGGCGCTGGCCGGGCCGGCCACCGGCGAGCCCGTGGTGGGGGCGGTGGCTGCGCTGTGCCGGGCGTACCTGCTGCGCGACGCCGGTGACCTGCCCGAGGGGCACCGGGTGCTGGCCGAGGCGCGGGAGCGGCTGACCGACCGGCCCCGGGCCGGCGAGCTGGCGCACTGGCTGCTGGCCGTGGAGGCGGACCTGCGCGCGGCACGGGGCGACCTGACCGCCGCCCGCGACCTGCTCACCGACCCGGTACGCGACACCGCCGCCCCACCGTCGCCGGCTGTCGCCCCGTCGCCGACAGCCGCCCCGTGTCTGGCCGTCGCGCTCGCCCGGGTGGAGTTGCGTGCCGGCGACCCGCGCGCCGCCGGGTACGCGCTGCCCGACTGGGAGTCGCCGGAGGCGGCCGGCTGGCCGCTGCCCGTACGCCTGGACGCCGCCGTGCTGGACGCGGTGCTGGCCCGGCGCGCGGGCGACGACCGGCGGGCCGGCCGGCTGCTGGAGCGTGCCCTCGACCTGGCCGGGCCGGAGGGCTTCCGGCGGCCGTTCACCCGCGCCGAGCCCGGGGTCCGTGACCTGCTCGCCGCGCACCTGGACGCCGGTACGGCGCACTGGCCGACCGTCAGCGACCTGGTCCGGGGTGCCGACGCGCCGCCCGAGCGGGCCCCGGCGGAACGGGGCGCGGCGGCGCTCGACGAGCCGCTGACCGAGCGGGAGCTGACGATCCTGCGCTACCTGCAGAGCATCCTGTCGAACGTGGAGATCGCGGCCGAGCTGTCCCTGTCGGTCAACACGGTCAAGACCCACGTGCGCAACATCTACCGCAAGCTGGACGCCACCCGCCGCCGCGAAGCCGTCCGCCGAGCCCGCGACCTCCACCTGATCTGACCGTGACGCGGGGCGGTGGGGCGCGGGTGGGGCGCGGCGGGTGTCAGGGGGTGGCGGCGTCGACCGCCGCCAGGAGGTCCGCGACGTCGTAGTCCCCGTCGTGGCGGGTGCCGTTGACGAACAGCGTCGGGGTGGCGTGGACACCGCTGCGGATGCCGCCCACGAAGTCGCGCCGCACCCGGTCGCCGTGCGCCTGCCGCTCCACTTCCGCGGCGACCTCGTCGGCGGGCAGGCCGAGCTGCTCCATGCCGAGCGACAGGTGCACGGGGTCGAGCTGGTCCTGGTGCTCGTAGAGCCAGTCGTGCATCGCCCAGAACTGCCCGCGCCGGCCGGCCGCCTCGGTCGCCTCGGCGGCCTGCTCGGCGTACGGGTGCATGTTGGTGATCGGGAAGTGCCGGTACACCAGCCGCACCGTCTCGGCCCGCTGCCGCAGCAGCTCCCGCAGGTTCGCGTACGCGGCCCCGCAGAACCGGCACTGGAAGTCGGCGTACTCGACGATCGTCACCGGCGCGTCGACCGGCCCGCGCACGTGGTCGTGGTCGGTCACCGGGGTCCGTAGGCGCGCGGTGACCTGGAGCGGGGTGCTCATCGGGTGCTCACCGCCGATCCGGCGTGCAGGCGCTGCGGCGCGGCCCCGGGCAGGGCGGCCGGCAGACAGGACCGGGCCGTGGCGGGCCCGGGTCGGGTCGGCCCCTTCGGATCAGTCATGCCTCCCACCCTTCCCGCCACGGGGTGAGGGCGGCTCACCCCGCCCGGGTGGTTGCCCCTGTCCGCCGATGGGCACGCCCGTTCAGTCCAGCACCGGGGCGACCGCGATGTGGTTCTGCACCTCGCGGATGCCCGGCGCGCACCAGACGGTCCGCTCCACCTCGGCCCGCTCGGGCATCGAGTGGACCAGGCCGCCGAGCACCACCGTGTCGCCGTGCACCCGGACGGTGATCCGCTCCGCCGGGGTGGCCCGGTTGCGCGCCAGCGCGTCGACGATCCGGATCGCCAGGGCGTGCCCGTCCGGCCGGGTGTCGGGGCGGACGGTGATGCCGTTGCTGACCCCGCGTACGCCCGTCAGCCGGGCCACGGCGCGTTCGGCGGCGCGGCGCTGGTACTCCCACTCCACCTCGCCGTGCAGCGTGACCCAGCCCTGCGAGACGGTCACGTCGAGCTGCTCCAGGGGAACGAACGCGTCCCACTCCAGCGCGTGCCCGGCCGCGGCGGCGATGTCCGGGTCGGCGCGTTCCGCGCCGGTGGCGAGACGTACGGCCAGGTCGTTGGCGACCGCCCGGACGCGCGTCACCCGGTGCGCCGCCCGCTCGGCGGCCCACTTCTTGGCATAGCTGTCCACCCGGCCGGTCAACGTCACCACGCCCTCGACGACCGTCACGCCGATCTCGTGCGGCCGTACCCGGGGTTCCCAGGCCAGCTCGTCGAGGACGGCCGACTGGATGTCCTGGTCGCTGCGGCTGATCGTCTCGATGGCCATCTGTCACTCCTCACGGGATAGCTGCCCGATGCGCATGCTTCCGCCGGGACCGATCCTGACGCGGGGGCGGGTGAGGCTTCCTCACCCGACCCGGGCGACTGCTGGGAGCGCTTCCATGTGGCCCGTGGAGTCGGTTAGGGTGAGCGCGTTCCTCGGGTGCGGGAGCCGTCGCGCCGATGACCGGAGCCAGGGCAGCTCCGGCGCGATTCCGCACGTCCCCGTCGCCGGGCGTGGCCGTCACCACGTCCGCCCCCGGCTTTCCGTACCCGGAAGGAACCGCAGATGCGGAGAAGTTACGTCGGCGCGGTCGTGTCCGCGCTGGTCGTCGCCGCGGCCGTCGTGGCGACACCGTTCACCGCGGCCGGCGCGCCCACCGCCACCGCAGCCGCCGCCGAGGCGTACGCCTGGAAGAACGTCCGGATCGACGGCGGCGGCTTCGTCCCCGGCATCGTCTTCAACCCCACCGAGAAGAACCTGATCTACGCCCGCACCGACATCGGCGGCATGTACCGGTGGGAGCAGGGCAGCCAGTCCTGGACACCGCTGCTGGACTGGGTCGGCGCCGACAAGTGGGGCTGGAACGGTGTGGTCAGCGTCGCCACCGACCCCGTGCAGACCAACCGGGTGTACGCGGCCGTCGGCATGTACACCAACGACTGGGACCCGAACAACGGCGCCATCCTGCGCTCGGCCGACAAGGGCGCCACCTGGCAGGTCACCGAGCTGCCGTTCAAGAACGGCGGCAACATGCCCGGCCGGGGCATGGGCGAGCGGCTCGCCGTCGACCCCAACAGGAACAGCATCCTGTACTACGGCGCCGAGGGCGGCAACGGCCTGTGGCGCAGCACCGACTTCGGGGCGACCTGGGCCAAGGTGGCCAACTTCCCCAACGTCGGCAACTACCGGGCCGACCCGAGCGACCCGAACGGCTACAACGGCCAGAACCAGGGCCTGACCTGGGTCAGCTTCGACAAGAGCACGGGTACGGCCGGCGCCGCCACACAGACGATCTACGTCGGCGTGGCCGACAAGGAGAACCCCGTCTACCGCAGCACGAACGGCGGCGCCACCTGGGAGCGGATCGCCGGGCAGCCGACCGGCTACCTCGCGCACAAGGGCGTCGTCGACCCGGTGGGCGGCTTCCTCTACATCGCCACCAGCGACACCGGCGGCCCGTACGACGGCGGCAAGGGCGACGTGTGGAAGTTCAGCCGTGCCACCGGCGCGTGGACGCGGATCAGCCCCGTCCCGTCCACCAGCACCGACGCCTACTTCGGCTACAGCGGCCTGACCATCGACCGGCAGCAGCCGAACACCCTCATGGTCGCCACGCAGATCTCCTGGTGGCCGGACGCGATCTTCTGGCGCAGCACCGACGGCGGCGCCACCTGGACCCGGATCTGGGAGTTCACCAGCTACCCGAACCGGTCCAAGCGCTACACCATGGACGTCAGCTCCGTGCCGTGGCTGACCTTCGGCAGCAACCCGGCGCCGCCGGAGGAGACCCCGAAGCTCGGCTGGATGAACGAGTCGGTGGAGATCGATCCGCATGACAGCAACCGCTTCCTGTACGGCACGGGCGCTACCATCTACGGCAGCACCGACCTCACCAAGTGGGACACCGGCGGCCAGTTCACCATCAAGCCCATGGTCAAGGGCCTGGAGGAGACCGCCGTGCTGGACCTGGTCAGCCCACCCTCGGGGGCGCCGCTGGTCAGCGCGCTCGGCGACATCGGGGGCTTCCGGCACACCGACCTGGACGCCGTACCGCCGATGATGTTCACCCAGCCGAGCTTCACCAGCACCACCAGCCTCGACTACGCCGAGGCGAAGCCGGCCGTGATGGTGCGGGCCGGCAACTTCGCCGACGCGGACCGGCCGGGCGACAGCCACGTCGCCTTCTCCACCGACGGCGGGGCCAACTGGTTCCAGGGCACCGAACCGTCCGGCGTCAACAGCGGCGGCACGGTCGCCGCCTCGGCCGACGGCAGCCGGTTCGTCTGGGCCCCGGGCGACGCCGGCCAGCAGGTGGTGCACTCGGTCGGCTTCGGCACCTCCTGGGCCGCGTCGACGGGCGTCCCGGCGAACGCGACGATCGAGTCCGACCGGGTGAACCCGAACAAGTTCTACGGCTTCGCGGGCGGCAGGTTCTACGTCAGCACCAACGGCGGGGCCAGCTTCACCGCCTCGGCCGCCGCCGGCCTCCCCGCCACCGGCACCGTCAAGTTCAAGGCGCTGCCCGGCAGGGAGGGCGAGCTGTGGCTGGCCGGCGAGGGCGGGCTGTGGCGCTCGACCGACTCCGGGGCCACCTTCACCAAGCTGGCGGGGGTGAGCACCGCCGGCAACGTCGGCTTCGGCAAGGCCGCGCCCGGCCGGGCGTACCCGGCGCTGTACCTCTTCGGCACCGTCGACGGCCGACCCGGCGTACACCGCTCGGACGACACCGGCGCGAGCTGGGTCCGGATCAACGACGACCGGCACCAGTACGGCAACGCGGGCGAGGCCCTGACCGGCGACCCGCGGGTCTACGGCCGGGTCTACCTCGGCACCAACGGCCGGGGCATCCTCGTGGCGGACCGGCTCGGCGGCACGCCCGACCCGTCGCCGACCACCTCCACGCCGCCACCGACCACGCCGCCGCCCACGACGCCGCCGCCCACCACCCCGCCGCCCACGACGCCACCGCCCACGACGCCGCCGCCCACCACCCCGCCGCCCACGACGCCACCGCCGACCAACGGCTGCACCGCGACGTACCGGGTGACCGGCTCCTGGCAGGGCGGCTTCCAGGGCGAGCTGGTGGTCCGCAACGCCGGCAGCGCGGCGATCGCCGGCTGGACGGTGGGCTGGACCTTCCCCGACGGCCAGAAGATCACGCAGCTCTGGGGTGGCACCCACACCCAGACCGGGGCGACCGTCTCCGTCCGCGACGCCGGCTGGAACGGCGCCCTCGGCGCGGGCGCCACCGCCACCGCCGGCTTCCTGGCCAGTACGACCGGGACGAACACCGCGCCGAGCACCGTCACCTGCACCGCCCGCTGACCGCCCGAACGGCCGCGCACGCCGGAGCCCCGTCCACGGGACTCCGGCGTGCGCCGTTCGAGCGGGCGGCTGCCGGCTCGACCCACCGCGTGGCTTGCGGCTGCGGCGTGTTTCAGAAGTCGGTCTGATCGCAGTCCTGGTGGCGCGTGAACCTGGTGAACCATTGCCATCGCAGCGCTGATACCCGTGCGGCATAAAAATACCTGTGTGGTATCAGGGCGAGTGGACCACACCGCCCGTCGTCGACGTCCGGCGTAGCTAGTCGCGGTCAATGAAACAGGCGTAGCCACCGCGTGCTGCCGGGCGATCGGGCACGTATCGAGGGGAGTCGGTGTCCCGGTCGGCCATAGGCTCGGGGGACCGCCCGTCGAAGGAGGGATCCTCCGTGAGTCCGATCAGGACGGCCTACCTCACCGCCGCGCGTTCGGCGGCGGACCTGCTCGCCGATCCCGCCGTCGCGAACCGCTGGGACGAACCGAGCGCCCTGCCGGCGTTCGGGGTGGCCGGGCTGGCCGGTCACCTCGCCAACCAGGTGCTCGGCGTCCCCGCCGTGCTGGCCACGCCCGTTCCCGCCGGCGACCCCGTGGGGCTGCTCGACCACTACGCGCGCGGCGGCTGGCTCGGCGCCCCGGTCGACGCGACGGTGAACGTCGTCATCCGCCGCGTCGGTGACGGCCTCGCCGCCGACGGCCCCGCCGCCCTGGTCGACCGGTACGCGGCCACGCTGCGCGAGCTGAGCCGCGTACTGTCGGCGGAGCCGCCCGCGCGAGTGGTGCACGTGCGCCACGGCCCGTGGTCGCTCACCCTGGACGACTACCTGGTCACCCGGCTGATGGAACTCGTCGTACACGCCGACGACCTCGCGGTCAGCGTCGGCGTGCCCACCCCGGAACTGCCGGCGGAGGTGGTCGACCCGGTGCTGACGCTGCTGGCCCGGCTCGCCGTACGCCGGCATGGTCAGCCGGCCGTGCTGCGCGCGCTGAGCCGGGCGGAACGGGCGCCGGCGAGCGTCGCGGCCCTCTGAGTCGGACCGTGCGGTGCGGCGCCGCCGGCTCTGGCCCGAGCCGGCGACGCCGGCGACGACCGGCGGGCGTCACCCGCAACGGGCACGGGCCCCGGCCGACGCTGGGTTGGCCGGGGCCCGTGCGCCGAGCGCGGGTCGGGCGGGTCAGCCGTCGAGGCCGACGGGGGAGTTGGGCCGGTCGACATCGACGAACTCGATGTCGTCCATCGCCCGGTCGCCCCGGCTGCCGGCGGCCCGCGCGGCGGTGCCGGCGGCCCAGCCGATCGCCGCACCGACGAGCGCGGCGCCGACCAGCAGCGTCCAGGGCAGCGCGGGCCGGCGGCCGGCCAGCGCGTCGAAGGCCAGGGTGGCCCGGCGGCGTGCCTCGTCCGCCGCGGAGCCCACCAGGTCGCCGGCCTCGTCGGCGAGACCGGAGCCGCCCCGGCGGGCGGAACGTGCGGTGTCCCGGACGCTGTCACCGGCGGAGCTGACCGCCGAGACCAGGTGCTGCCACGCCTGGTCCGCGATCCGCTCGGGCTTGTTGCGGCGGTCCAGCAGGTTGCTTCCGAACATGGTGGGTTACCTCCTCGGGTGCCGAAGCCGGCGGCCACTTCGGACTTCGGCGTCGGACCGGCGGGTGACGGTTCGCTCGTTCCGCCTGTGCCCCGTCGGGCGGCCCGGCAAACCCGCTGTGGCGGGTGCCGCGGCCCGTGCCGCCCGGCGGGGTGGTGCGCGGGGCCCGGCGTCAGCGCAGCACGACCGCCGCCGTCACCCCCCTGGCGAAGTCGTCGTCATCGTCGTCGTCATCGCCGCCTCCGCCGCCGAAGCCGCAGGCCAGTACGAGGGCCAGTAGCGCGCTGACGCCGGCGAGTGCGGCAAGTCTCCTGAGCATCGATCGTCCTCCCGGTCGCAGTCGTGTCTCCGAGCCGATGCTAGGCAGAACGGGCAAGGCCGGGGGCCGAAGCGGGACAGGCCACGCCCGGGGTACGGCTGCTGGGCGTTGCCGGACACAGCCGGCTACCCTGGGGGCGCGACGCGTCAGCGGAAGCTGATCGTCTGGTGGACAAAACGTCAATAGTGCGGATAAGGGCGACTTGCCGTGTCCTCGTCCGCGAATTGCTCATCCCGAGGGGTGGCGACCGAGGCCGTCAGAGGAATACTCTCGGTCGCGGCCCGCGTACTGATGAGGCGCCCGTCGGACGGGCGAGTGGAGGTGCTCGCGTGAGCCTGTCGATCGTGAAGTCGGTCCTGCCCGGTGGTGTCATCGAGATCGCCCCGCGGGGGGAGATCGACGTCGACACCGCGTACGAGGTGCGTGAGGCGATCGCCGAGGTCCTGACCAAGGGGCGTCCCGGCCGGATCGAGCTGAACATGCGGCTCGTCACCTTCATCGACTCGGTGGGCATCAGCGCGATGGTCGCCGGCTTCCAGACCGCCGAGGTGAGCGGCGTCAAGCTCGTCGTCACCGAGCCGAGCCGGTTCGTGCACCGGCAGCTCTGGGTGACCGGCCTGCTCGGCCTCTTCGGCGCCCCCGAGCCCTACTACGCCGGCGCGCCCACGCCCGAGGTCCTTCCCGGCGCCTGACCGCCGCCGGCACCACCCCGGCCGCGCGGCGGGGGTGTGCGGCGCTCAGCCGTCGCCGAGGCCCGACAGGTCGACGTCCGCCACCTCGGTGACCGCGCGGATCGCCGTCACCGAGGCGTACCCGTCGGCCAGCAGGGCCAGGTCGGTGCCGGGCTGCACGGCCTGCCCGGGCTCCTCCAGCGACGTGCGGACGAAGCCGTGCCCGGCCTCCGCCACCGTCATCTGCACCTGACCGAAGCTGGCCAGGGTGCCCCGGCGTACCCCGCGCAGCCGGTTGTGCGGCAGGTCCGGCGCGTTCACGTTGAGCACGCTCTCCACGGGCCCGGCCGTGAGCCGGGGCAGCAGGTCCAGGGCGACCCGGGCGGCCGTCGGCCAGTGCCGCTCGGCGTCGCGTACCCGGGCGGCGGCGGCCACCGCGGCGCCCCCGCTGGCGGCCGTGGCCTCCCCGGCCGAGAGCACGTCGAGTGAGACGGCCATCGCCCGGCAGCCGTTCGCGGCGGCGGTGAAGGCGGCCCCCACCGTGCCCGAGTGCAGCACCGCGCGGCCCGCGTTCGCGCCCCGGTTGATGCCGGAGAGCACCACCGTCGGCGGGGGCCCGAACGCGCCGTGCACCGCGATCAGCGCGATGAAGCCGGGGGAGCCGCCCACCGCGTACGCCGGCACCCCCGGCAGCTCCGGCAGCGGATGCTCGTGGACCACCACGTGCCCGTCCCGCTCCACCGCGGTCATCGCGGCGCTGGTGCCGCTCGCCTCCTCCAGCGGCGCGGCGACGACCACGTCCAGGCCCCGTTCCGCCGCCGCCCGCGCCAGCGCCTGGATGCCGGGCGCGGCGATCCCGTCGTCGTTGGTGACCAGCACCCGCAGCGTCATCGCCCGGCCGCCCGGTCGGCCAGCTCGTCGGGGCTGGTCCGCTCCTGCGGCCGGTTGCCGGCCGGTACGAGGCGTACCCGGTCGACCAGGCCGGTGATCGAGTCGAGCCGGCCGGTGCCCAGGCCGTGCCGGGTCACGTTCAGCGCGCCGGCCGCCGCCCCGGTACGGATGGCGGTGCGCACGTCGCCGCCACGCGCCACCACGGCCGCCACCCCGGCGGTCATCGAGTCGCCCGCCCCGCGCGGGTCGGCTGCCTCCAGGCGGGGCATCTCCACCTCGAAGACCTCGCCGTCGACCAGGGCGAGGGCGGGCTTGTCGGCCCGGCTCACCACCACGTTCTCGGCGCCGCCGGCGTGCAGGTCGTACAGGGCCCGGGTGAGCTGCTCCTCCTCCTCGCCGTCGACGCGGCCGTCGGCGATCAGCTCCTCATGGCTGATCTTGAGGAAGAAGACGCCGCTGTCCAGCACGGCGTCGAGGTGCTCGCCGCAGAGATCGACCACCACCCGGCTGCCATTGGCCCCCAGGTCGGCGGCGAACCGTCGGTAGAGGTCGGCCGGGACCAGCGACGGCTCGTTCGGCCCGCTCAGCACGCTGACCGTGGCGCGCAGCCCCTCGCCGAGCGCCAGGTTGTAGAGCTCGTCCAACTCGTGCCGGCTGAGCGGCTGGCCGGGCACGTCCACGATCTCCTGCCGGGAGCCCTCACGGCGGTCGTGCACGTACCCGCCGCTGCCGGAGTCGCGCACCACGACCTTCAGGTTGACCCCCTCGCTGACGAGCAGGGGCTCCAGCACCTGACCGATCTCGCCCCCGAGGGCGGTGCAGAGCACCACGTCGACGCCGAGCGACATCACCATCCGGGCCTGCCAGACGCCCTGCCCGCCGGGGTGCAGGTGCAGCTCCGGGGCGTCGCTGGGCTGGTCGACGGTCACCGTCAGCCGAGGTGTGGGCGCGAAGACCATCACGTGCCCGCTCATCCGTCGTACCCGTTCATGCGCCCACCCCTGGCCAATGCGTCCCGTGACCATCCATAAGCTGACGGTAGTGGGGTCGCCGGCAGGACGTCCGGACTCCGGGCGGGATCGGCGCGGCGTTGCCAGGGCGCCCGGCATGCGCGACCATCGGGCGACCATCGGCGGTGGGGAGACGGCGTGCTCAGGCGGAGTTCCTTCAGCTACACCGTCCAGGCGCGCTGCTCCGTGGCGCGGGCCGCGGCGTTGCTCGTCGATCCGAGGAGGCAGAAGGGCCTGCACCCGCTGATCGTCCGGGTCCGGCGGGTGCCGCCCCGTCCCGGTGCCCGGGCCAGCTACGACATCACCGACCGGCTGGCCGCCGGGCCGGTACGGCTGCCGATCACCTACCGGGCCGACGTCCTGGTCGACGAGCCCGACGAGATCGTCACCGTGGCCCGGCAGTGGCCCGCCACCACGGTGCGCAACCACACCCGGCTGCGGCCGGAGCCCGACGGCGTGGTCCGCGTCGACGTGGAGATTACCCTCGCCGCACCCGCGCCGCTCTTCGGCTACGCGTTCCGCCAGGCGCGCGCCGCCCACCTCGGACTGGCCGCGCGCCTCGCCGTGGTCCTCGACGGTGCCGCGCCGCAGCCGCCACCCGCCGACACGCCCCGGTGACCCGCGACGGGCGGGGCACCGAGGCGTGGGCGTCAGTAGACCGACAGGTGCACGTGGTTGGTGTGGTCGCTGGACGGATCGCCGTTGGCACCGCTGTACGACTTCCACCCGCTGCTCGGCAGCCAGATCTGCCGGTACCAGATCACGTAGAGCACGGCGAGCCGGTCGGCGTTGCGCACGTAGAACGCCGCCAGGTTGTTGCCGTACGTCCGGTCACCGCCGGTGGCGTCGCCGCCGAAGCCGCCCTTCTGGGCCGCGAAGTCGCACGCCCGGCCCTTGGGGTGCTCGCCGGAGCCGCCGGGGCGGTAGCAGGAGACGTAGCGGGTGAAGCCCGCCGCCTTGGCCTGGTTGAGCGCGTGCAGCGTACGCGGCGTGATGCAGCCGTTGGCGGGGGTGGGGTCGTTGACGCTGCACGACTCGCGCGGCCAGGAGCCGTCGGAGTTGCGCGGCGCCGCCTTCGCCGTCTTGCTGGAGGTGCCGCCCGGCGAGCCGCCTCCGCCCGCGGACTGTCGCTGTTGCTGCTTCTGGTTGGCGACCGTCAGCGCCCGTTCGGCCTGCTCCTTGCGCTTGGCCATCACGGTGACCTGCTTGCGCTGCTCCCGGATCTCGCCGTCCAGAGCGAGCTTCGTGCGGGCGGCCTCGTCCCGGGTCTGCTGGAGCTCGCGCAGGGCGCGGTCCTCCTTGGCGGCCACCGCGTCGAGGGCGGCGGCGCGGTCCATGAAGCCGTCCGGCGAACCGCTGTTGAGCAGGGCGGACGCCACACTGAGCCGGCCGGTGCGGTAGGCGGCCCCCGCGATCTCGCCGACCTTGGCGCTGCGCGCCGTCAGCTCGACCTCGGTGGTCTTGAGCTGGGCGGCGAGCTGCTGCTGCCGTTTGGCCGACGTGTCGAGGGCGCGCTTGGCGTCGAGGTAGCCCTTGCTGGCGGCCTCGAGTTGGGCCCGCAGGGCGGGCGTGCCGCCCTCCTCGTCCTGGCCGGGGGTGGCGGCGAGCAGGCCGGCGCGGGTGGCGGCCGCCGCCGGGGCGGCGGTGACCGGGGCCACCGCGGCGCCGAGGGCGAGCATCGTGGTGATCAGGGCCGCCGTCCGGGCGGCACGTCGTCGTACAGGTGCCATCACTGGCATACACGTGTCCTTCCGTCAGCCGCCGACCGGGTTAGCTGACGGGTTCGGGACGGAAGATCCCTACCGCTGACGCGGATGCACCCCACGAACATGGTTCCCCGGTTCGCCCCGCCGGGCGATTAGGCGGCGGCCACCGCCGGCACCGGTGGGTGCCGCCTGGCGGAGGCCGAAGCAGAGCCTACCGGTGCCGGTGTGACTGCTGCAGTGCAGGTGACGCACGGTGCATGTCCACTAACAGTCAAATCCGGCATAACGCGACAATACTCTCCCAGATTTAAGGTTGTCCTCATTACCACTCAACCGCCCCGCAAGCCCCTGGCGACGCTCCCGGCTCGATCTGCAACGTGGCGTGCTCGATCTGGAAGTCGTCGTGCAGCGCGGCCCGGGCGGCGCCCAGCACCGCGCCGACCTCCGCGTCGGGTGTCATGGTCAGGTGCGCCGAGGCCACCTCCATCCCGGAGGTCAGCGTCCAGACGTGCAGGTCGTGCACCTCGGCGACGCCCGGCACGGCGGCCAGCCGGTCGTGCACGGCCGTTACCTGGAGGTGCTCCGGCGCGGCCTGCACCAGGATGCGCAGCGCCGCCCGCCCGAGTCGCCAGGTGCGCGGCAGGATGAACAGCCCGATCGCGACGGCAACCAGCGGGTCGGCCCACCACCAGCCGGTGGTGGCGATCAGCAGTGCCGCCGCGATCACGCCGAGTGACCCCAGCAGGTCGCCGAGGACCTCCAGGTACGCGCCGTGGACGTTGATGCTCTCCTTCGCCCCCGAACGCAGCAGGGCGAAGGCGCCGATGTTGGCGAGCAGGCCGAACACGGCGACCACCAGCATCGGGCCGGCCAGCACCTCCGGCGGGTCGCCGAAGCGGCGTACCGCCTCGATCACGACGTAGACCGCGACGCCGGAGAGCAGCACGGCATTGGCCAGGGCGGCGAGCACCTCCAGCCGGTAGAGGCCGAACGTGCGCTGCGGGTCGCCGCCCGCCCGCCGGGTCGCCGAGATCGCGGCGAGCGCCATGCCGATGCCGAGCACGTCGGTGAACATGTGCCCGGCGTCGCTGAGCAGGGCCAGCGAGCCCGTCCGGAAGGCGGCCACCGCCTCCACCACCATCAGGCCGGCGAGCAGACCGAACGCCGCCCAGAGCCGGCCCCGGTGGCGGTGTGCGGCGTTCGCCACCGACCCGTGGTGGTGGTCATGACCTGCGCCCACGCGCCCATCCTCCCTCTGGGGGTCCGGATTCGCGTTCAATTTATGCTCACATCGCTATGTGTGCAAGTAACGGGTTCTCAGCCAGTGGGGTCGACGGTGGTCAGCCGCTGGGTGGCCCGGGACAGCGCCACGTAGAGCGTCCGCACGCCCGACCCCGGGTCGGCCCGGATCTCGCTCGGGGCGACGAGGACGACCCCGTCGTACTCCATGCCCTTGGCCTCCAGGCTGGTCACCACCTGAAGCCGCGGCGCGGCCAGGCCGGCCAGCCAGCCGGCGACCTCGTCGCGGCGGGGCACGGGCGTGATCACGCCGACCGTGCCCTCGACCTCGGCGAGCAGCGCCGTGGTCGCCGCCGCGACGGCGGCCTCCAGCTCCACCTGCGGCACCACCAGCGCGACCGGGTCGACGCCGGTGGACCGCACCGCCCGGGGCAGCGGGAGGTCCGGATGCAGCCGGCGGATCTCGGCCGCCGCCACCGCGAAGATCTCCGCCGAGTTGCGGTAGTTGGTGGTGAGGGTGAAGTGGTGCCGCTTGCGCCGGCCCAACGCCTGGTCCCGGGCCCGGGTCAACTCCTCCGCCTCGCCCGTCCACGCCGTCTGGGCCGGGTCGCCCACCACCGTCCAGGAGGCCAACCGGCCGCGCCGGCCGATCATGCGCCACTGCATCGGCGAGACGTCCTGCGACTCGTCGACCACCACGTGCGCGTACTCCCGGTAGTCCTCCGGGCGTTCCCGGGCCGCCTCGCGGGCGGCGCGCTGCCGGTCGGCGAAGGTGCTCAGCTCGCGGACCCCGCCGGCCAGCTGGAACGGGTCCCGCTTCGCGCGGGCGGGCTTCATCGGCTTGCCGAGCAGGGCGTCCAGCTCGTCGAGCAGCGCGACGTCGGCGATCGTCAGCCCGGCGGCGTCGAGGCTGCGGTACGCGTCGGTCAGCAGCCGGATCTCGGCGCGGGAGAGGATGCCGGCGGCGTAACGGTGCATCCGGTCGGGGCGGGCCAGCCAGCCCAGCACGTGCCGGGGGTGCAGCCGGGGCCACCACGCCTTGAGGAACTCCCGGAACTCCGGCCGCTCGGCGATCTCGTCCTCGAACGCGCGCTGCTCGGGCAGCCGGCCGACGCCCAACCGGCGGGCCTGCGCCCAGAGCGCCGCGAAGACCCCGTCGAAGCCGGCCCGGCGCACCTCGTTGCGCCGTGCGCCGCGAGGCATCGCCCGGTCCCGGATGCCGTCCAACTCGCGGCGCTCCAGCCGGAGCAGCGCGCCCCGGTAGAGCAGGCGCAGCTCGGTCGGGCCGTCCGGCACCGCGTCCCGGACCGCCCGCTCCAGCACCCGCCGCATCCGCAGCGAGCCCTTGACCGCCGCCACCTCCGGTGCGTCGGTGCGGGTGGCCGTCATGCCCGCGAAGAGCGTGCCCAGCGAGTGCAGGGTGGCGGTGTCCTCGCCGAGCGAGGGCAGCACCGAGGCGATGTACTCGACGAAGACCGAGGACGGGCCCACCACCAGGATGCCGCCACCGGCGAACCGGCTGCGGTCGGAATAGAGCAGGTACGCGGCCCGGTGCAGGGCGACGGCCGTCTTCCCGGTGCCCGGGCCGCCGGACACGATCGTCACGCCCGAGCCGGGGGAGCGGATCGCCTCGTCCTGCTCCCGCTGGATGGTGGCCACGATGTCGCGCATGCCCCGGCCGGTGGCCTTCGACAGCGTGGCCAGCAGCGCGCCGTCGCCGACGACCGCCATGTCGGCGGGGGCCGCGACGGGGTCGAGCAGGTCGTCCTCGATGCGGGTGACCCGCTCGGCGGAGGACTGGATCGTGCGGCGCCGCACCACGCCCAGCGGCTGCGCGGGGGTGGCCTGGTAGAAGGCGGCGGCCGCCGGGGCCCGCCAGTCGACCACCAGGGTGGACGCGTCGTCGTCCCGGATGCCGAGCCGCCCGACGTGCAGCACCTGCCGGTCGAGCAGGTCCAGCCGGCCGAAGACCAGGCCCTCGTGCTCGGCGTCGAGCATGTGCCGCCGCCGCGCGGCGTGGAACACCATCGCGTCCCGTTCGACCAGCGCACCGAAGTTGCCCACCCGGGCGAGCCGGTAGCCCTCCTTCTCGGCGCTGACCGCCGACCGGCGCAGCTCGGCCAGTCGGGCGTACACCCGGTCGAGATGCCGCTGCTCGACGGCGATCTCCTGTTCCAGGGTGGTTTGGTCGGTCACCGCTCGCTCCTCCTGACGTCGGCGGCGGGCGGCGCGAACCGCGCCAACCGCGCCAGGCCAACCGCAAGAGGGTACGGCCCGCGCGCAACCAGCGGCGCGACCGGTGCGGGAAAGGAACCCGCGTCACGCCCCCGCGGGGCCGCGCCCGGTCAGTCCGCCCGGGCGGCGGCGGTGGCGCCGGGGGCGGCGAGTACGCGCCGGAGCACGCCGCCCAGCGCCTCGTTGACCTCGTCGGGCCGCTCCATCATCAGCATGTGCCCGGCACCCGGGCAGACGGTCAGCTCGGTCGCCGGCAGCGCGCCAGCGATCGACTCGGCGCAGGGCGGCGGGGTGAGCCGGTCCCGGTCGCCGACCAGGGCGGCGGCCGGCAGGTGGGCCAGCGCGGCGAGGGTGTCCAGCCGGTGCTGCGCCCCGATGGAGGCGCGGAACCCGCCGATCGAGCGGAGGGTGGCGCGGGCCACCGCCGAGGTGACCAGCCGGATGTCGTGCGGGTCACAGCGGTCGCCGAAAAGCATCCAGCGGATGCTGGGACGCAGCGCGCGCAGCAGCGCCCGGGGCGGTCGCCAGGCCCCGCACCGGGCCAGCACGCCGGCCCCGGTGGTCTCGGCGAGCCGGATCAGCCGGGCGATCCGGGGGGAGAGGCCGTAGACGGTGTGCGTGTGGCCCTCGGCGGTGGTGGAGACGAAGACCAGCCCGGCCGTCCGGGCGGCGAAGTGCCCGGGGTGGCGGTGCGCGTACTCCATGATCGTCATACCGCCCATCGAGTGGCCGACCAGCACGACGCGGCCGGTCGGGGCCACCTCGTCCAGCACTGCGGCGAGGTCGTCGCCGAGCTGGGCCACGGTGGCGGTGGGCAGCGCCATGCAGCTCGACCGGCCGTGGCCGCGCGCGTCGTAGGTCACCACCCGCACCGCGTCGCCGAAGCGTCGCCGCAGGTCGGCGAGCTGCCGGTGCCAGGCCCGCCCGTCGAGCGTCCAGCCGTGCAGCAGCACGACCGTGACCTCGGCGTCGGCCGGTCCGGCCGCCTCGACGTGCAGGCGTACGTCGTCGGGAAGACGTACCTCGACGTGCTCCGGCATCGTCACCTCCCCAGGGCCGCACGGAACCGCAACACCGGGGATACCCGGTGGTAACACCGGCTACCCGTCATGAGACCACGACAACCGGGTCGGTGAGAAGATTCGCAACCCGCTCCGAACCTCCCGGGGGCCCGCCAAGCTGAGGGCATGGGGTCGCCCCGGGCCGCGCTGGCCGAGCTGCTCGCCGGCAACCGCCGCTTCGTCAGCGGCCAGCCGATCCACGGCCACGACGTCACCGCGGCCGCCGCGGCGGCCTCCGGAGACCAGCAGCCGTACGCGGTGCTGCTCGGCTGCATCGACTCGCGGGTGCCGCTGGAGGCGATCTTCGACCAGACCTTCGGCTCGATCTGCGTGATCCGCACCGGCGGGCACGTGCTCGACCGGGCGGTGCTCGGTTCCATCGAGTACGTGGTCGGTCAGCTGGGCGTACCGCTGGTGGTGGTGCTCGGGCACGAGCGGTGCGGCGCGGTGGCCTCGACCGTGGACACGCTGCGCGGCGGACGGTCGCCGGGCGGCTCGCTGGCCCACCTCGTCGAGCAGATCGCCCCGGCGGTGACCGAGGTGGGCGTCGACGACCCCCGGGTGCATCCGCTGGCGATCCGACGGCACGTGCTGCGTACGGTGCGCGCCCTGCGCGCCGACGCCCTGCTCGCCGCCCCGGTCGCCGCCGGCCGGCTGGCGGTGGTCGGTGCCCTCTACGACCTGGCGACCGGCGAGGTGGCCCTGCTGGAGACGTGAGCGACCCGCAGACGGCGCGACCGCCCGCCGGGATGGTCCCGACGGGCGGTCGCGGTGTCGCGTGGGGGGAGGGCTCAGCCCTCGAAGACGCCGGCCTCGACGAGGCGCTTCTCGGTGGCGTCCCAGCCGTCACCCGGGTGGGTGGCGTTGAGGTTGTTGAGCTCGACCCGGATCTTCGCGGCGTGGCCGGCGGCGGCCAGCACCCGGATCTCCTCGATGAAGGCCTCGGAGTCGGTGCGCAGGTGCGCGGTCTTGCCGTTGGTCAGGTTCCGCACGTAGGCGTGCTTGCCGCCGTTGAGCGGGATGACGTACTTGAACTCGCCCAGCACGCTGAGGGCGCCACCCTGGCCAGCCTGGCCGGCCCGGACTGACGCGCGCGCGGTCTTAGAGGTGTTGCTCGCCACGGAGGTACTCCTTGCAAGACGTACGGGAGGACGGAACGTCCGGGGGCTGTGCGGGTGTCACCCTGCTGGGTTCCGCCCGCGAAGATGTGCGCGGCACAGGCCGCCGATGGAACTGTACACGAACACGGTCCCTGGCTGGTCATCGCGTCGTGAGGGGTCAACCGGGGCACCCGTCCGACTATTCCGACCGCGAATTTTCCGATTCCCTGGCGCACCATCCGTCACACCAGTCATCATGTGTTCCAGCAACCACTCGGGTGGTCGAGGTCGTAGGGGAAGACGCACCTCGCTCTCCGGGAGGTCACCGTGCCAACGCGTGGCGTCGTATACGTCCATTCGACCCCGCTCGCCGTGTGCTCACACGTCGAGTGGGCGATCGCGCGCGTCCTCGCCGCGCCGGTCAACCTGCAGTGGACGGCTCAGCCCGTCGACCCCGGCGCCCGCCGGGCCGAGTGCGGGTGGACCGGTCGCCCGGGGACGGGCGCCGAGCTGGCTGCTGCCCTCCGGCAGTGGCCCATGATCCGTTTCGAGGTCACCGAGGAACCCAGCCCCGGCGCCGACGGCGAGCGCTTCATGTACGTGCCCGGACGGGGCCTGTTCCGGGCGGCCGTCGGGGCGGCCGGCGACATCCAGCTCGGCGAGGACCGGCTGCGCAGCATCATGGCGGGCGCGCGGGCGCCGGAGGCCCTCGCGCACGCCCTCGACAAGGCGCTCGGCACGGCGTGGGACGCTGAACTGGAGCCCTACCGGTACGCCGGCGACGGCGCGCCGGTGACCCTGCTCACCCGCGTCGGCTGACGCCACGGTCCGGACCGGGGCCGACTCATCCGATGGGGTGAAGGTCAAGTTGCCCCGATAACGGGCGAACTGGTGGGATGGGCCGCGTGTCGACTACCCCGCGACGTGCCGGCGTCGCGCTCGCCGTCCTGACCGCGCTGCTCGTCTCCGGATGCTCCCGGCCGGCGGAGCGCCGCCCCGACCCGACGCCCACGAGCGCCGCCGCCCCGACGGCCACCCCGGCACCCACCGCGAGCGTCCCCGGCGCCGACCCCGACGCCCGCGCCGCCGCCCTGGTGGCCTCACTGGCCGACGAGGACCTCGTGGGGCAGGTGCTGATGCCGTACGCCTACGGCGACGCGGCCACCCGGGTCTCGCCCGGCTCGGCGGCCGGCAACCAGGCGCTGGCCGGCGTGGACACCCCCGCCCAGATGGTCGAGAAGTACCGGCTCGGCGGGCTGATCCTGGTCGGCTTCAGCGCCGACGACCCCACCAAGGGCAACCAGGAGACGACCAACGTCGACAACCCGAAGCAGGTCCGTGCGCTGACCGACGGCCTGCGCGCGGCCGCCGGCCGGCTGCCCGCCGGGCCGGCGCCCTTCCTGGTCGGTACCGACCAGGAGCACGGCGTGGTCACCCGGATCACCGACGGCGTGACCCTGCTGCCCAGCGCCCTCGCCGCCGGTGCCGCCGGACGACCGGAGCTGACCGAGGCCGCCTGGCGGGCGGCCGGCGCCGAACTCGCCGCGATGGGCATCAACCTCGACTTCGCCCCCGTCGCCGACGTGCTCGTCACCCGCAGCACGGTGATCGGCTCCCGGTCGTACGGGGCGAACCCGAAGGTGGCGGCGGGGCAGGTCGCCGGCGCGGTACGGGGCCTGCAGGCCGCCGGCGTCGCGGCCACCGTCAAGCACTTCCCCGGGCACGGGCACAGCGCCGCCGACTCGCACGAGGGCCTGCCGGTGCTCGACCAGCCCAGGAAGACGCTGGAGACCGGGGCGTGGCCGCCCTTCTCCGCCGCCATCGACGCGGGCACGATGGCCGTGATGTCCGCCCACCTCGACGCGCGGTCGGTGGACCCGGGCACCGCGGCGACCTTCTCGCACAAGCTGCTCACCGACGTGCTCCGCGGCCAGCTCGGCTTCCAGGGCGTGGTGATCACCGACGGGATGAACATGCCGCCGGCCAAGCGCTGGTCGCCGGGCGAGGCCGCCGTGCGGGCGCTGAAGGCGGGCAACGACCTGATCCTGATGCCGCCGAACGTCCGTCAGGCGTACGACGGGCTGCTCGCCGCGCTCCGCGACGGCTCGCTGCCCCGGGCCCGCCTCGTCGAGGCCGCGACCCGGGTGCTGACGATGAAGTTCAAGCTGGCCGACCGGCCCACGCCCGAGCTGTCCACGCTGGCCGGCCCGGCGCACCGCAAGGCGGCGGAGGACCTGGCCGCGGCGGCGGTGACGGTGCTGCGCGGCGCCTGCGGCGGCGGCGTACGGGGCCCGGTGACCGTGACCGCCTCCGGCGGGCGCGAGCACACCCGGGCGGCGCTGACCGAGGCGCTCAAGGCGGCCGGGGTCGAGGTGGCGGCCCGTGGCGGCACGGTGGTGCACCTCGTCGGGTACGGCGACGGCGCCGGCGACCTGCGCGCCGACGCCGCCGTCACGGTCGCCATGGACACCCCGTACGTGCTGGCGAAGGCCAAGTCGCCGACCCTGCTGGCGACCTACTCGTCCAGCCGGGCGTCGATGACCGCCCTCGCCGGGGTGCTGGCCGGCAAGACCCGGCCCGAAGGCCGCTCCCCGGTGCCGGTGACCGGCCTGCCCGCCACGACCTGCGGCACCTGAGCGGCGTCAGTCGCGGTTGATCCGGGCCGACTGCTTCACCAACTGGTACGCGGGCAGCAGCTCCGTGGGTTCCGGAGTGTCCAGGCTCAGCACGATCGGCCCGTAGAGGGAGGAGACCGCGACGGCCCGGTCGTTCACCGCGCCGCCGTCCTTCCCGGGGTAGCTCGCCTCGACGGCGTCGAGGGTGCCGGCCTTGAGCCGCCGGTACTCCGCGTCTGCCGCCTTGGGCGAGTACGCGTCGAGGAAGTGCTTCAGATGCTCCTCGGCGCCGCCGGCGACCCCGTCGACCCGCCACACGCGGAGGAACCCGATCGAGCCGGCCGGCCGGGCGTCGATCTCGCACAGCATGAGGGCCTTGCCGAGGCGGGCCTCGCCGAACTCCGCCGAGCCCTTCACCGCCTCGACCTTCCACCGCGCCGGCACGGAGAAGGTGACCGGCAGCTCGCAGGGCGTGCCCTTGCCGCCGACCGTGGTGCCCGCGGCGGCAGCCGCCACCTCGTCGTGCCAGGGCGGTCCGGGCGTCACCGGCGAGGCGGTGGCGCTCGGTGAGGCCGACGGGGAGGTGCCGGCCGAGGGCGGCTCCTCCTTGCCGTCGGTGCAGCCGCCGGTCAGTCCGATGGTGAGCGCCGCGAGCACGGCGACACAGGTACGACGTTCCATGGTGTCCATTCCCCGTTGACGATGAGCCGGCTCAGCAAAGCGACGCGGAACGGCGCCGTCAACCCGGAATGTCACCGTCCGCGCGCATCAGCGCCGGGCACCGCCCGCGCCGCGGGAAAACCGGGTCGCGTCCGGTCGCCCCGCCTGGCACCCTCGCGCACATGGCAACGGCTGAGGGTTTCGCGTACGTCGAGCGGTCGGACGGCACAGTGGTGATCACCCACCACGGCCGGGCGGCGGGCACCTTGCGGGGCGGCCGGGCGGCGGAGTTCCTCGCCGAGGTCGACGGCGATCCGCAACTCGTCATGGCCCGGTGGACCGGCAACTACCGCCGGGGCAACGAGCGGACCGCCCGCCGACACCCCCGCAACCAGGGCTGAGCGAGGCGGGAGGACCGCGCTCACCGAGCGCGGGCCCTCCCGGCGTACGTCGTGATGCGGGCTGGGCCTTGAACCGTGCCCGGCTGCGTGGCCGGTCGAGCCGGTGACCAGAGCCTGGACGACCGGCGCTGTCGTCGCCGTGTTGCGATACCACAGCGGCATCTTCATGCCTCGCAGGTATCAGCACTGCGGCGCAGTGGTTCGTCGGCGCCGCGCGCCTGCCACGTCCTCCGAGCCTCGCACTTCGGAAATCGCCGGCCGCCCGCAGCCTCCGGGCCGGCCCTACAGGGGGATGTTGCCGTGCGCGCCCCGGGCCGCCGGAGCGGCGGCGAGGGCCTCGGCGATGCGGCGGCGCGTCTCGGCGGGGGTGATGACGTCGTCCACCACGCCGATCTCCAGGGCCCGGTTGACGCCGCCCGCGATGCGGGTCTGCTCCTCGACGAGCTGCGCGCGCAGCGCCTCGCGCTCCTCGGCGGGGACGGCGGCGAGCCTCTTGCGGTGCAGGATGTTGACGGCGGCGCCGGCGCCCATGACGGCGACCTCGGCGTTGGGCCAGGCGAACACGGCGGTGGCCCCCAGGGAGCGGGAGTTCATCGCGATGTACGCCCCGCCGTACGCCTTGCGGGTGACCAGGGTGACCCGGGGCACGACGGCCTCGGCGAACGCGTGCAGGAGCTTCGCGCCGCGGCGGACGACGCCGTCCCACTCCTGACCCAGGCCGGGCAGGTAGCCGGGGACGTCGACCAGGACGATCAGCGGTACGCCGAGGGAGTCGCACATGCGTACGAACCGGGCGGCCTTCTCGGCGCTGGACGCGTCCAGGCAGCCGCCCAGGCGCAACGGGTTGTTCGCGACGACGCCGACGGTGCGCCCGGCGAAGCGACCCAGGGTGGTCACGACGTTGGGGGCCCACTTGGCGTGCAGCTCCACGCCGGGGGCGTCCAGCAGCGCCTTGACCACCGGCTTGACGTCGTAGGCCCGGTTCGGCTCCGCCGGCATCCTCGCCGCCAGGTCGTGTCCCCCCTCGTCCCGGGCGGACACGTCGTCGGGCGACAGGCGCCCCTGCCGGCCCAGCAACGCGGCGAGCCGGCGCGACTCGATGATCGCCGACTCGTCGTCGGCGCAGGTCACGTGGACCACCCCGGAGCGGCGGCCGTGCGGCTCGGGCCCACCGAGGCGCGCCATGTCGACCTGCTCGCCGGTGACGCTGCGGACCACTTCCGGGCCGGTCACGAAGATCCGGCCCGCGCCGCTCATCACCACGATGTCGGTCAGCGCCGGCCCGTACGCGGCGCCACCGGCCGCCGGACCGAGCACCGTGGAGATCTGCGGCACCCGCCCCGAGGCACGCACCATCGCCGCGAAGACCTGGCCCACGGCGTCCAGAGCGACCACGCCCTCGGCCAACCGTGCCCCGCCCGAGTGCCACAGCCCCACCACCGGCACCCGTTCGCGTACGGCGGTGTCGATGGCGTCCACGACGTGCCGGCACCCCTCGGTGCCCATCGCCCCGCCCATCCGCGTCGCGTCCGTGGCGTACGCGACGACCGGCGATCCCTCGATCTCGCCGCGCGCCCACAGCACGCCCGAGGTGTCGCGGGGCACCGACAGCCGCAACGATCCCGCGTCGAACAGCGCCCGGAGCCGAACCTCCGGATCCCGGTGGTCGACGACGGAAGATGCGTCCACGCCGACGGCGGTGGTGCTCACGTGTGCCTCCATGGCAGTGGTCTCAGGCCCGCGTGAAGACGAGAGCCACGTTGTGGCCGCCGAAGCCGAACGAGTTGTTCAGGGCGGCGGGGATGTCCATGTGGCGCGCCTCGTTGGCGGCCACGTCCAGGCTGAGCCCGTCGTCGGGGTCGTCCAGGTTGATCGTCGGCGGTACGACACCGTCGCGGATCGCCAGGATGGTGGCGATCGACTCCAGCGCGCCCGCCGCGCCCAGCAGGTGGCCGGACATCGACTTGGTCGAGGTCAGCACCGGGTGGTCGCCCAGCGCCGCCCGCAGCGCGGTGATCTCCGCGACGTCGCCGACCGGGGTCGACGTGGCGTGCGCGTTGACGTGCACGATGTCCGCCCTGGCGACGTCCGCGTCCGCGATCGCCTTCGCGATCGCCCGGATGGCGCCCTCGCCCTCCGGGTGTGGCTGGACGATGTCGTAGCCGTCGGAGGTGAGCCCGGCGCCGGCCAGCCGCGCGTAGACCCGGGCGCCCCGGGCGGCGGCGTGCTCCGCCCGCTCCAGCACCAGGATGCCCGCGCCCTCGCCGAGCACGAAGCCGTCGCGGGCCTTGTCCCACGGGCGGGAGGCCCGCTCCGGCTCGTCGTTGCGGGTCGACATCGCCCGCATCGAGCTGAAGCCGGCGATCGGCAACTGGTGGATGACCGCCTCGGTGCCGCCGGCCACCACCACGTCGGCCCGGCCGGCGCGGATCATGTCCATGCCGAGGGCGATCGCCTCCGCGCCGGTCGCGCAGGCGCTGGCCACGGAGTGCACCCCGGCCTTCGCGCCCAGCTCCAGACCCACCCAGGCGGCGGGGCCGTTGGGCATCAGCATCGGGATGGTGTGCGGGGAGACCCGCCGGGGGCCGGAGGCCTCCAGGATGTCGTCCTGGGCGAGCAGCGTCAGCGCGCCGCCGATGCCGGAGCCGACGCTGACGCCCAGCCGCTCCGGGTCCAGCCCGGAGTCGGCCAGGCCGGCGTCCGCCCACGCCTGCTGCGCCGCGATGATCGCGATCGCCTCGGAACGGTCGAGCCGGCGGAGCTTGACCCGGTCGATCAGGCCGGTCGGCTCGACCGCGAGCTGGGCGGCGATCCGGACCGGCAGCTGCTCGGCCCACTCCTGGGTGAGCGGACCCACCCCGGAGCGGCCGGCGAGCATGGCGTCCCAGGTCGACGCGACGTCCCCGCCCAGCGGGGTGGTCGCGCCGAGCCCGGTGACGACGACGTCGGTGTGAGCCATGATCAGGACTGCGCCTCGATGTAGCTGACGGCGTCCCCGACGGTCTTCAGGTTCTGCACCTCGTTGTCCGGGATCTTGACGCCGAACTTCTCCTCGGCCGCCACCACGACCTCCACCATGGAGAGCGAGTCGACGTCCAGGTCGTCGGTGAAGGACTTCCCCTCGGCCACGTCGTCCGGGTTCACCCCGGCAACCTCTTCGAGGATCTCGGCGAGGCCGGCGGTGATCTCGTCACGGGTCATTGCGGTTGGTTCCTCTCATCGCGGTTCATTCGACGGCCGACGACGCCGGCCGTCACTCCCCGGCACGCGGCCGGAGGGGCTTTCAGGGGCAGCGGACGACCTGACCTGCGTAGGTCAGCCCGCCGCCGAAGCCGAAGAGCAGCACCGGGGCGCCGGACGGCACCTCCCGCCGCTCCACCAGCTTGGACAGGGCCAGCGGCACGCTCGCCGCCGACGTGTTGCCGGACTCGACGATGTCCTTGGCGACGATCGCGTTCGGGATGCCGAGCCGCTTGACGATGCCGTCGATGATCCGGGCGTTGGCCTGGTGCGGTACGAAGGCGGCCAGCTCCGACGGGTCCACCCCGGCGCGCTCGCACGCCTGCCGGGCCAGCGGCGCCAGCTCCGTGGTGGCCCAGCGGAAGACCGACTGGCCCTCCTGCTGGATGTACGGGCGCCAGCCCTCGATGCGTACCGCGTCGCCCCTCTCCGGCACCGAGCCCCAGACCACCGGGCCGATGCCGGCGGGCTCGCCGTCGGCGACCGCCGACACGACAGCCGCGCCGGCGCCGTCGGCGAAGATGATGCAGGTGGAGCGGTCGGTCCAGTCGACCATGTCGGACAGCTTCTCCGCGCCGATGACCAGGGCGTTGCGCGAGGCGCCGGCCCGGATGGCGTGGTCGACGGTGCCCAGCGCGTACGCGAAGCCGGAGCAGGCCGTGTTGAGGTCGAACGCACCGGGCGCGGTGATGCCGAGCTTGGCGGCGACCCGGCAGGCCACGTTGGGGCTGCGGTCGGCGGAGCTGCACGTCGCCACCACGACCAGGTCGATGTCGGCGGCGGTGAGCCCGGAGTTGGCGAGCGCCTTGCCGGCGGCGGCGCTGGCCATGTCGGCGACCGTCTCGCCGTCGGCGATCCGCCGGGTGGCGATGCCGACCCGGTCGCGGATCCACTCGTCGTTGGTCTCGACGAGTTGGGCGATGTCGTCGTTGGTGACCACCCGGGAGGGCTGGTAGTGCCCGAGCGCGACGATCCGGCTGCCGGTCATGCGTGTCCTCCGATGCGGACGAGCGGTTGGCCCGGGGCGACCGGGTCGTCGTGGTGGGTGAGCCACTCGGTGAGCACACCGTCGTCGTGCGCGGTCACCTCGACCGGGCCCTGGCGGGTGGCCACGTGGCCGACGACCTGGCCGGCGCGCAGCGTGTCGCCCTCGGCCAGGTCCCGGGCCGGCTCGAAGGTGCCGGCCGCCGGTGCCACCACCACACGGAAGTGCATGGTCGGCTCGTGGCTGGGTGCCATTCCGTGCCGGGCGATCAGGTCCCGGGCGGCGGGCAGGTCGTCCGGGGTGTTGAGGGTGACCACCTCGGGGGCGCCGGCCCCCTTCAGCTCCCGTTTGACCAGGCCCGCGAGGGTGCCGGCCGGGGGCAGCTCGATCACGCCGGTCACCCCGAGGTCGGCCAGGGTGCGCATGCAGAGGTCCCAGCGCACCGGCGCGGTGACCTGGCGGACCAGGCGCTGCACCATGTCGCGCCCGTGGTTGACCGCGGCGCCGTCGAGGTTCGACAGCAGGATCCGGGCCGGGTCGGTCGGGGTGATCCCGGCCGCCACGGCGGCCAGCGCCGTCTCGGCGGGGGCCATGTACGGGGTGTGGAAGGCGCCGGCCACCTTCAGGCGGATGACCCGGGCCTTCGTCGGCGGCTCGGCGGCGAGCTTGTCCAGCCCCTCGACGGCGCCGGCGGCGACGAACTGGCCGGCGCCGTTGCGGTTGGCCGGGTGCAGCCCGTGCGCGGCGATCGAGGCGAGCACCTCGTCCGGGTCTCCGCCCAGCACGGCGGCCATCCCGGTGGGCTCCAGCGCGCAGGCGGCGGCCATCTCCCGGCCGCGTACGCCAGCCAGGGTGATCGCCGCCTCCGCCGGGAGCACCCCGGCGAGCGCCGCCGCGCCCAGCTCGCCGACGCTGTGGCCGACGGTGAGCGTGACGTCGTACATCGGTAGGTGCTCGGCGGCCAGCAGCGCGGCGGCGACCAGCAGTGGCTGGGTCCGCGCGGTGTCCCTGATCTCGTCCGCGTCGGCCGTGGTGCCGAGGTGCAGCAGGTCGACCCCGGCCAGCGCGGACCACCAGCGCAGGCGCGCCTCGGCGCCGGTGAGGTCCAGCCAGGGGGTCAGGAAGCCGGGTTTCTGGGAACCCTGGCCGGGCGAGAGTACGGCGAGCACGTCTATGACTCTCCCGGATACGGGCGGGTAGCGCTGTGCCGCCCCCGACCAAACCGCACTAGGACCTTTGGAGGAATCCTACAAAGATCGGCGGCGATCATCACCTGTGTGTGGTGTTTTGCTGGCACTCGGGGTCATTGTCTGGGTTGGTACCACCGGGACCACCGGGTCGAGCCGGCCGACGGTGAGGGCGACCTGGAGCGCGAACGCGTCGCGCGCCGCGAGCGGCGAGAAGCCGGTGACGTCGGAGATCCGCCGCAGCCGGTAGCGCACCGTGTTCGGATGCACGAAGAGGGACCGCGCGGCGCTCTCCAGCGTGCCGCCGGCCGCGAAGAAGGCGTCGAGGGTCTCCAGCAGCTCCCCGCCGGCGCGGACCAGGGCCGAGTAGACGTCGTGACGCAGCCGGCGGCGCGCCTCCGCGTCCCCGGCCAGCGCCCGCTCCGGCAACAGGTCGTCCGCCGGCACCGGTCGGGGCGCGGTCGGCCAGGCCGGGGCGGCCCGGAAGCCGGCCAGCGCGGCGCGCGCCGACTCGGTCGCCTCGTCCAGGCTCGGCACGGCCGGACCGACCACCACCGGCCCGTCCCCGAACGTGCCGAGCAGCTTGCCGGTGGCCGCCACCGGGTCGGCGACACCGCCGAGCACGATGACCAGCCGGTCGCCGTGCACCCCGCCGATCACCTCCGTGCCGATGCGCCGGGCCAGCCGGTGGACGGTGTGCAGCACGGCGGAGACCTCCCCGCCGGGGGAGCGGCCGACCGCCACCGCCACGGGCGGGGCGTCCGCCCAGCCGAGTGCCGCCGCGCGGCTCGCCAGCACGTCCGGCGAGTCGCCGCGCAGCAGGGCGTCCACCAGCAACGCCTGCAACCGTGCGTCCCACGATCCGCGCGACTCGGCGGCGCGGGCGTACACGCGGGCGGCGGCGAACGCGATCTCCCGGGAGAACCGCAGCACCGCCTCGCGCAGCTGCTGCTCCTCGCCCTTCGCCGCCAGGTGCGAGACCTGCTCCTCGACCACGTCGATCATCACCTTCACCAGCGCGACGGTCTGCTGGAGGCTGATCGAGCGGGCCAGCGCCTGCGGCGCGGTGGCGAAGACCTCGTCCGAGACCTCCTGGGTGCTGTCCGCCGTGCCGCCGCCGTCGCGCAGCCACTGCACCAGCGACCGGGCGCCGGCCTGGGCCACCAGCATCACCCAGGAGCGGTGGTCGGGCGGCAGGTCACGGAACCAGGGCAGCGTCTCGTCCATCCGGGCCACGCTGGCGCTGGCCAGCGCCCCCGCCGCCCGTTCGATCCGGCGCAGCGTGGCCGACAGTTCCGTCCCGCCCGGCTCGCTCACCGCCCCAGCGTGACACGCCCCGACCTGCACCTGGGCGCCGGGCGGCCCGCCCGCTGCGGGTGGCCGGCCCGCCGTGGCCCCGGGCGGCCCGGCCGCCGTGACGACGGGCGGCGGTGAGGTCAGGCCGGGGGCGGGGCGGGCAGCCCCAGTTCCTGGGCCAGGATGGCGGCCTGCACCCGACTGCGCAGGTCCAGCTTGGCGAGGATCCGGCTGACGTGGGTCTTGGTGGTGCTCTCGGCCAGCGCCAACCGGTCGGCGACCTGCTGGTTGGACAACCCGAGCCCCAGGCAGGCCAGCACGTCGCGCTCCCGGGGGGTCAGCGCGTCCACGGCCCCGCGCGTCGCGGCGGAGCTGGTCGGGGCGGTCGCCGCGAACGCGGTGATCAGACGGCGGGTGACCGCCGGGGCGATGAACCCCTCGCCCCGCGCGACCGTCCGTACCGCCGCCACCAGCCCCTCGGCGTCGGTGTCCTTGAGCACGAAACCCGCCGCCCCGGCCCGCAGCGCACCGAAGACGTACTCGTCGACGTCGAAGGTGGTGAGCACGAGCACGTCGGCGAGCCGGTCGGCCGCGATCTCCCGGGTGGCGGAGATGCCGTCCAGCCGGGGCATCCGCACGTCCAGCACGGCGACGTCCGGGCGCAGCTCGCGGCACAGCCGGACCGCCTCGGCGCCGTCCTCGGCCTCGCCCACCACCTCGACGCCGGCCGCCCCCGCCAGGATCAGCGCCAACCCGGCCCGTACCGCCGCCTGGTCGTCGGCCAGCAGCACCCGGATCACCTCGGCCACGTCACGTCCCGCCCCCTCACGGCACCACCTCCGTCGGCAGCTCCACCCGTACCCGCCAGCGGCCGTCCGCCGGGCCGGCGGCGAACCGCCCGTTCAGCAGCACGGCCCGCTCCCGCATCCCGATCAGGCCGGCGCCCGCGCCGGTCAGCGTGCCACGGCCGGCGCCGACCGGGTTGCCCACGTCCACCACCAGACCCGCCGGCTCGTACGCGACGAGCAGGTCGGCCTCGCCGGCGCCGTGCTTGAGCGCGTTGGTCAGCGACTCCTGCACGATCCGGTACGCGGCGAGGTCCACCCCGACCGGCAGCGCGCGCGGCTCGCCGCGCCGGGTCGCGCGTACGGCCAGCCCGGCCGCGCGGACCCGCTCGACCAGCACGTCCAGCTCGCTGAGTCGCGCCCGGGTCGCCTCCTCCGTGGCGTCGACAGCCGTGCCGCCCTCCGCCGGTTCCCGCAGCAGGCCGATCATCTGCCGCATCTCGCCCAGCCCCTGCACGCTGCTCTCCCGGATCACCCGCAGCGCCGACTCGACCTGCGATCGGTCGAGCCCGGGCGCGGAGAGCACGGCCGTGGCGTGGATGGCCACCGCGCTCAGGTGGTTGGCGATCACGTCGTGCAGCTCCCGGGCCATCCGGGCCCGCTCCGCGCCGACCGCCTGGCGGCGGTCCAGCTCGACCAGGCGGGCCGTCTGCTCCGCCCGCGCCCGCTCGGCGGCCGCCTGGTCCCGGTACTGCCGCACGCTGATCCCGGTGAGCACCGGCAGCACCCCGGCCAGGACCACGGGCGCCCCGAAGCCCACGCCCCGCCAGTCGCCCTTCAGCAGCACCCCCACCGCCGTGCCGAGGACGCTCAGCCCGACCGTCACCTGGAGCAGGCGACGCCACGTGCGGGCCGAGCCGAACACGCACGCGTCGTAGAGCACCTGGGTGTAGACCAGGACGGTCGCCAGCGATCCGCCCAGCGCGAGGTCGGCCAGCACCGCCACCGTGCCGAGCGCCAGGCTGGCCCGGCTGGCGACCCGGCGCAGGCCCACCGCCACGCAGACCACGGCCAGCGGCAGCAGGAACAGCGTCTCCGGCACGTCGGGGCGCCAGGACAGCTGCGGCTGCGTGCCCAGGCCGTACATGACCAACCCACCCGCCAGACCCGCACAGGCGAGCAGAACGTCCCGTCCCCGCCTCCCGCCCCATACCCCCACCCCCAGATCCCACCACACCCCTACACCCCGGGTTTCCGCCGATCATGCAGGTGTGGTGGGGGGACGAAGGCTGCACAGGTGTACGAAATTCCCATCACAACTCCGTGATCGCGAGGGGAGGGGGGTGGGTGGGGTGGGGGAGTCGGGTGGCTGATGGGAGGGTCGGTGGCGGCCAGTACGGTGGCAGGGCCCGTCGGAGCTACCCCGGCGGGTGGGGCGAACGTGAGGAGACCGGGATGGCGCACGGGGAGGCCGAGCACGGCTGCGCCCAGGGCGAGCCCTGCCGGCCGGGCCACCACGAGCAGCCGGCGGCGGCCAAGCACCGCCGGCCGCCCACCGGGTTCCCGGCGCACGCGCCGGAGCACCCGGCCCGCGCCCCGGAGCGCCCCGAGGACGAGGTCACCGTGCCCCGCCAGCGCGTCGCGGAGCCGGCTCCCGGTGAGGTCGAGTCGGCGGTGACGCGGGGCTGCCGCAGCGATCTGCCCGGCTGGGCGGGCGCGCACCGGCACGGCCCGGTCCGCCCCCAGCAGCGCGCGACCCGCCGCGAGCGCCCGCCGCGCCGCTGGTGCTGACCACGGCGACGTCCTCCGGGCGTACGGTCTGTTTCATAGACCGTGGCTGACCGCGCCCGACGTCGCCGGCCGGCGGTGTGGTGCCCTCGCCCTCGATACCACACAGGTATTTATATGCCGCTCAGGTATCAGTGTTCCGGCGGCAATGGTTCATCAGCTTGACGCGCCTTCCGCGTCTTATGTCAGCCAGACACGGTCGACTGGAAGGTGCGCGAGGGGCGCCTGTCCGGCGCGATCCCCGGGCACTTCGTCAAGCCGTCGACCGTGGATCTGGGCGTGCTCGCCGGGCTGGTCGACGTCGGCCGGCTGACGGTCCACGTGCAACGGACGTTCCCGCTGGCGCAGGCGGCGGACGCGCAGCGCACGGTGGAGGCGGGGCACGTCCGCGGCAAGGTGGTCCTGGAGCTCTGACCCGGCCCTGTGCCTCCGGTCGTCCGTTCGGACGCGGGCCGGGGCGGGTCAGCGGGTGCGGCGGCGGACCAGCAGCGCGATGCCGGCGAGACCCGAGGTGATGACCAGCACCACCGCGACGTTGAGCAGCAGCAGTCGCTGCAACTCGCCGAGCGCCTCGTCGATGTCCTTCGCCGGGTTGAGGGCGTCCTCCGGGATGACCCGTTCGCCGCCGCCGACGCCGCCACTGACGGTGTCGAACTGCCGCTCCAGCGGGACCCCGGCCGTGCGGAGCGTCTCCGACATGCTGAGCCGGCCGAGGAACCAGCCCGCGGCGGTCTTGCGGGCGTCCGGCTGCTTGGCCGGGCGGAAGACGCGCGGCCCGCCGACCGCCTTCGGGTAGAGGTCGTACGTCTGCTTCGGGACGTCACCGGCGTAGACCACGACGGTGTACTTCGGACCGAGGTCGGCGGCCTTCGGGCCCTTGGCCTGGCCCGTACGGCCGAGGAAGTTGACCTGGTCGATGATCGCCACCACGTGCGCGGGCTGGGCCTCGGCGCGCAGCCGCAGCGGCTCCGCCAGCCCCTCCCCGGTGATCTGCACCCCGGCCGGCGGGGTCTTCGGTGCCGCCGTCGCCGTCTCGGCCGGGCCGAGCGACAGGACCGCCGCCGCGAGCCCGCCCGTCAACACCGCGACCAGCCGCCGCATCGTTCGGACCATCGCCGCCTCCTCGCCCCGTTCGATGGGTGGCTTGCTGCAGGTCACGCGTTGGTTGGCTGACGGGGGTGACCGGACCCGTGCAGGGCGCCACCCTCAAGACTGCGCAGAACGTCGATCGGTTGCAGCTCGTGGAACAGTAATTGGAACTATCTGTGATCCCGGCCCGACCAATGAACGGCGGCCGTGGATCAGCGGGCGGATCGTACCTTTACGGAGGGGTTCATGGGGGGCAGGTTCCCACGAGTGGCGCTCACCTGGCCAGTGGTGGTCGGCGTGGCGCTCGGTGTGTCGTTGTTGCTTCCGGCCGCGCCGGCGGCCGCCCACAACTCGCTGACCGGCAGCGATCCGCGCAACGGCGCCCGGGTGGCCGAGGCGCCGGCCCGCATCGAGTTGCGGTTCCTGGCCAAGGTGGACCCGAATACGACGAAGATCACAGTCACCGGTCCGGACAACGTGGCCGCGCTGGGCGGCGCCCCGACCTTCTCCGGGTCCCGGGTGAGCATGCCGTTCAAGCCGGGCCGGGCGGGGCTCTACGTCGTCGACTACCGGGTGGCGTCCAGCGACGGGCACCCGATCACCGGCGAGGTGCGGTTCACCCTGACCACGGGCACCCCCGCCGAGTCGCCGACGGCTTCGGCGCCGGCCGTACCGCCGTCGCCCGGGACCGGGCCGACCTCGGCCGCGCCCGAGCCGGCGGGCACGGGCTCGCCGACGGCGGCGGTGCCGGCGGCGAAGGAGAGCGACGACGCGGGCGGGCGCGGCTGGCTGTGGGCGCTCGGCGGCGTGCTCCTGCTCGCCGCCCTCGCCGCCGGCCTGCTGCTGCGCCGCCGCTCGGCCGGCCGCTGAGCGGCACGAGCCCTCGACGCCTCAGCGCCCGGACCGACCGGTCCGGGCGCTGAGGGAGGTACGCCGTACGCGGCGCCGGCGTGCGGGCCACCTGCCGGCGCGGACGCCCTCCCGACGGAGCGCTCGTGGCGGTCGGGCAGGCGACCGGGCTCAGACCAGGCGGACCCGGGCGGCGCGCAGCCGGCTCAGGGTGCGCTCGCGGCCGAGCACCTCCAGCGACTCGAACAGCGGCAGCCCGACGGTGCGGCCGGTGACCGCGACGCGCACCGGGGCCTGGGCCTTGCCGAGCTTGAGCCCGCGCTCGGCGCCGACGGCCTCCAGCGTCGACTTGAGCGTCTCCGCGTCCCACGACTCCAGCGCCTCGAACGCCGCCGTGGCGGCGTCCAGCAGCTCCGCCGCGCCCTCCTTCATCGCCTTGGCCCAGGCGGCCTCGTCGATCAGCGGCGCGGCGAGGAAGAGGAAGTCGACGTTTGGCACGATCTCGCTGAGCAGCGCGATCCGGGTCTGCGCCAGCGGGGCCACGGCCGCGAAGGCGTCCGCGTCGAACTCCTCCGGCTGCCACGGCGGCGGGGCGATGGTGCCGGTGCCCGTCAGCCACGGCCGGCAGGCCTCGACGAACTCCTCGACTTCGAGCGCCCGGATGTACTCGCCGTTGAACGCCCGGAGCTTCTTCTCGTCGAAGAACGCCGGCGAGGGGTTGACCTCTGCCAGCCGGTACTCCTGCTCGATCACCGACCACTCGACGATCTCCCGGTTGCCCGACGGCGCCCAGCCGAGCAGCATCAGGTAGTTGCGCATGGCCGAGGCGAGGTAGCCCTCGTCCCGGAACGCCTCCAGGGCCACCTTGTCGCGGCGCTTGGAGAGCTTCTGCCGCTTCTCGTTGACCACCACCGGCACGTGCGCCCAGATCGGCGGCTTGACCCCGAGGGCGTCCCACAGCAGCTGCTGCTTCGGGGTGTTGGGCAGGTGCTCCTCGGCCCGGATCACGTGGGTGATCCCCATGGTCATGTCGTCGACCACGTTGGCGAGCAGGAAGACCGGCGAGCCGTCGCCCCGGGCGATGACGAAGTCCTCGATCAGCTTGTTCTCGAAGGTCGGCTCGCCGCGGATCAGGTCGACCACCACGGTCTCGCCCTCGTCGGGCGTACGGAAGCGCAGGGCGCGCCCCTCGCCGGCCGGCAGGCCCCGGTCCCGGCAGAAGCCGTCGTAGCCCTGGTACTGCGAGCCGGTGCGGGCCTGCACGGCCTCGCGGGTGCAGTCGCAGTAGTAGGCGCGGCCGGACGCGTGCAGCCGCGCGGCGGCGGCCCGGTGCTCGCCGGCGTACTCGGACTGGAAGTACGGGCCCTCGTAGCTGCCGCGCTCGATGCCGATCCAGTCCAGCGCGGAGAGGATGCCCTCGGTCCACTCCGGCTTGTTGCGGGCCGCGTCGGTGTCCTCGATGCGGAGCACGAACACCCCGCCCTGCTGCTTGGCGTAGATCCAGTTCTGCAGCGCCGAGCGGGCACCGCCGACGTGGAACATCCCGGTCGGGGAGGGGGCGAAGCGCACACGTACCGTCACGTCCCCCAGCCTACGGCGGCGCGCGACCCGATTAGGCCAAGGGGTACGCCTCAGGGCACCGAGCGGATCTTCAGCACCAGCACGCTGCCCAGCACGGTGACCGCCGCGGTGGCCGCGTAGAGCGCGGGATAGCCGCCGAGGTGCACCACGAGCGGGGCGGAGATCGCGGGGCCGAGCACCTGTGGGGCCGAGTTGGCGATGTTGATCACGCCGAGGTCCTTGGCCCGGTCGGCGGCGGCGGGCAGGACCTGGGTGATGAGCGCGGCGTCCACCGACAGGTAGACGCCGTAGCCGGCGCCGAGCAGCAGCGCGGCGACCACCGCCACCGGCCAGACCGGCGCGACGGCCAGCAGCAGCGCGGCGACCGCCATGATCCCGCCGGCGGTGATGACGAAGACCTTGCGCCGGCCGGAGCGGTCCGACAGCCGGCCGGCCACCACGGCCGTGGCCGCGAGGCCGGCCGTGTAGAGCAGGATCAGCACCAGCAGGCCGCTCTCGGGGTCGGGGTGGCGCACCTCGTCGGTGAGGAAGTAGAGCAGGTAGAGGGTGCCGAGGGCGTTGCCGAGCTGCACCAGGAAGCGGGTGATCCAGGCCCAGCCGAAGTCGGGGTGCCGGCGCGGCGAGACCCACATCGAGGCGAGCAGGGCGCGCCAGCGCAGCGCCGGGCGGTGCGCCCGGGGCAGCGGGTCGTCGGCGGTGAGCAGCGCGAACGGCAGCGCCAGCAGCAGCACGGCGACCGCCATCGTGGCGTAGCCGGCGGCGGTGCCGCTCACCACGGCGGTCACCAGCACCACGCCGAGCACCAGTCCCAGCGCCTGGGGGATGCCGACCCAGCCGGAGACGCCGCCGCGCTGGGCGACCGGCACCCGGTCCGGCACGGCGGCGGTCAGGCTGGCCAGCATCGCGTTGAAGCAGACCTGCGCGGCCACCCAGCCGAGGGCGACCCCGGCGACGGTGCGCTGCTGCGCGAGCAGCACCAGGGCCGCCGCGCCGAGCAGCGCCCCGCCGGCGGTCCACACGTGCCGGCGGCCGAACTCCCGCCCGGCCAGCCGCAGGCAGGTGCGGTCCGACAGCGCCCCGGCGAGGGGGTTGGCGAGCACCGCGGCGAGCGCGCCGAGGCCGGTGACCACGGCGAGCGCGGTCTCCTTGTCGGCCGGCGCGATCCGCTCCAACTGCTGCGGCAGCAGCACCTGGATGGGCGTGAAGAACGCCATCCAGACCCCGAGGTTCGCGGCGAAGATCAGCGCGATCCAGCCCCGCCGGACCGGCACGGTCGGCTCGGCGAGCGCCGCCGGCAGCGACGCCGGCGTCGGGTCGACGGTGGTCACGGCCGGGCGATCAGGTCGCGCAGCCAGGCGTACGAGGACTTGGGCGTACGGAGCTGGGTGTCGAAGTCGACGTGCACCAGGCCGAAGCGCTTGGTGAAGCCCTCCGCCCACTCCCAGTTGTCCAGCAGCGACCAGACGAAGTAGCCGGTGACGTCCACGCCCTCGGCCATCGCCGCCCGTACCGCGCGCAGGTGCCCGTCGAGATAGGCGATGCGCTGCGGGTCGTGCACCCGGCCGTCGGCGTCGGGCGCGTCGTCGTACGCGCAGCCGCTCTCGGTGATCTGGATCGGCGGCAGGTCGTCGGCGTACGTGCGGTGCAGCCAGCCGAGCAGCTCGTGCAGCCCGTCGGGGGCGACCGGCCAGTCGAAGGCGGTGCGCGGGTATCCGTCGAGCGGCACGAACTCGAACGGCAGGGGCGAGCCCTCCCGCGGGGCGCGTACGCCGGTGGGGTTGTAGTAGTTGACGCCCAGCACGTCGATCGGCGCGGCGATCACGTCGAGGTCGCCGGCGTGCACCGCGCTCGTGTCGAAGCCCAGCCGGGCGGGGTAGCCCCGGCCGAACAGCGGGTCGGTGAAGAGGCGGTTGTGCAGCGCCTCGTACGCCGCGGCGGCCGCCCGGTCGGCGGCGCCGTCGCCGGCCGCCCGCACGGGCGAGTAGTTGTTGGCGATGGCCACCGGGCTCGTGGTGCGCGCCCGCAGCGCGGCGACGGCGAGACCGTGGCCGAGGAGTTGGTGGTGGGCCACCGGGAAGGCGTCGAAGAGCAGCGTCCGGCCGGGGGCGTGCTCGCCCGTGCCATGGCCGAGGCTCATGTGGATGAACGGCTCGTTCAGGGTGATCCAGAGCTTCACCCGGTCGCCGAGCCGGGCGGCGGTCGCGTCGGCGTACTCGGCGAAGCGGTGGGCGGTGTCGCGGTTCAGCCAGCCGCCCGCGTCCTCGAGGGCCTGGGGCAGGTCCCAATGGAAGAGCGTGGCGACGGGATCGACGCCGTGGGCGAGCAGGTCGTCGACGAGCCGGTCGTAGAAGTCCAGGCCGCGCGGGTCGACCGGGCCGTCGCCGGTGGGCCGCACCCGGGGCCAGGCGATCGAGAAGCGGTACGCCGAGACGCCCAGCCCGGCCAGCAGCGCGACGTCCTCGGCGTGCCGGTGGTAGTGGTCGCAGGCCACGTCGCCGGTGCTGCCGTCGGCGATCCGGCCGGGGGAGTGGGCGAAGGTGTCCCAGATGGACGCCCCCCGGCCGTTCTCGTCGACGCCGCCCTCGATCTGGTAGGCGGAGGTGGACACTCCCCAGCGGAATCCGGCGGGGAACTCGGGCATCGCTGCGGTCGACATGCGCCCTCCCGGCGTACGTGAATCGTGTTCGCGACTCTAGAGCGCCGTCGATCGATGCGCCATAGGCCTTCCCGCGCCGCAGCGCAATGGATTTCGGCGTGTCTTTTCCGAACCCGTCCAGGTACGTCCGAATTTGCGCATAGAGTGCCGATATCGTGGGATGTCCTCACTGGAGGAAGACGGAAATGATCCTCGTGGAACGCAGTGCGCACGTGATGGCGCCGATGGAAGCGGTCTGGGACGTCGTGCAGCGGGCCGAGCAGTTGCCGGCCTGGCTGGCGGGGGTCCGCGCGGCCGAGGTGCTCTCGGGAGAGGGCTTCGGGCGCCGACAACTCGTCCAGGCCGGACGTGGCGCGGCGCATGAGGCCGAGGTGATCGCCTACCAGGAGCCGACCCTGATCGGCTGGCGTGAACGCGCCAAGGGCGCCGGTGCCCGGGCGGAGGCGCGCACCGAGATCTACGTCCAGCTCACCGCGGACGAGGAGGAGGGCGGGACGATCGTGCGACTCATCGTCGTACGCTGGCCGGCCGGTCCGGTCAAGGCCGCCCTGCTCCGCCTCGGCCTGCGCAGGGTCGGCGCCGACCTGGAGGACTCGCTCGCCCGGCTGACCGATCTGGCCGCCGTCGGCTGAGCCGGGCACGTCCTGGCGTCACCCGCGACGGCGGTGGCCCGGTGTCCCCGCCAGGGACCCCCGGGACCACCGCCGTTCCGCTTCATGCGCCGCCACGGCCCGGGGTGCCCCACGGGCCCGACCGGCGACGACGAAGGGCCCGGCACCCGCGCCGGGCCCTTCGTCGCGTACGTCCTAGCTGTCGCCGCCGGTCTCGCCGACCGGGGCCGCGTTCACGTCCTCGATGGCGTACTTCTTGGCCGCCTCGGCCGGCACGTTCGCCGGCACCGTGCCGCGCAGGGCCAACTGCCGCAGCGTCGCGACCACCACCGACTCGGCGTCGACGTGGAAGTGCCGGCGCAGGGCGTGCCGGGTGTCCGACATGCCGAAGCCGTCCGTGCCGAGCGAGGTGTAGTCGCCGGGCACCCAGCGGGCGATCAGGTCCGGCACCGCGCGCATCCAGTCGCTGACCGCGACCTTCGGGCCCTCGGCGTCGGCCAGCTTCTGCTGGATGTACGGCACCCGCTGGTCACCGCCCGGGTTGAGCAGGTTGTGCTCCTCGCACTGCACCGCGTCGCGGCGCAGCTCCGTCCAGGAGGTCACCGACCAGACGTCGGCGGCCACGCCCCAGTCCTGGGCCAGCAGCTGCTGCGCCTTCAGCGCCCACTGCATGCCGGTGCCCGAGGCGAGCACGTTGGCCTTCGGCGCGTCGTCGCCCACCGAGGGGGCGGGGGAGTAGCGGTAGATGCCCTTGAGCACACCCTCGACGTCCACCCCCTCCGGCTCCGCCGGCTGGAGGATCGGCTCGTTGTAGATCGTCAGGTAGTAGAAGACGTTCTCCTGCGCCTCGCCGTACATGCGGTGCAGGCCGTTCTCCACGATGTGCGCGATCTCGAACGCGAACGCCGGGTCGTAAGCGACCACCGCCGGGTTGGTGGCGGCGATCAGCAGCGAGTGGCCGTCCTCGTGCTGGAGCCCCTCGCCGTTGAGCGTGGTCCGGCCGGCGGTGGCGCCGAGCAGGAAGCCCCGCGCCATCTGGTCGGCGGCGGCCCACAGCCCGTCGGCGGTGCGCTGGAACCCGAACATCGAGTAGAAGATGTACATCGGGATCATCGGCTCGTCGTGGGTGGCGTACGCCGAGCCCGCCGCCGTGAACGAGGCGACCGAGCCGGCCTCGTTGATCCCCTCGTGCAGGATCTGCCCGGTGGTGGACTCCTTGTACGACAGGAACAGCTCCCGGTCGACCGAGGTGTAGCGCTGGCCGTGCGGCGAGTAGATCTTCTGCGTGGGGAAGAGCGAGTCCATGCCGAAGGTGCGGGCCTCGTCCGGGATGATCGGCACCCAGCGCTTGCCGAACTCCTTGTCCTTCATCACGTCCTTGAGCAGGCGGACGAAGGCCATCGTGGTGGCCACCTTCTGCTTGCCGGAGCCGCGCTTGACGTCGGCGAAGCGCTCCGGGCCGGGGATGGCCAGCCGCTTCTGCCCCCGCCGCCGCGACGGCAGGTAGCCGCCGAGCTGCTGGCGCCGCTCCTTGAGGTAGGCGATCTCGTCGGACTTCTCGCCCGGCGTGTAGTACGGCGGCAGGTAGGGGTTGTCCTCCAGCGCCTTGTCCGGGATGTCCAGGTAGAGGCGGTCGCGGAAGGTCTTCAGGTCCTCCAGCGTCAGCTTCTTCATCTGGTGCGTGGCGTTGCGGCCCTCGAAGTGCGAGCCCAGCGTCCAGCCCTTGATCGTCTTGGCCAGGATGACGGTCGGCTGACCGGTGTGCTCCATCGCCGCCTTGTAGGCCGCGTAGAGCTTTCGGTAGTCGTGCCCGCCCCGCTTGAGGTTCCAGATCTCGTCGTCGCTGAGGTCCTCGACCATCTTGCGGGTCCGCTGGTCGCGGCCGAAGAAGTGCTCCCGGACGTACGCCCCGGACTCCGCCTTGTAGGTCTGGTAGTCACCGTCGGGCGTGGTGTTCATCAGGTTGACCAGCGCGCCGTCGGTGTCCGCGGCGAGCAGCGGGTCCCACTCGCGGCCCCAGACCACCTTGATGACGTTCCAGCCGGCGCCCCGGAAGAACGCCTCCAGCTCCTGCATGACCTTGCCGTTGCCGCGCACCGGCCCGTCGAGCCGCTGGAGGTTGCAGTTGATCACGAAGGTGAGGTTGTCCAGCTCCTCGCGGGCCGCCACGCCGATCGCGCCGAGCGTCTCGGGCTCGTCCATCTCGCCGTCGCCCAGGTACGCCCACACGTGCTGGTCCGAGGTGTCCTTGATGCCCCGGTGGTGCAGGTAGCGGTTGAACCGCGCCTGGTAGATCGCGTTCAGCCCGCCCAGGCCCATCGAGACCGTGGGGAACTCCCAGAAGTCCGGCATGAGCCGCGGGTGCGGGTACGACGGCAGGCCGCCGCCCGGGTGTGACAGCTCCTGGCGGAACCCGTCGAGCTGGTGCTCGGTCAGCCGCCCCTCCAGGAACGCCCTGGCGTACATGCCGGGGGAGGCGTGGCCCTGGTAGAAGATGTGGTCGCCGCCGCCCGGGTGGTCCTTGCCGCGGAAGAAGTGGTTGAAGCCCACCTCGTAGAGCGAGGCCGAGCTGGCGAAGGTGGAGATGTGCCCGCCGACGCCGATCTCGGGGCGCTGCGCCCGGTGCACCAGCATGGCCGCGTTCCACCGCACGTACGCCCGGATCCGCCGTTCCACGTGCTCGTCACCCGGGAACCACGGTTCGCGCTCCGGCGGGATGGTGTTGATGTAGTCGGTGGTGGTCAGCGACGGCACCCCGACCTGGCGCTCGCGGGCCCGCTCCAGCAGGCGCAGCATGACGTAGCGGGCGCGTTTGGTCCCGCGCTCGTCGATGACACCGTCGAGCGACTCGACCCATTCGCTGGTCTCTTCAGGGTCGATGTCCGGAAGCTGGCTCGGCAGACCAGCGGTGATCACCGGGCGCTTGCGTTCCGTAGCCACAGGCGTTCCCTCGGTTCTGTGTGGGATAGGTCTCTAGCGCCATCCTGCCCCCTGGTGGCACCCGCCGTCACGCCCACCGCCCGGAGACGCGACGCGCGACACAGGTACCCGTCGGTAACTTTGCGCAACCGGCCAGGCCGGTGGGAGCTGGGCGGCCGGCTACCGCCTCGGGCAGAATGCGTCGTATGCGCAGTGAGGTGATCACCGTCCAGACCGGGGCCCGGCCCACCGTCCGGGACATCACGGCGGAGGCCGAGCGGTTCGTCTCCGGGCAGGGCGACGGCCTGCTGCACGTCTTCGTGCCGCACGCCACCGCCGGACTGGCGATCATCGAGACCGGCTCGGGCTCCGACGACGACCTGCTCGCCGCGCTCGACGACCTGCTGCCCACCGACGACCGCTGGCGGCACCGGCACGGCTCGCCCGGGCACGGGCGCGACCACGTGCTGCCGGCCTTCGTCCCCCCGTACGCGACGCTGCCGGTGGTCGACGGCCGGCTGGCGCTGGGCACCTGGCAGTCGGTCTGCCTGGTCGACCCCAACGGTGACAACCCCACCCGCAGCGTCCGCTTCTCGTTCCTGCCCGGCTGACGGCGCGTCCCGAGCCGCCCGGTCGGACCGCGACGGCGCCGCCCGTTCCGCGCTTCGGGTCAGACCGCCACGTCGCGCCGGGCGAAGGTGACCGCGCCGACGGCGGCCAGCGCCACGGTGGCGCCGGCGAGCAGCAGCGCCCCGACCGGCTGCACGCCGTCGAGCAGCGGCGAGCCGCCCAGGTACCAGTGGAACGGGGACAGCTCCCGCGCCCAGGCCAGCCCCTGCACCTGGGGCAGGACCGAGTTCGCCAGGTAGCCGAGCACGGCCACCGCGGCGCTGACGCCGAGCGCCACGGCCCGCCGCCCGGTGGCCGCGCCGACGGCGAAGGCGAGCGCGGCGAAGGCCAGCCCGAACAGGGCCAGGTGCAGGGTCATCGCCGCGAAGCCGCCGACGCCGATGCCGTCGAACTGCGACGGCCCGCTCAGCGCGACCATCGCCAGGCCGAGCAGCACGGCCACCGCCACGATGCCGACCGCGACCGCGGCGAGGCGGAGCAGGACCAGCCGGGTCCGGCCGACCGGGTGGGCGAGCACCAGGTCGAGCGTGCCGGCCTCCTCGTCGCCGGCCACCGCGCGGGCCCCGGCGGCGATGGCGAACACGGCGACCAGCAGCGGCACCAGCAGGCCGTACACGGCGCTGCCGAGGTAGCCGGCGGCGCTGGTGAGGTCGCTGTAGTTGAACGCCTCCAGCAGCCCCTCCGGGTAAGCCTCCAACGCCTTCGTCATCTCCGGCGTCTGCATCGTCGGCCAGAAAGAGGCGTACATCGCCCCGACCGCGACGATCGACACGGTCCAGCCGAACAGCGACCGGCGCGCGTCGTAGAGGGCCTTGGTGAACGGGTCACGCAGCAGCACGGACGGACTCCTCGCGCGAGTAGTAGCCGAAGAACAACTCCTCGAGATCGGGCTCCTCGGAGAGCAGCCCGATCACGGTGTGCCCGGCGGCCGCCTTGACCAGCGCGTCGGCCCGCCCGTCGAGGCGGCAGCGCAGGGTCGTTCCCGCGACCGTCACCTCGCTCACGCCCGGCAGGGCGGCGAACTCCGCCTCGGCGACCGGCTCTGCGAAGGTGACCTCCACCCGGCGTACGGCACGCTCGCGCAGCTCCTCGACCCGCGCCACGGTGACCAGCCGGCCCTCGCGGATGATGCCCACCCGGTCGGCGGCCTGCTGCACCTCGCTCATGACGTGCGAGGACATGAACACCGTCCGGCCGTCGGCGCGCGCCTCCCGCACCAACGACAGGAACTCCTGCTGGAGGAACGGGTCGAGCCCGCTGGTCGGCTCGTCGAGGATCAGCAGCTCCGGGTCGTGCATGAACGCCTGCACCACGCCGACCTTCTGCCGGTTGCCCTTGCTGAGCCCTCTGATCCGCCGGCCAAGGTCCAGGTCGAGCCGGGCGGCCAACTCGTCGATCCGGGCCCGGGGCACCCCGCCGCGCAGATTGCCCAGGTAGGTGAGCAGCTCCCGGGCGCTCTGCCGGCCGTCCACGACGAAGTCGCCGGCCAGGTAGCCGATCCGGCGGCGCAGGGCGACCCCGTCGCGGCGGGGATCCGCGCCGAGGACGCTGATCCGGCCGCTGGTCGGGCGGATCAGGTCGAGCAGCAGCCGGATCGTGGTGGACTTGCCGGCTCCGTTGGGACCGAGGAACCCGTACACCTCACCGCGCTCGACCCGCAGGTCCAGCCCGGTCAGGCCCCGGTTACGCCCGTAGGTCTTGACCAGGTCGCCGGTCTCGATGGCGGGGTCAGCCATCGTTGCCTCCCCTCTTGTCGTATTCGGCCTCGAAGCGTTCGACGAGCTTCGGCACCTCGCGCTCGACGAACGCGTAGAAGTCGCGCATCACCCGCAGCCGTTCGCTGCCGGGCGCGTCCTCGCCGCCGACGACGGTCAGCCCCTGCTCCATCAGCTGGCGGAACACCCGGAACTTTGCGGCATCGGCGGCGATGCGGATGATCGCGTCCGGCCTGACCTCGTAGGCGTGCCCCCGGTGGCCCGGCACCGGCACCCGCCGGGCCAGCCCGCTGGTCTCCAACATCCGCATGCCGGTGCTGACCGAGCCCTTGGAGAGCCCGAGCCCCTCGGCGAGCTGGGCGCTGGTCTGTCCCGGCGGGTCGCAGACGAGCAGCCAGCCGAGCAGCTTGCCGTACGCCGGTGGTAGGCCGAGCCCGCTCAGCACGACGGCGGCCTCCTCGGCGTAGTGGCGCTGGGCGGACACTTTCGTCATGGAATCCTCGTTTCGAACGTTCAATAGGTTCTGAACAGAACATACGCGCGGGTCGCATTCCCGGCAAGGGGTGTCGTGCCGCCGGCAGACCCGTACGGTCCGGGTGCCGAACTATGGGCCGAAAGTAGGATGTGCGGCATGGCGCAGCACACGGTCCCCGCCACCCCGGCGGATCCCGCCCGCGCGGCGCTGGCGGGCGACGTGGTGCGCCGTATCACGCACATCGCCGCCGCGCTGCGCCACCAGCAGGACATGGAGATCGCCGAGCTGGGGCTGACCCCCGCGACCGCACGGGCGCTCCACGAGCTGGACCCCGACCGGCCGCTGCCGGCCCGCGACCTCGCCGCCGGGCTGGGCTGCGACCGCTCCAACGTGACCGCCCTGGTCGACAAGCTGGAGCGGGCCGGGCTGGTCGAGCGGCACGCCGACCCCGCCGACCGACGGCAGAAGACGCTGGTGGTGACCGGGCCGGGACGGCAGGTGCGGGCCCGGGTGCAGCAGGTCATGTCGGATTCCCGGCTGCTCGCCGGGCTCAGCGGGCGGGAGCTGGCGACCCTGCGTGAGCTGGTCTGGAAGGTCTCCGACGGGGGCTGTCCCGAGCGGTGCGACGAGGACTGACCGACACCGCGTCGTTCGTGTCCGAGTGGGCGCGCGGGCCGCTCGTCGGTAATGCTGTCCGACGTGACCACCCCGCAAGATCTCGACGACCGGTTCCGGGAGACGCTGGCCGCGCTGGCCGCCCCGGCGCAGCGGCGTGACCCGGCACGGCCGGTCACCGACGACACGACCCTGACCGGCGCGCGGGCGCTGGAGCTCTTCGACGCGCAGGCCACCAGCCGCCAGCTCGACCTCGCCGGCCGGTGGCTGCGCAGCTTCGGCGAGGGCTTCTACACGATCGGTTCCGCGGGCCACGAGGGCAACGCCGCGGTGGCCGCCGCGCTGCGCGCCACCGATCCGGCGTTGCTGCACTACCGCTCGGGTGCCTTCTACTGCGTCCGCGCGGCCCAGGCCGGCGGGTCGGCGCCGGCCGAGCATCCCGGCACCGAGCATTCCGACGCCGAGCAGCCCGAGGCCGAGCAGCCAGAGGCCCCGCGGCCCGAGGCTGAGCGGGCCGGGGCCGGGCACGGTGGTTCCGACCGGCCCGCCGAGGCCCCGCCGGGCGACGCGGTCGGCTCCGGCGAAGCCCCTGCCCCCGACGCCCCCGCCCCGGACGAGCCGGCCGGCGGCGCCGGGTCCGCCGTGGACCAGCCGCTGTCCCCGGCGTACGCCGAAGCGGCCCGCGACGTCCTGCGCGGCATGGTCGCCTCCAGCCGGGAGCCGATCGCTGGCGGGCGCCACAAGGTCTTCGGCCGGGCAGACCTGGCCGTCGTCCCGACCACCTCCACCATCGCGTCCCACCTGCCCCGCGCCGTCGGGATGGGGCTGGCGGTGGAACGGCTCCGCCGGCTGGACACCTCCGGCCGGCGCGACGGGGCACGGGCCGGCGCCAAGCAGGCGCCCTGGCCGCCGGACGCCATCGTGGTCTGCTCGTTCGGCGACGCCTCGGTCAACCACGCGAGCGCCACCGCCGCGTTCAACACCGCCGGCTGGTACGACCACACCGGCCTGCGCATCCCGGTGCTCTTCGTCTGCGAGGACAACGGCCTCGGCATCAGCGTCCGCTCCCCGAAGGGGTGGGTGGAGACCACGCTGCGGTCCAAGCCGGGGATCCGCTACTTCGCCGCCGAGGGCGACGACCTGGTGCGGGCGTACGAGGCCGCAGCCGAGGCGGCGGCCTGGGTGCGGCGGCACCGGCGTCCCGCCGTGCTGCACCTGTCGACGGTGCGGCTGATGGGGCACGCCGGGGCGGACGCCGAGGCCGCGTACCGCAGCGCCGGTGAGATCGCCGCGGACTTCGACCGCGACCCGCTGGCCGGCACGGCACGGCTGCTGGTCGACGCCGGGGTGGCCACAGGCGAGGAGCTACTGGCCCGCTACGACGAGATCGGCTGGCAGGTGCGCCGGATCGCCGAGGAGGTGCTGGACGAGCCGAAGCTCACCGCGCCGGCGGACGTGGTGGCCCCGCTGGCACCCCGCCGGCCGGCGCGCCTCGCCCGGGCGGTGGCCGACGCGGCTGCCCGCGCCGCGGGCCCCGGTGCCGGCGCCCGGGCGGAGGCGTTCGGTGGCAAGCCGCCCGAGCTGACCGGCCCGCTGACGCTGGCGCAGAGCATCAACGCCGCGCTCGCCGACGGGATGCTCGACCACCCGCAGATGGCGGTGTTCGGCGAGGACGTCGGCGCCAAGGGCGGCGTCTACGGGGTGACGAAGGGGCTGCGGGACCGCTTCGGCGCGGCCCGGGTCTTCGACACGCTGCTCGACGAGACCTCGATCCTCGGGCTGGGGCTCGGCGCCGGGCTGGCCGGGATGCTGCCCGTGCCCGAGATCCAGTACCTGGCGTACCTGCACAACGCCGAGGACCAGCTGCGCGGCGAGGCCGCCACGATGCAGTTCTTCTCGCAGGGCGCCTTCCGTAATCCGATGGTGGTGCGGGTGGCCGGCCTGGCGTACCAGGAGGGCTTCGGTGGGCACTTCCACAACGACAACTCGGTGGCCGTACTCCGGGACGTGCCAGGTCTGGTGATCGCGGTGCCGGCGCGGCCCGACGACGCCGCGCCCATGCTGCGCACCTGCCTGGCCAGCGCCGCGGTGGACGGCAGCGTCTGCGTCTTCCTGGAGCCGATCGCGCTCTACCACACCCGCGACCTGTACGCCGACGGTGACGGTGAGTGGTTGTCCCGCTACGCCGAGCCCGGCGCGTGGACCGGTGGTCACGTGCCCATAGGGCGGGCCCGCGTCTACGGCGTCGGCTCCGCCGAGGACGTCACGATCATCACGTTCGGTAACGGAGTGTCGATGTCGCTGCGCGCGGCGGCCACCCTCGCCGACGAGGGCGTCGGCACCCGGGTGGTGGACCTGCGCTGGCTGTCCCCGCTGCCGGTGGCCGACATCATCCGCGAGGCCGCAGCGACGGGCCGGGTGCTGGTCGTGGACGAAACCCGCCGCTCCGGCGGGGTGGGCGAGGGGGTCATCGCGGCCCTGGTGGATGCCGGATATGTCGGAGCGGCGCGGCGAGTGGCCGGAGTTGACTCTTTTGTACCATTAGGCCCGGCGGCGCGTCAGGTTCTGGTCTCCGAGGAAGCAATTACCCAGGGTGCCCGCACGCTCCTGGCACGGTAAATTCCGTTGCACCCGGTGCGCCACTTGCGCGGGGAGCCACAACTGTGTGGACTTTGCCTGACGGCGTCGACGTGACGCCGCGGGCAGGGATGAGATGAGGAGGCACGCGACAGTGAGCGCGACCGCTGGTCAGGCCGCCGACGGGGTACGCAGCCTGGCGGACCGGTTCGGGATCGAACCGGGGATGGTCGTCATGGAGATGGGGTACGACGAAGACGTCGACCAGGATCTCCGGGACGCCCTGACCGACCGCTGTGGAGAGCTGGTCGACGAGGACACCGACGAGGTGGTCGACGCGGTGCTGGTCTGGTACCGCGACGGCGACGGTGATCTCTTCGAGCTCCTCGTCGACGCCCTCGGCCCGCTGGCCGACAACGGCGTCGTGTGGTTGCTCACGCCCAAGGCGGGGCGTGAGGGGCACGTGGAGCCGAGCGAGGTCGCCGAGTCCGCGCCCACCGCCGGTCTCCAGCAGACCTCCACCGTCAACGCCGGCCGGGACTGGAGCGGCGCCCGCCTCGTCCTGCGCCGTGGGGCCAAGGGCAAGAAGTAGGCCGACGTCGGCGATCACCCGGCGGCGCCCGCTGCCGGGTGTGGCAGGCTGTTGCCCATCCGACCCGATCCTGAGGAGCTCGCATGCCGATCGAGGTTGGCGCCGAGGCGCCGGACTTCGTGCTCAAGGACCAGAACAACCAGGAGGTCCGGCTCTCGGACTTCCGTGGCAAGCGCACCGTGCTGCTGGTCTTCTACCCGCTCGCCTTCACCGGGATCTGCCAGGGTGAGCTGTGCGAGGTGCGGGACAACCTCAACGACTACGTCAACGACGACGTCCAGGTGCTGACGGTCAGTGTCGACTCCGTCTACGCCCACAAGATCTGGGCCGACAAGGAGGGCTACCAGTTCCCGCTGCTGGCCGACTTCTGGCCGCACGGCGCGGTGGCCCAGTCCTACGGCGTCTTCAACGACGTCGCCGGCATCGCCAACCGGGGCACCTTCGTGATCGACAAGGCCGGCGTGGTCCGCTTCGCCGAGATGAACATGCCGGGCGAGGCCCGCGACCAGCAGGGTTGGCGCAAGGCCCTCGCTGACGCCGTCGCGGCCTGACCAACCGGGCACGCCGTACGACCGGGCCGGTGGAGGGCAGGGTAAGCTAGCCAACCTCCGGCCCGCTCGTACGGGTTCCGGGCGCGTAGCTCAGTGGGAGAGCACTCGCCTTACAAGCGAGGGGTCGCAGGTTCGAAACCTGCCGCGCCCACACTCTGACCAGCACGTGAAGCGGGCTGCCGGTTGATCGGCGGCCCGCTTCGTCTCAGTTCGTCGCGTTCCAGAGCAGCCCGGCGACCTGTTCGGCGATGCCAGCGGTGATCTCCGGGGCTAGGTGCTGGTACCGGGTCGTCATGGCCATCTGCGACCAGCCCATGACCTCCATGACGGCACGGGTCGGCACGCCGAGGACCAGGAGCATGGTCGCGGCGGTTTGTCGGGCGTCGTGCAACCGGGCGTCCCGCACGCGCGCTTCCTTCAGCAGCGCATCCATGCGTCGTGATCGGCCCGCGGATCGATCGGCCTGCCGTTGGGCTGCGTGAAGACCCACTCAAAGCATCGCCACTGGCACCAGGCGCACCGCCTCGACGCCATCAAGGCGTTCAATCTCGGGCAGCCCGGTCCCACCCTTTCCGTTCAGGGGAAGCTGGAGCCGCAGCGAAGCGCGCGTCACCTGCGAGTCGAGTTGCGTGGCAAGGTCGCCCTTGCCTTGGCACTGCTTACGCAGACGCTCAAAGGCGGCGTCGCGGTCCTCGAATTCGACCGACTCCGCGTGGGGTAGCGCCCGGACGGCCTCCTCTACAGTGGCTCGCTGCTCTGCCGTAGCCGGTTCTAGCCGGACGATCGCCCCGATCCGCGACGGGAGGGGATCAACATCGGCGATCTTGAGCACAGCCCACTCGACGCCGTCGACCGTACCCATCACCAGTTCGGCTGCCTCGGCGACCGACACGTCCGTGACAGTCGCGCGAAAGGACTCCGGTATGTGCTCCGGATCCAGATCCGCCAGCAGGTCCGGCGAGTCTTTCCGCAATTTCTCGTATGCCTGATCGCGGGTCTCGAAGACGACGCCCTCTACGCTCGGTATCGCGCGTAGCCGCTGCTCCACCACACTTTTTTGCGCTGCCGTCACATCATGGTCCAGCAGGACGGTCAATGTTGTGTGCCCGGCATCCTTCGGCTCGGAGGTGCAAGCGGACAAAGCGGAAAGGAGCAAGAAGGCCAATACCGGCGCGATGCGACGCATGAGTCAGATCGTAGGTGGGCGCGAGGCATCGAGTGATCCCAGGGCCTTGGCCGGCGTGCCCGATGCAGCGGTTAAACATGGAGGCTAGGGACACAACGTGGCTGACAATCAACGGTCGCTGGCGGCCGTCTCGTCTCGGTTCTCGTCTCGTTCACTGACGTTCAGGGCGGGTCGGAGGCGGTGGTAGGTGTCGATCTTTCCTGGTGATGGATGCCGGCGGACCTCTCTGGACAGAGCGTCATGGAACTTACAAGCGAGGGGTCGCAGGTTCGAAACCTGCCGCGCCCACCATCACCATCAGCACCAACACCGGCCCGAAGATCAGAAACCAGGCCGATGGCAGCAGCGGTGACAAGCGATGTCCCGATGGGCGAACCGCGACGACTGGGCGCGCTCGACATCCACCCGTCGGCCCTGTTCCGTAGGCGATCCGCCGCCGGACTGCCCTGCAGGACAGATACGCCCTGCTGACGGCCGACCCGGCGGTCGACGAAGAAGTCGACCCCGACAAGATCGACGACGACGTCCTGGCGCTCGTCCCGGTACCGATGGAGGAGTTCGACTCCGGCAGCGCTCGTACGGGCCACCTCCGCGCTGCGGCCATCGACGAACGAACGAAGGTCATCGACCAGAACGATCGTCCGGCGGGCATCCACGCGATGATGATGCCCGGCGCCGTCACGATCTGCCATCCGGATCTGCCGCCGCCCGAGAGTCACGAGGCGTGACGAGATGTCGTAGGGTCCGTCGCGCTGAGACAGGGGACCCCCTGTGTTACCGAATCAGCTGAGCGCCGCTGCTGCGGCACCGGCGTCTCGTCAGCGGGCCGTTTGCTTGCCAACTGTGTCGGCTCGGATCGCGATGGTGACCTGGTTCCCCGCGGCGGGGTCGATGACGCAGTGCAGTCCGAGGTCTGTGATGCGGCCGTCGCGTGGGTCCCACTCGCGGGCACCGGCGTCACTTCCCAAGATTGAGCCGAGCGAGTCGATCGTGGGCTTCCACAGGTTCGGCCAGGCGCGGCGGGGCCCGACCACGAACGCGAGCTGGAGGGCGATACCGCCATCGAGAAGTGGTTGAGCGGCGATGATCTGGTCGCGGATCTGCCGCTTGTACGCGGTGGTACTGGCTGACGCAGTCGTGCGCACCTGCAGCGAGCACACCCCGCCGGGATCCTGGACAGCGTGCGTCTGGCACACCGCGACCGAGGACCACGTTGCATGCCGCTTGGTCGCCCACACCGAGGCGAACTGCCGCCCGATGTCCTTGGTCAACTTCGGGACGAGCGGAAACAGGTAGTTGTCGAGGTCGTTGAGCGCGAGCAGGGGCACCTTGTCCGGCAGCCCGATGTCCACGCGCAGCGCGAGCGGATCCGGTGTGACGCGCAACTGCATGGCGACGGCCGACTGGACGTCGGCGGCAAACGCGACGAAGCGGACCTGGCCAGATGACCCAGCCGTGTCCCAGCTGGCCAGGGCAGGCGGAACGCTCAGTGCGCTTCCCATGGAATCCGGGCGCGCATAGAAGACAGGCAAGGCCACAGGCGGAATCTATCGCCAGACCAGAGCTCGACCACCCGTTGTGCCTGCGGGTTGCTCGGACCAGCGTTCCTCGTTTGCCTTCTTGCTTGTGCCGCGATCCGCGCCGAGTGCGGAGACTTCCAGGTGCGGTGGTGGCGGACCGCTCAAGCCGCACCGGGCTCCAGCGGCTCATAGCTGAATTCGGGGCTTGGCGCCAAGGCGATGAGTCGGTCGAGGACGGGCTCGGTATTGGTGCCCCACATCTTGGAGACGACCCAGGTGCGTCCTTGATCGTGCAGGGGTGCGTCGAGGAACCAACGGCCGAGGCGTTTGGTGGATCCCGGGTAGGTCGCTAGGAACGCCTTGGCGAGTTCTTCACCGCTCAGCAGGCCTTCGACTGGCAGGAATCTCGAGCGTGGGATGGCGGTGCTGAGCTGTTGGGCGGTAATTCCTGCCTTGTGTAGGGCTGTCGCCATGGTGAGCACGGCCCAGCGCTTACGCAGAGGACGACTGCGGCCTTCGGGAGTGACGATCTCGTACTGGGTCCAGTCGCGGCCATCGGCACTGACCGCCCGGGCCTGGCTCTGCTTACGACGGATCTGGACGGTCAGTTCGCCGGCCTCGGGCAGCGGGATGATCTGCTGCACGTCCAGTAGCAGCCTTTCGGCGACCTTGTACGGCGTGAGCTTCACGCAACGGATGTCAAGTCCGTACACGTCGGTCAGCCAGAGCACAGTCGTGGTGATCTCACGGTCAAACCCGGCAGCCACGAGTACCAGGCGTACTTCGCGGCTGAGCACCGTCTCCTCCCCGCCGGCGTCCTCGAGAAATTCCGCCAGTCTGGACCGGGCTTCGTCGACCGCTTCGGGTTCGACCTGGGCCAGATAGTGCTCGTGATGTTCGACGAGGTCGTCAAAGGTCATGACGGACACCATCGCGGCATACCGCAGCGCCTGAAGTTCCACGTGACCGCCGTCGTTGGTGCGCTTGAGCTCGATGACGACCAGTCGGCCACTACGGTCGACTCCCAGCAGGTCGACACGGCGTCGAGCATCGGTGAAGGCTCCGAACTCCTCAGCCACGACCATCACGCCGTCGACGATCATGTCGATTCGCGCGCGAAGCAGCCGCTGCAGGTCAGCCCGCTCCAGCACTTGCTCCGCCGTGAAGGTGGTGGACGGCACCGGCTCCAACACGTTGGACGTCATCTCGTACAGCGGCATCCGGTCATCATTGCAGTGACGGCGGCGCTGCTGGGGAGGCCGCGCGTGAGCACGCACGGCCCGGTGCTGCCGATCTGGAGCCGATCTCCGTGGCCTTCTGCCTGGGTGCCCAACTGGTGGGCGCCTCCGAGGATCTGACCTCGGTGCCGGCGGGGCGCTGCATCAACGCTTCCTCGGCTGGAGGCGGGGGAGAGGCCACCTGAGGAACGAGCGTCCCAGGGTGCGCATCCAGCGCCTCGTACGGCGCCAGCAGTACGGCAGGAGGCTCGCTCCGAACGATTTCAATCCACTGTGGACATGAGCTACGCTCTCCGCCGGGCCTGCCGACTCGATCGGTACGTGCGGCAGAGGCAGCCACCGGCAACGGTGGCCGACGCCGCACGCAACCCGGGTGACCTGCGCGATCCGCGGACCCCGAGCCGCTCTTGGGTGGGTTTTCCGCCGCCGCTACCTGCGCCGCCACATCAACGAAGGACCGATTCAGTTGTACGACGTGATCGTCATCGGCGCCCGCTGTTCGGGTGCGTCCACCGCCCTGTTGCTCGCCCGGCGTGGACACCGGGTGCTCGTGGTGGACCGCTCGTCGTTTCCCAGCGACGTCATCTCGACGCACTTCCTCTGGCCGCACGGGATGTCCTATCTGAACCGGTGGGGACTGCTGGACGAGGTCCTGGCGGTCACTCCGGCGCACACCACGGTCGAGGTGGTCAACGACGGCATCTCGCTGACCGGCTCGGTGCCGACCGACCTGCTGCGTGAGTACTTCCGGGACCTGCACGGCGACGACTCGGGCGTGGTGCAGAGCTATGCGTCCGTGCGGCGGCGGGTGCTCGACGAGATCCTGGTCGGCGCGGCCGCCAAGGCCGGTGCCGAGGTGCGAACCAACTTCACCGTTCGTGAGCTGATCGTCGAGAACGGGCAGGTCGTCGGTATCCGGGGGCGTGCGGTCGACGGAGGGCTGGTCGAAGAGCGGGCCCGGATCGTGGTCGGTGCCGACGGCCGGAACTCGTTCGTCGCCCGCACCCTCGCGTTGCCGAAGTACGACGAGCGGCCCCGCTGCACGTTCGCCTACTGGAGCTACTGGTCCGGCTTCGACCTCGGCCCGGCACAACTGCACCGGCGCGGCCGGTTGGCCTGCGCGGTGGCGCCGACCAACTTCAACCAGAACATGGTCCTGGTCTGGGGGCCGAGTGAGTGGTCGCGGGAGTTTCGCGGTGACGTGCCGGGCAACTACCAGAAGGCGTTGGACTTCGTCAGTCCGGAGCTGGGCGACGTGGTGCGCACCAAGGGGACCAGGGAGGAACGCATCTACGGCACCCTGGACCAGTCGGCCTTCCTCCGGCCACTGCACGGGCCCGGGTGGGTGCTCGTCGGTGACGCCGAGTCGGCCAAGGACCAGTGCACCGCGATCGGCATCACCCACGCCTTCCGCGACGCCGAGCTGGTCAGCGCCGCACTCGACCGGTGGCTCCGCGGTGACGCGTCGATCGACGAGGCGATGACCGCCTACGGGGACCGCCGCCGGAGCCAGAACGCTGCCGCCTACCACGACTACGTCTGCACCCTTGCCGAGATGCGTCCGTACCGGCACGACGAGTTGCAACTGTTCGTCGCGTTGCGGGGCAACCAGCAGGAGACCGACCGGTTCATCGCCACACACGCCGACATCGCGCCGGTGTCGGAGTTCTTCCAGGCCTCCAACCTCTTCCTGCTCAACGACGCCGCGAAGGAGTCCTCCGCAGACCACGCGGTCTTTGAGGACTTCGCGGAGACCACCCGCAGCTACCAGCAGAACCTCTTCGCCTGATGATCCACCAGGGAGACGAAACCGTGACCATCGAGCTGGACCAGCGTGAAGACGGCGAACTGATCGGGATCATCCTCAAGGCGGCACACTGCCGGGACTTCGAGACCATGACGCGTACCGCGACCGAGGTCTCCGAGATGACCCGCAACTGGGCCACCCACATCCCGTGGGACGACCTCGCGTCGCTCGAAGGCGCCGACGACGAGCTGGCCCAGGTGGTCGCCGACCTCACCGAGATGTGGGAGCCGGCCCACCTGCGCAACCCCGTCGACCCCGACGAGGAGTACGCCCTGGACAAGAACGCGTACGACTTCTACCGGCCCGCCGGCCGCAACCTGCTGACCCGCACCGAGGACTTCTACGGCTGGGTGCAGGCCCGTCGCCGCACGGAGACGTGGCAGTACTCCCGGGTGCTGGAGGCGGCACCGGACAGCGTTGCCCAGATCACCAACGACCTGGGCCGGCGGGCCCGCGGCATCAACTTCAACTCGCAGGACTACCTGTCGTTCAACACCCACCCGGCGATCCGGGAGGCGGCGGCCAGGGCGATGCACGACTACGGGCCGCACAGCGCCGGCTCGCCGATGGTGCTTGGCAACACCCGCATCTCCGACGATCTGGAGGCTGCCCTCGGTGACCTGGTCGGACTCGACCACGTGACGCTCTTTCCGACCGGCTGGGCGGCCGGCTTCGGCGCGGTCGTCGGTCTGGTCCGGCAGTCCGACCACATCCTGATCGACCGGCTGGCCCACTCCTGCCTCCAACAGGGGGCACGGGCGGCCACCCGGAACGTGGTCCGCTACGAGCACCTCAACGTCGAGGCGGTACGCCGGCACCTGACCGAGATTCGGGCCACGGACACCCGCAACGGCATCCTGGTGGTCACCGATGGGCTCTTCTCGGTGGACGCGGACTGGCCGGACCTCGTCACCCTGCAACGCATCTGCCGGGAACACGATGCCACGCTGCTGGTCGACGTGGCGCACGACCTCGGCTCGATGGGGCCCGGCGGCACGGGCGTGCTGGGGATGCAGGACCTGCTCGGCAGCGTCGACATCGTGATGGGCGCCTTTTCCAAGACGTTCTGCTCCAACGGTGGCTTCGTGGCTTCCAACTCGCCGGCGTTGAAGCAGTACATCAAGATGTTCGGCGGCTCGCACTTCTTCTCCAACGCGCTGTCGCCGGTGCAGACCGCGGTGGTGCGGGAGGCCACCAGGATCATCCGGTCGGCCGAGGGGGACGTGCTGCGGTCCCGGCTCTTCACCGCGATCCACGCCCTGCGCGACGAGCTGACCGGCCGGGGTCTGACCTGCATGGGTGAGCCGTCACCGATCGTGCCGCTACTGATCGGCAACGAGAAGCTGGCGCGGACGGCGAACCGCCTGCTCTTCGACCGAGGGGTGCTGGCATTCATGGTCGAGTTCCCGGTGACCCCGACCGGCTCGTCCCGGTTCCGGCTTCAGGTGCAGGCCGGGCACCGGCCCGAGGAGGCCCGCGAGGCGGCTCGGATCATCGAGGGCGCCATCGCCGACTCCCGGGCGTACCTCTCCAGCGCCTTCGGCAGCGCTCCCCGCTGAGGACGTCTCGTAACTCGATGAAGGCGAGATGCCGGGCGCCCGGACCGGACCGGCAGCCGGCAGATGCCCGTTCCGGTCTGTGAGCCGTACGATGCGGGCGATGGGATCCCGGTACTGCCCACCATCGGAGTAACGCAGTCGAGGCACCCTCGGATGAGGGTGCCTCCTGCTGATCGCTTCGCTTCTCGCGAAAGACGGCATTCGCGAGATCCGGTTCGAAGCGGCCCAGGTGGATCAGCTCATGCGTCGTCGAGTACGAACGCTCGCATCAGCTCTGGGCACTCTGCTGCGGAGGGTGGAGGCGTGCGGAAGATCGCATGCAAGCGCCGGCGCTCGGACAGGGCTGTCGTTCACTGTCCGAGAAGGCGGTAGCGGAGGTGTACGACGCCGTTTCGGAATCGGCGCTCGTCGAGGAGCTCAAGGTCGGTGCGCATGCCTGTCGGCAGCCCTGGCTTGCCCCCTCCGACGACGATGGGCAGGACGACCAGCCGGCACTCGTCGACCAGCCCGGCCCTGAAAGCCTGCGTCGCGAGGTTCGCGCCTCCTACGGTGAGATCACTGCTGGCCGTGGCCTTCAATTCGCGTGCTGCGGCGGGGTCGAAACGGCGTTCGAGTCGGGTGTCGGCAGTTGACACCGCGGCGAGGGTCGTGGAGTACACGACTTTGCTCGCCGCCTGCCAGGCGCTCGCGAAGTCGGCCATGAGGTCGGACTGCGCGGCCAGAGCGGCGTCGGTCTCCCAGACGGCCATCGCCTCGTACAGGCGTCGCCCGTAGAGACACGTGCCCACAGACCGCAGGAGGTCGGTGTGGAACGCGAACACCTCGTCGCCGATCGGGAACCAGTCGAACGCGCCGCGCTCGTCCTCGATGTAGCCGTCAAGCGATACGTTCGTCACGTAGATGAGCTTGCCCATGCCGTCACCTCTCGATGGTCGATCGAACTAGATCCAGTCTCGGGCCGTCTCATGACTCCCTTGTCCCGGGAGGCCAGACCGACTGCCTTCACCTGTTCCACGAACGACCCGCGGCGGATCCGACACCGTGCCGGAAACGTCCTCAGACTCGCGCCGCTCGGCGCTCGTGATCGTGAAGCGCCCGTGCTCGTCGGGATCATGGTCTCCGTACCGGCGGGTCGTCATCTGCCGTGATCAGCGCGCCGAGGTGTCGCAGATCAGTCGACGGAGGACACGTGTGGTCCGACAGTTGATCTGCCATGCAGCTCTGCCACCGAGGTGCGACAGGGCCGGCGGTCGAGGGATGGCAGGTCAGCCGCCGACGAGACGTCCTGTCATGCCGAGAACGGTGATGTCCAGAACCCGTAGGATGTGGCCGGTGGGGTGGGAGGCACTCGGGCGGTGGGGCGAAGATGCCGTTCGCATCGAACCGCTCGCCGGCGGAGTCGCCAACGACGTGTGGAGTGTGCGCGTCGACGGGCGCCTCGCGGTCGGTCGTCTCGGCACCAGGAGCGACGCTGATCTTGCGTGGGAGACAGCGCTCCTCCAGCACCTCGACCGTGAAGGTCTGACGGTCCCGGTCCCTATCCCGACCACGGACGGCCGGCTGTTCGCCGACGGTCTGGCGGTGATGACCTATCTGGATGGCGGACCGCCCGAGACGCAGGCCGACTGGCGTCGCGTGGCCGGCACGCTCCGCGAGTTGCACCGGCTGACGCGGGGCTGGCCGCAGCGCCCAGGCTGGCGATCGTCGACCGACCTCCTGCACGCCCAGACCGGGACCAAGATCGACCTCGGCGCGATGCCCCCTGAGAGCGTTGCTCGATGCAGAGTGGCGTGGGCGCGGCTCACCGGGCGCCAGACATGCGTCGTCCACGGCAACCCCGCCAACCCTGGCAACGTCCGCATGACCGCGAGTCAGGTCGCGCTGATCGACTGGGACGAATCGCACGTCGACGTCCCCGACCTCGACCTCGTGCTGCCCGGCAACGCCGCCGGCCTCGACGACGGTGCGCTCGACATCGCCGGGCAGGCGTCGGCCGCGTGGGAAGCCGCCGTCTGCTGGGACGACGAGTACGCAGCCAGACGGCTCGCCGAGGTCCGAGCGGTCTGAGAACGCGTTCGAGGAATGGGGTTGTTGGCGGCCGAGTGCGTACATCTGCCGCGATCAGGGCAACCCGCGAGCGGCTGCGATGCTGACTGCTGCGGCTCGTGCCGCTGCAGCGGTTACACGCCTGTGGGGTAGAGCCTCAGTTGTTCGACCACCACAACAACGGTCGTTCCAGGCGGGACGTCGCGGGAGCCATCGTCGACTTGGACCTGCACAAGTCCCTCGGCTACGCGCACTGTCAGGAGTTCCTGATCCTGCAGCTCTACTGATCCACGTAACCGGGGGCCATCCCGCAGGATCGCCTCAGCGCCGTCCACCGCGATCGCGTCGGCCCATCCGAGTATGGCGTCGACGTCGAGTTCAACGTCGACGAGCTCGCCGGCACTGGGCGGCACACCAACCCACTCTGCCCGCACCGGCACGCCCGCTACCACGACGTCGACCATTATCGGTGTGCCTGGATGCACCACGAGGACATTCGCTCGCATGCGCCAGATGATCGCAGCCGACATCCGCTTCTGCCGCTTCCAAGGCGCTCGTTGACCGGCGGAGATGTCACGCTCCGCACAACTCACCAGCCAGACCCGAGGGGCTTGTCGGGACGGTAGGCCGTTGGCCCTTCTGCCAGTCAGCGGTGGCTGACGACGTTGACCACATTGCCGTCCGGGTCGCGGACGAAGAAGCGCCGGACACCCCACTGCTCGTCGGTGATCGGGTGCACAATCTCTGCGCCCGTCGCGCGTACCGCCTCGTAGACGGCGTCTACGTCAGCGACCTCCACGCTGAGGTCCGGGTTCACGGAGGCTGCTGCATCTTTGGTGATGAGGATGACCTGGGCGGTGGGGTCGAACGGTGAGACCAAGTTGACCACCCAGCCCAGGTTCATCTCCTCGCGGAAGCCCAGAAGTTGGTAGAAGCCGCTGCTCGCGACCGGATCGGCGGTTGTGATATCGGGTACGGCACGGCGAATCGTCATGCCGGATTCTGGCACGCGAGGTACTGGCTCGGGCGAGTGGTGGGCCCCGCTCACCAGGCGCCAGGGCGGGATGCGGCGCACTCGGACCGTGACATGCCGCGGCATCCTGATCTGCCGCCGACCGAGCGTCACTGCCGAGAACAGCAAGCTCCTCGACCGGCGGTCACCGGGGTGAGGCCGACGTGTGTGGCACGTTCCGAGGCCAGGATGGTGGCGCTGAGTTCGATCACGAATGCCCGGACGTCATCGGCGCTGCCGGGGTCGGTGTCCGGGCCGGAGTCGTACCACCAGTCGCATGCCCAGATGATCAGGTGCGCCCACCGGGGGTGGGTGGTGATGGTCTTGTCGGCGGCCTGCCGCTTGGACAGTTGCTGGCCGTTCTGGAGGCGTTGAAAGGCCCGGCAGAGGGTGAGCACCGCGTAGGACTGGGCCCCAGCGGTGTTCATCTGGGTCACCCAGGCCGGCCAGTCGCGGACGTGGTCCAGCAGAGCCGAGCGGACGCGGTTGGGGTCGACGGCGGGTAGCAGGATGTCGGCCGGGGGGCCCAGCAGGCTGCGGCCGTGATCGTGGACGGCGGACCAGGTCACGAGGCGGTGGGTAGTGGCAGGTAACAGATGCAGCACTTCGCCGGGGCTGACCCGGGCAATGACATGGTCCCGACCGGTGCCACCGTGCGCCGCGTCGCGCGCGGCAGCCAGTGACACGTATTCCACCTCGATCCTGCCGGCCCACTGTGGGTGTCGCCGGTCAAGGTCTGTGTGCAGTCCGGCGAGCACGGCGAGGAGGTTCTCGTCCGGGTCGCTGTCGAGTACCGCGAGCAAATCAAGATCACTGCGATCTTCGGCGAAGGCGCCCGCCACTAGCGAGCCGTGCACGTACAGGCCCAGAAGCCCGCCAGCCAGCGCGGGACTCCACGCGTCACGAAGATCGGATAGAACCATCTCGGGTGGTGCCACCAGGTCATCCTGCGCTGCGGCCCGTCAGCCCGCCACCGAGTTGAGCCGGCCACAGAAAACACGTTGGCGGATCACGGGCCCGCTGCTAGTTTTCCCGAAGGCCGTGCGAGAGACCGAGGAGGTGGTACCCGTGAACGTTTCGACATGGGTGCTCCCCTCTGGGGTCACGGTCGGGCGATAGGTCGTCCGGGAGCGCCGTTCACGAGCACTCCGAAAGGCACGACCATGCGATTCACTACTGAGCAGCGCCTCGATGACGGCGTCCTCGAACGCGAATTCACTCTCGGCGGGATCCCCGGCATCCTGTGGACGCCCGAATCCGCATCGGCACCGGTCCCGCTGATCCTGCTCGGCCACCCCCCGCTCGGGCTGCACAAGATGTACCCCCGTCTGGTGGTGCGGGCCCGGCACGCTGCGGCGGATGGCTTCGCCGCAGCCACCATCGAGCTCCCCGGCAGCGGTGACCGGCCCCGTTGGGCCGCCGTCGAGCAGGCCCGCGCCGACCTGCGCCGGGCCATTGACGCCGGCGAGCGGGTCAGCGACGAGATCATCGACGCCCTCGTCCTTCCGCTCGTCGACAAGGCGGTCCCGGAATCGCAGGCCGCCCTGGATGCCCTCCTGTCGCTGCCCGAGATCAGTGGCCCGGTCGGGTACTCGGGGGGAGTGATCTCCATTGGCATCCGACTGGCGGTGGTCGAGCCGCGCATCGTGGCCGCCGGCTTCTTCGCAGGGAGCTTTGTGCCTCGCACCATGTTCGAGGAGGCCCGACAGGTCACCATTCCGCTGCATGTCCTGCTGCAGTGGGATGACGAAGGCAACGATCGGCAGGCGGCCCTGAACCTGTTCGACGCCTTCGGCTCCGTGGAGAAGACGCTGCACGCCAACATGGGCGGACACACTGGTGTCCCTCACTTCGCAGGGGAGGACGCGGCAAGGTTCTTCGCCCGGCATCTGCGCTAGCCGCAGACCCGGGGGCCCGCCGCCAGGCCAGCAGCAGGCGGTAGGCGGCGCCGGCCGGCACGCCGCTCATCGAGGACAGGCTCCGGCTCTCCTCGATGGCGGTGGCCAGCAAGTGCACGACCGCCCCGATCGCGGCGGTACCGGGCCATCGGCGGTACCGGCCGGTCGGGGCGGAGTTCTGCTCCTGGTGACCGGCTTGATCTCTGCAAGATCAGCTGAACCTACTTCTGTACTCCAAGGAGTACCCCGACGACAGGCCGTGCGTGCCCGGATCTGCCGCAGGACGTTCAACATGTCGCGTGCGCCGAGCGGTCAACGTACGAGGGCATGCCGTGAGCGGCGGGTTGCTCTGACCGGGCATCTTCACGGTCCCGGTCTCGCCAGCGTCACCCGTCGTGGAGAACTTGATCCCGGTACTTGCGGAAGCCATGCCAGCCGGTGCTCTCGGCCGGGTCGCCGCTGAGGAACTCGCCGCTGGAAGTGTCGAGCGCGCGACCACCAACACAGGCAGCGATCCGTGCGATGACCGTCAGGACGTCGACGCTGCCTCCACGCACGTGCAACATGATGGAATCGACGGGGTCGTCTGACCCGATGTTGAGTCCGATGCTCCAGGTGGGCCCGGTCAAGTGGCCCCACGCCGGATTGGAGAGGTCGAGGTCCCGGAAGCTGTCGACTAGCCGCTGCCTGACGTCGCTCGCGGCAGCCAGGACGGGCGGTTCATGGTCCTTCGGCAACTCGTCGATCGAGTTGGCGTGCGGTGGCGCCTTGAAGATGAATACATCCCAGCTCAAGGTGTCTCCGGCCCTCGTCGTGCTGCTGCGTCAGTGTAGTGGAAGCAGGCAGGTCGCCAGGGTGCGATGGTCGGGGAGGCAGCCGGGGCGGGTTGAGGTTCGTGCTGCTCGGACGTCCTCAACTGCCGCCGACCGCGCGGTCGCGCCGAGAAAGTGCGTGTGACCATGGCGAGGTCGAGGTTGGGCCCCGTGCGCCGACAAACGACCTCCGCCGCCGTCGGTTGCGGAAGCTGGACAGCGTTCTTCTTGTCTGCCATGACGTGGTCCTTCCTGGACAGGATCGACGTCCTGTCCAACGGACCACACCCAGGTCAAACACGGAAATCTACGCAGTCCCACGGTGACGGTGGCCCGCGCTCATCGGCACGTCCGGACCTCGGCGACCGGCGCCGACCTCGTGCCGATGTGTGGAATCATGCCGCCGTGCTGGATCAGTCGGTCAGCGTGTTGTAGTCGCGGCCTTTACATCTGAGTGTCGGCGCGCAGGCGATGGCTGTGGCGTCCGGTTCCCTCGTCGTGGCGGAGCGGCACTCGCGTCTGGTCCGGCTGGACCCGCGCAGCGGGGAGCAGTTGTGGGAACAGCGTGTCGAGGATTGCTGGGGCACGGCCGTTATCGCGAGTGAGTGCTGCCTTTACCTGAGCCAGTCCGGAGTTCTGCACTGCTTCGATCTGGGCAACGGACTGCGGTTGTGGTCGACGCCCGGCATGAGCCTGCGGTATTACGTCAGCGTTTGCGGCTCCGTTGTTTGGCTGGGAGGGTGGCGCGGTTACCACTCGTTGATGCGGGTGGCCCTTACCGACGGCAGGTGCCTGCCATTCGACGGCGCTGCGGTTTGTCGGCGGCCAGTGAAAGATCCCCATAGGCGGCCATTTACCGCCCCGCTGATGGCCAGGGTTCTCCCCGTGGACGGCCAGATACCTCCCCGCTGATCATGACGAGACGCTGGTCGGCGAGGGTCGGCGGCGTGAAACGCGGCAGGGAGATCGTGGAAATTTTGGAGGCATACGACCTCACGGGTAGTTACCGTGCGGCGGCCGAGCTGGCCGGGTGTGATCACCACACCGTGGCCCGGTATGTGAAGTTGCGGGCCGAGGGACGCAGCCCCGAGGAGCGGACCCAGCGGGCTCGGCCGATCGACGATTTCATGGACAAGATCGAGGAGTTGGTGGCCCGCTCGGGTGGCCGGGTCCGCGCCGATGTGGTGCACCGGCGGATCACCACGATGGGCTTCGCCGGCGGAGAGCGCACCACCCGCCGGGCGGTCGCGGCGGTGAAGAAGTCCTGGCAGGCCGGGCAGCGACGGGTGTTCCGCCCGTGGATCCCCGAGCCCGGTTTGTGGCTTCAGTTCGACTGGGGCGAAGGCCCACGCATCGGCGGCCGGCGGACCACGTTGTGGTGCGCGTGGCTGCCCTGGTCCCGGTTCCGGGTCGTGATCCCGGTGCTGGACAAGACCCTGCCGACGGTCGTGGCCTGCCTGGATGCCACCCTGCGGCGCCTGGGTGGGGTGCCGGCCTATGTGTTGACCGACAACGAGAAGACGATCACGGTGGAGCACGTCGCGGACATCGCCGTGCGTAATCCGGAGATCGTGCAGGTGGCCCGGCATTACGGGATGACGATCCGCACTTGCGTGCCGGCGGACCCGCAGTCCAAGGGCGGCGCCGAGAACACCGTGAAGATCGCCAAGGCGGACCTGGTCCCGACCAGCGCGAACCTGCTCGGCCAGTACCGCACGTTCGCGGAACTGGAGGCGGCCTGCCGCGACTTCACCGACGAGGTCAACGCCCGCATCCACCGCGACACCCGACGCCGCCCGGCCGAAGCCCTCCTGGACGAACGCGACCGGCTGCATCCGCTGCCGGCGCAGCCGTTCACCGTCGCGTTCGGCACCACCCGCCGAGTGAACTGGGACTGCACCATCTCCGTCGACGGAGTCCGCTACTCGGTCCCGCACCACCTGGTCGACACCCGGGTCTGGGCCCGGTTCCACGGCGACGAACTCATCGTCACCGCCGTCAGCGAGGACGGGCCGGCCGAGGTCGCCCGCCACCAGCGGGCCCAGCCGGGCCGCCCGTCGATCCTCGACGAGCACTACCCGCCCCGATCACGCCAGTCCGACACCGCCGATCGGGTGCCGCGGGCCCGCACCGCCGACGAGGCCGCGTTCCTGGCTCTCGGCCCCGGCGCCGCCGCGTGGCTGGTCGAGGCCGCAGCCGCCGGGGTCCGCGGGGTGCGCCGCAAGATGGCCGAAGCCGTCGCTCTCGCGAAGCTGCACGGCGTCGACCACGTCGACCGGGCCCTCGGCACCGCCGCTTTGGCGGGCAGGTTCGCCGACAACGACCTGATCCGCATCCTGGCCCACCAACGCGACGACGACACCCCACCCACTCGGGCCAGCGAAACCCACAGCCTGCAACCAGGCACCTCTGCCTGGTCAACCTTCGGCACGACGACTGGAGAACAGTGACCATCACCCCGTTGCGGGTCACCGGCGCAGCCGGTGACCCGCTGACCGAAGCGATCGAGCTCACCCGCCGGCTGAAACTGCCGCACCTGCGCCGGGCCATGGCCGACCTCATCCCCACCGCGAAAGCGCAACGCTGGGACCCGGCCGAAGTCGTGCGGGTCCTCCTCGCGGAGGAGGCAGCCGGCCGGGACCAGGCCAACCTGCGCACCCGGCGCAAACGCGCCGCGTTCCCCGCCGGCAAAACCTTCGGCGACTGGGACGAGCAGGCCTCCTCGATCCCGCGGCCGACCCAGGACGCCCTGCGCAGCCTGGAATGGGTGCAGCGCAAGGAGAACCTGTCCATCTGCGGCCCGTCCGGCACCGGCAAGAGCCACTTCTGCGAAGCCCTCGGCCAAGCCGCCGTCGAGGCCGGCATGACCGTCGCCTGGTTCACCATCGAAGACCTCGGCGTCATGGTCCGCCGCCACCGCCCCGACGACTCCGTCGCCCGAGCCATGGCCAGACTGATCCGCACCGACCTGATCATCATCGACGACATCGGCCTGCTACCGGTCTCCCCGGACGCCGCCGAAGGGTTCTACCGCCTCGTCGACGCCGCCTACGAACGCCGCAGCCTCGCGGTCAGCTCGAACCTGCACCCGTCCGGTTTCGACGAGATCATGCCCAAGACCCTGGCCACCGCCACCGTCGACCGACTCCTGCACCACGCCCACGTCGTCGTGACCCAGGGTGACAGCTACCGGTTCAACCAAGCCACCGCCGGACAGGGCGTCAAAGCCTTGCACTGACCCCAGCACCACCCCACAGGCGGGGAACTATCTGGCCGCCACTGGGGAGAAACCATGGCCGCCAGCGGGGAAAACTACTGGCCGCCTACGGGGAGATCTGATTGGCCGTTGACAGCGGTTGCCGGAGCCGGTCCACTTGCCCGGCCGCAGCCGGTTCGTTGGAGGCCCGAAGGTGGCTCCGCCGCCGATGCGGTGCTCATTGCGGGCACCGGTCGGCCGAAACTAGTGGTGATGGCCGCCTCCGGGGCCGTTCTAAGGGAGTGGTCGTTGCCGGATCCGGTGGTCTTCCCCGATGGCGCCGGCAGCTACGGAGTCAGCAACGATGGCCGTGTCACGTTCCTCAGCGGTCGACGCACGGTCATGACTTTTCACCCGGTGAGCGGTGTGCAGGTGCTGTGGCACCACGAGCGTGATCTCCGCCCACAATCGCCGATCCTCCACGGCGACACGCTGTGGCTCGTTGAGGACGACGGCATCTCGGTCGTCGACCTGAATCATGGTGCCGTCACCGACGTCCGGCACCTACCGCACGGCGCTGTCTGCGCTGCGGCCCTGGTGTCCGGCGGTGTGCTGTTCGCCTTTGCGGACGGTTCGCTGGTCACCATCGACCGCGCCGGCAACGTCGCCGCCCGCTTACGGCTATCGACACGGATTGGCCGGCTGGTCCCCGGAGACAGCGGTCTGACGCACGCAATCGGCAAAGGCCACATCATCACGCTACGGCCGCGCCCGTAGGAACCTCGACCGGCACCCAACCACATCCTCGCTGCCTACATGGCTTCTGGAACTCGAGCAGCCGCTCACGGCTCTGCCGAGATGAGTGCGTAGAGGACTCGCGTCGCTGGACGCATCGGGGGTAGTCCGGATCCATGCGCAACGCAGAACCGCGGATACTGCGACACGCACGGCGTTGCCAGAATCGGCGGTACGGGTTCACGGGCGCGATGGGCAGCCATCGTCGATCGCTTGTCGTCCTCCTACGCCGAAACGTTCGCCGCAGAGTTCGCGCGTGTGGCCTTCCGCAGAGCGAGGCGGCCACGGGCGATCGCTGCTCTGGTCCGGGCTGCGGAGGAGATGTCGGCCGAGGGCGAGCACACTATCGCAGAGGCCCTATACCGCAAGGCGGCAGAAGCCGGAGACGACCGGGCCGTCGTGAAGCTGGTCAACTGGCCCGGTATCCGGGAGGACCCCGCTGCGATGGAGGCCGTATATCGGGCGGCGATCACGGCCGGTGACGTTCAGTCGGTGGCGTCTCTGGCGGCGCTGCGCACCCGGCAGGGAGACACGGCCGAAGCTCGCGTGTTGTTCACGAAGGCCATCGAGTCCGGCGACGTCAACGCGTTGACGATGTATGCAGCCTTCCTGCGCAACCACGGCGAGCCCGGCGAGCTCAATGAGGCGATCGAGCATCGCCGTCGCCAGATGGCGGCCGGCGACACCGGTGCTCTGCCGATCCTCGGCGCGCTCTTGCTGACGGCGCCGCAGCGACAGGTCGAAGCGGAGGCCGTGCTACGTCGAGGTGCCGCGCTGCTGGAGAACCGTTGCCGATGCCTGCTCGCTGCGCTGCTGTCGGACCGGGGTGCGACCGCTGAAGCAGCTGAGTTGGTCCGGCGGGTACGCGCCACCGGTGACGACCTGGTACGTAGCTACGCCGAGCAGCTTGCGGAGGAGTACGAGTTGCCCTCCTGATCTCTCGGACCAACAGCAGTACGCGTCGGGCGGCCCTCGCGACTGAACATCCGGATCTGCCGCGATCCGCTCGATGTGTTCGCGGCGCCAGTCCGCTGAAGTGACCTCGGACGCTACGGGAGGTGGGGAGGAGGCCGCGCGCCCGTCGGGAGCGATCGACAATGGCCGCGTGCTTTCCGACGTTCTTGCCTACTACAAAGACCTCGTGACCACTGGACTGCCGGTGGCGATGTGCTGGAAGGTGGCACAGCCGCTCGGCGCTGCCCTGACCCTCGAGGACGTCGCGTCCCGCCTTGGTGGCGACCCCGACGATCTCGAAGTGCTCGACCTGTCCGAAGCCTACGAGGTCGGCCCGAACGACGGATGGGTCCTGCATCTCGATCAGGCAGGCCCTGCTGTCACCATCTTCGAGAACAACGGCTTCCAGGGCACCCGCCCGGAGGTGCTGCGGGCGCTCAGCATCGACGCGAAGGTTCACAGTGCCTGGTGGGATGTCGACGCGATGACACGGTTCAGCTTCGCCACACAGGGCGAGCTCATCACCGCGATGGAAGCTGGCTGGCCACGCGCAGGAGTCAGACCCGACGCGCTCGACGCCGAGCTTGCTGATCTCTACGACGCCATGCGGACTCCCGGTCTACGGGTGGCAGGAATGCTCGCTGCCATCGAGCTCCGTACCGGTATCCGTCTCGATCGCGACTGGTTCGACCGCCCACACGAAGCCATCGTGATTGCTCGCACGTGAACCAGAACGGCGCGGCAGTGCCGACGCCCTTCCGCTGATCAGAGGGCGTCCTGACATGGACACCCGCCGGCTTGGCCTCGAAGATCACAGATGACACACGCACATCCGCTCCTTGGCGTGAGCGCTAGATCTCTAGCCGCAGTCCGGCCCATCGGTCGAGCCATCCCTTGGCCTCCACGCGGCGCTGTACCTTCGCGCGGCCCGCTGCGTTGTCGAAGGCTGGAGAGGGGCGGACGACCATTCCCACAAGGTCAGCCAGCCCGTGGCAGGACACCAGGCGAACGGAGTCACCCCGAAGAGTAACCGCGACGCACGTCGCCGTTTCGGGCCAGCGCGATATCGCGTCCAAGACGGACGTGTAGGGCTCATCGCCATTGCGCAGATGCATCCGTGCTTGATTACGAATCTCCCACGGCACCCCAGGCAGGGCCGCCATGGCTCGGGCTTCGGCGCGTGCGTCCTCGCGCGGGTCCAACTTCTCCGGGTCGAAGTAGGCGACATCCACGTCGCGCTCCGGCGAGGCCGGGAGGTTGCTGATCGCGTCCCAGACGCGATTGCGTACGAAGCCGGCACCGATCCACCAGTCCGGTATTCCGAGGCCGGCCGTAGCCCGAAGGACTCTCATCGCTCCCGGGTCCGACTCGATCACGCCCACGACGTCTTGCGCGCTCATGACCACCCCAGGGACCCTACGGCGTGTTTCAGAGGTCGTGGGGTCTGATCGCAGTCCTGGTGGCGTTCTGGCTGACGGAGACGTGGGAGCCGCGGCGGTCGAGGTCGCTCCGGCGTGGCGGATGCCGACGTGGACGCGTGGATCAGTTCGTCGCTGAGCGTGGAGCCACCCGGCTGGCGGTCGCGCTCATACCAGTTCGGCGATCACCGCGCGGACCATCCGGCGGCCGTGCTCGGCCATCCGGGGAAAACTGTGCCGGTAGTAGTCGACGCCGGTCAACGACGGTGCGAGGGCCCAGCCGCAGGCGCGGCGCCAGATGGCGTCGTCGTACCCGACTGCCTTCCGGTACGCGTCCCGGGCCGCGCCGGTGAAGGTCCAGAGGGCCGGCGCCACGTCCGGTGCCGGGTCGCCGACACCGAGTGCGCCAAAGTCGACGACCGCAACCAGCCGGCCGGCGTCGGTGATCAGGTTGCCCGGCTGGAGGTCGCCGTGGATCCACACGGGGTCCCGGTCCCAGTCGGGAGCGGCGAGGCAGGCGTCCCACGCGGCCTCGGCCTCGGCCACGTCGAAGCCGTCGTCATGCTCGGCGAGGCGGGGCAGCACCCGGCGGACGCCCGCGTCGACGTGACGCAGTGCGGATCCGCGGGAACCCGGTGGCTTGACCGGGCCCCCGGTGGTCTCCACCCGGTGCAGGGCCCGGACGAAGCCCGCGACGTCGCGGGCCAGGGGTACGTCGTCGCAGCCGAGCCGGGGAGGCGTGTCTCCCGGGATCCACGGCACCACCGTCCACCGCCACGGATACTCCGCGCCCGGCTCACCGAGGTGCAGCGGAACGGGGATCCGTACGGGTAGGTGGGGCGCCAGCACGGGCAGCCATCGGGCGTCGCAATCGGCCTGGTCGACCGCCGTGGCAATCTTGGGCATCCGGGCGACGAGGTCGCCGCCGATCCGGAACAGGACGTGGTCGGTGCCCTCCAACTCCCCGGCCAGGGCCGTCACGGGAAGGTCGGCCCACTGCGGGCACTGGGCCGCCACCAGCCGGCGCACCTGACCGACGGTGGCGCGGACCTCGTCATCGTGGATGGGCACGAGCGGCACGGTAGTGCGGCGGGCCCGCGCGGTGCCAACCGATCAGCCCGGTCACGCACTCTGGCCGGGGCTCGTGCCTGGTGTAGCGAAGGGCCACCACAGGAGCGAGCCCGACCAGCAGGCCGTCGCAGTGCGAGCAGGCGAGCGCGACAGGGGGGCCGCCGGAGTCATCGTCGGCCCCCCTGTCGGGGTCAGCTCGCGCAGACGGCGTACGCGCGCACCTTCCAGTTGCTGCTGAAGCCGTTCTCGTCCTCGGCGGCGGAGACGGTCACGGTGGTCGACGTGGTGGCCCGCATCTGGGTCAGGCGCACCTGCCCGTCGCCGCCGAGGATCTCGCCGCCCACCCCGTGCACCCGCTTGCCGGCGGGGCAGGTGGCCGTGATCGACCGGGTGGCGGCGGAGCTGTAGACGCTGTCGTCGATCACGCGCTGCTCGCCGGGCAGCGGGTCGGCGCAGATCGCGGTGGCGTCCAGCCACCACGTGTCGGCGAAGCCCGTGCCGTCCTCGGCGCCCGCCACGACGACGCTGTTCTGGTGGATGCGCAGGTCCTCCAGGACGACCTCGCTGTTCGCCGCCCCGACGACGGCGCCACCGACCCCGATGGCGTGCTTGCCGGCCGGGCAGGACTTCTCGAACCAGTTCGACGTGCCGAAGCTGGGCGCCGAACTGCCGGACACCATCACCAGACCGGCCGGCGGCGTGGCGCAGATCGCGTTCGCCGTGACCGCCCAGTTGCCGCCGACGCCGTTCTCGTCCTCCCGGCCGGTCACCGAGTACGCGTCCCCGCCGATCAGCGGCCGCATGATGTCCATGCCGACCTGCCCGAGGCCGGAACCGGTGATCGCGCCACCGCCACCGATGACCTTGGTGCCGGCCGGGCAGGTCGTGTTCTGCGTCTTCGCGCTGCTGTTGCTGGGGCCGGTCGTCGTCCTGATGCTCAGGCCGGGCACCGCCGCCACCGGCGCGGCGAGGGCAAGCTGGCCGAGTACGAGCGCGCTCAGCGCGGCCCCGCCCACGGTGGCCGTCCGACGCGCCCACCGGATGTGCTTCGATCCTTCTCGCATGGTGTCTTCCCTTCGGGTTGTTCGTCGCGATGACACCGGTAGGAGTCGGGGCGGGTCGGGATGCCAACAGAAACTCCGAAGAAAAAAATTCCGCCGCTTTACTGGACCCGTCGACGAGCAGCGAGGGACACGGATGGACACGGCGGCACAGGACGACTCCACACTGGTCGAGGCGCTGCGGCGCGGCGAGCGGGCCGGGCTGGAGGGCATGTACCGGCGCTACGCCGACCGGCTGTACACGTACGCCCGCACCATGCTGCGCGAGCCGGAGGCCGCCGCGGACGCCGTCCACGACGCGTTCCTCGCGGCCAGCCAGCGCATCGGCCAGCTCCGGGAGCCCGACCGGTTGCGCTCCTGGCTGTACGCGATCGTGCGCAACGAGTGCCTCCGGCAGCTCCGGGACCGGTCCCGCTCCCTGCCGCTGGAGGAGGCCGACGAACCGGCGGCCGACATCGCCGACCCGGGCACGGGCGTCAACGCCGAGCAGGTACGCGACCTGGTGCACACGGCGGTCGCCGCGCTGAATCCGGGCGACCGTGAGGTGGTCCACCTGGCCATCCGCCACGACCTGTCGTCCGCCGACATCGGCACGGCCCTCGGGGTGCCCACGAACCACGCGCACGCCCGCCTGTCGCGCGCCCGCTCGCAGCTCGAACGGGCGCTGGGGGCGCTGCTGGTGGCCCGCACCGGGGCCCGGGACTGCCCGACCCTCGCCGGCCTGATCGACGGCTGGCAGGGCCGGCTCACGCCGACGCTGCGCAAGCGGGTCTCCCGGCACATCGAGAGCTGCGCGGCGTGCGGGCTGCTGCGGCGGGAACAGCTGAGCCCGGCCGTGCTGCTGTCGGCGTACACGGCACCGGCCTTCCTGGTCGCCGCCGACACGGTGTGGCCGCGACTGGCCGAGACCTGGACGACCGGCGTCGGGGCCGATCCGGCGCCCGGCGCGGAGCCCGACCCGGCGGGCGCGGTCACGGCCGACCCCTCGCTGGCCGCCCCGGCGTCGTTGGCCGCCCCGGCGTCGTCGGCCGATCCGGCCGATCCGATGCCGTCCGCGGATCCGGCCGATCCAGCGTCGTCGGTCGATCCGGGGTCCTCGGGTGGTGTGGCGGCGGATCCGGACGGTGTGGTGGCGGTACGCGGTGCTGCGCATCCGGTGCGGACGACCTCGCCTGCGAACCGCAAGCGGCACCGCCGGCGGATGGCCGCGACCGTGGCTCTGCTGATCCTCCTCGCCGCGCTCGGGACCTGGGCGGTGGCACCCGGGCGCCCGACCGCCGCGCGGGACGCCTCCGACCAGCCGGTGTCGCAGACGCGCGGACCGGCGGCCGGCGATCCGGCGACGCCCGCTTCCGCGCCGCCGTCGGCCACGAGCGCCGGCACGCGGGCCGCCGAACCGCCGCCGGCCGGCGCCGCCGGTTCGACGCCCGGGCCCGTGGTCGCGCCGGGGGACGGCGACGGGGCCGCAGGGGCCGACGCGCCCGACGCCGTGCCGGGCGGCCCCGCACCGTCGCCGACCGGGGCGCCGTCCAGGCCTCCGGCCGCGCCCCGGCCGACCGCCACACCGCAGGTCGCTGCGGCGTTCACGGTCTCCGCCACCGCCCACGTGCGGTGCGGCTCCGACACGTACGCCCTCGTCGTGCAGGCCACCGGCAGTGCCGCGCTCGGCGGCGCCGAGGTTCGCTGGACGCCCAACGGGGGCAGGACGTCGGTCCGGGCGATGACGGTGGACGGTTCGGCCGCGCGGGTGAGCGTCGGGCGGCTGCGCGCGCCGACGCTGACCTGGTCGGTACGGGCGACGGCCGCGGACGGTCGCACGGCACAGAGCCCGACCCGTACGGTCACCGACCCGTGCGTCCGGCCGGGCTGACCCGGTGCCGGCATGGACGTCGGCGGCGGATGAGCGCCGGTCGGGACCGGCAAGCAGAACGTGAGTCCTGTTTGTCCTTGCCGGACGGTCCGGGCCGGACGGCTGAAATACGGCGTCGGGGTGACGCTGAGACTTGAGTCGATGACCGTCGAGCAGTACCTCCGGTACCGGCAGCAGGCGGAGGCGAGCTACGCGCGGAACATCGCCGACTCCGGCGCGATGCCGGCGCCGGAGGCCGAGGCGAAGGCGCAGGAGGACTACGCGAAGCTGCTGCCCGACGGTCTGGCGACGCCGGGGCACCACTTCTGGACGGCCTACGACGGCGACGACGAGGTCGGCATGCTGTGGCTGCACGTCGAACAGAAGTCGGACGGCCCACACGCCTTCGGCTACGACTTCGAGGTGCGGCCGGACCTGCGGCGCAGGGGTTACGGGCGGGCCATGCTCCAGGCCGTCGAACAGCGCTGCCGGGAGTGGGGGGTCCGCTCGATCGGCCTGAGCGTCTTCGGCTTCAATTTGCCGGCGCGCACGCTCTACGAGCAGATGGGCTTCGAGGCGACCGCCATCCAGATGCGCAAGCGGCTGTAGCCCGGCGGTGCCGTCACCACGGGCATAAGCGCCCGGACGGCCCGCGGACGTCGTACGCCCGGGGTTGGATGGGGCGGTGAGCTACGCGGAGGTCCACGGGCTGCGCCTGTGGCACGAGGAGCACGGCACCGGCCGTCCGTTGCTGTTGCTGCACGGCGGCTTCGGGTCGGTGGAGATGTTCGCGGCGGTCCTGCCGGCGCTGGCCGCGCGCCGACGGGTGATCGCGGTCGACCTCCAGGGCCACGGGCGCACCGCCGACGTGGACCGCCCGCTGCGCTACGAGTCGATGGCCGACGACGTCGCCGCGTTGATCGACCAGCTCGGCCTGGCCGAGGCCGACGTGATGGGCTACTCGCTCGGCGGCGGGGTGGCGTTGCGTACGGCGATCCAGCACCCGGCGCTGGTCCGCCGGCTGGTCGTCGTCTCCGCGCCGTGCAGGCGGCAGGGCTGGTATCCGGAGGTGCTGGCGGGCATGCCCGAGCCCGACGAGGCGGCGGGCGAGCGGATGCGCGGCACCCCGCCGCACGAGCTCTACACCCGCATCGCACCCCGGCCGGGGGACTGGGCGCGGCTCTGGGCGAGGACCGGCGAGCTGCTGCGGCGCGACTACGACTGGTCGGCCGAGGTGGCCGCCCTCACCGTGCCCACCCTGCTCGTCTTCGCCGACGGCGACTCGGTCAGCTGCGCGCACATGGTGGAGTTCTTCGGGCTGCTCGGCGGCGGCCACCGGGACGCCGGCTGGGACGGCACCGACCGGCCGGCGTCGCGGCTCGCCGTGCTGCCGGGGCTCACCCACTACGACATCGTCGCCTCGCCGGCGCTGCCCGCCGCCGTCCTGCCGTTCCTCACCCACCCGGTGTCGCCGCCCGGCTGAGGCCGACGTCGAACGGCTAAGCGGCCTCGGCGGGGCGGGCGTAGTGGAGGATGACGACCCCGCTGTCGAACGGGCGGGTGTCGACCAGGTCGAACCGGCGCGGATCGAACCCCCGGGCGGTGAGCGGGATGCCGCTGCCGACCACGTACGGATTGAGCTTGATGATCAGCTCGTCGACCTCGGGCAGGAGTTGGCCGGCGAGCTGGGCGCCGCCGCAGAGCCAGATGTCGCGGCCGGGTCGGCTCTTCAGCTTCCGGACGAAGTCCACCGGGTCGGTGGAGACGATCTTCACCTCCGGCTCGGCGGCCGGCGGCAGGGTGCGGGAGAAGACGTACTGCTTCAGGTGCGCGTACGGGCTCGTGACGCCCATCTTCAGCGCCGGGTCGTAGGTGGCCCGGCCCATCACCACCGCGTCGAAGCGGCCCGTCGGCTCGTCGATGCCGAACTGCGGGTGGGCGAACGTCGGGAGCGTCTGGGACCAGTTGGCCGCCAGGTGGGCGGCCAGGTCGGGGTCCAGCGGGAAGAAGTCGTACGACCCGTCGGGGGCGGCGATGAAGCCGTCGAGGGTGCTGGCGACGTAGTACACGAGCTTGCGCAAACCGTTCCCCAATCACTACTGATGTCGTGGATGAAGTTACTACACGCGTAGTGGTTGTTGCTACGGTGTTCTCATGGCGAGGAACGTGGAACGACGGGCGGCGCTGGCCGACGCGGGGTTGCGGGTGCTGGCGGCCACCGGGGCGCGGGGGCTCACCCACCGGGCGGTCGACGCCGAGGCGGGGGTGCCGACCGGCACCGCCTCCAACTACTTCCGCTCCCGCGACGCGCTGCTCGGCGCCCTCGGCGAGCGGATCATGGAGCGGTTCGCCCCCGACGAGCAGGTCCTGGCCGAGCTGGGCGCCCGTGAGCCGTCGCTGGAGCTGTTCACCGACTACCTGCGCTACATCGTCGAGCGGACCACCCGGCAGCCCGACCTCACCCGGGCCCTGATCGAGCTGCGGCTGGAGGCGGCCCGCCGGCCCGACCTGGCCCGGATCCTCGGCGACACCCTGCGTCGGGGCTACCGCGACGACGTCGCGTTCCACCTCGCCTCCGGCTTACCGGGTGGCGCGTTCGAGGTCGCTCTGCTGCACTACGCCGTGGACGGGCTGCTGCTCGATCTGCTCGGCACGTCCATCGAGGCGGGATTCGACCCCGACGACGTGGTCGTGGCGTTCGTGTCCCGGCTGGTCGGCGGTGTCGACCGGTGATTCCGACACAGGGGAGCGCCACCACCCAGCTGCGCGAACAGCTCCCCGACGGGGTCGACAGCGCCGGCGCCCTGCTGCGCACCGCCCGGGTCGGCGACGTCGAGGTGGGGTGGATCTGGGTCGGGCTCCCCGGCGGCCCTGCCGGTCCCCACACCGCGTGGCTCAACAACATAGAGGTGCATCCCGGACACCGTAGACAGGGGCACGGGCGGCGGATGATCCAGCTCGTCGAGGCGGAACTCGGCACCCTCGGGGTGCCGGAGCTGGGCCTGAACGTCTTCGGGTCTAACACCGGGGCCATCCACCTCTACCACAGCCTCGGCTACCGGGTGGCTGCCCAGCAGATGACGAAGCGGCTGCCACCGGCCGGCTGAGCCGCGTCAGGAGTGTTCCTCCGCCCAGCGGGAAACCCACCGCGTCACGCACCTGGGGAGGGAGCGACGGATGACGCATGGCGGCGGACTGACCATCGGTGTGCTCGGCTCGTACGGCGGTCGCAACCTCGGTGACGAGGCGATCCTGAGCGGCCTCCTGACCGACCTGCGCGAGCAGGAGCCGAACGGACGGATCATCGTCTTCTCCCGCAACCCCGAGCACACCCGCATCGCCCACCCCGACGTGGAGGCGGTGCCCTGGGAAGGGGTCAGCCGGACCGACTCGGCACTCGTGCTGGCCCAGCTCGACCTGCTGATCCTCGGCGGTGGCGGCATCCTCTACGACCGGGAGGCCCGCCGCTACCTGCGGGTGGTCCGGGTCGCCCAGGAGCGGGGCCTGCCGCTGCTGACGTACGCGGTGGGGGTCGGGCCGCTCAGCGAGGGCGTGGACACCGGCATGGTGCGGGAGACCCTGGCCAGCGCCACCCAGGTGACCGTACGCGACCAGGAGTCCCGGATGATGCTGGAGGAGGCCGGGCTGCTCAACCCGATCACCGTGACCGCCGATCCGGCGTTCCTGATCGAGCCCGAGGACTTCCCGGCGGAGCTGCTGCGCGAGGAGGGCGTGCCGGCCGGCAAGCGGCTGGTCGGGATCAGCGTACGGGAGCCGGGCCGGGCCGCCGAGCGGCTCGACGTCGACGGCTACCACCGCCTGCTCGCCCAGATCGGCGACTTCCTGGTGCACCGGATCGACGCCTACGTGCTCTTCGTCCCGATGGAGCGCGACGACATCCGGCACTCGCACGGCGTCCTGTCGCACATGGTCGCCGCCGAGCGGGGCCGGATCCTGCACGGCACCTACTCGCCCCAGCAGGTGCTCGGGCTGATGCGCCACTTCGACCTGGCCGTGGGCATGCGGCTGCACTTCCTGATCTTCGCCGCGATGGCCGGCACGCCGTTTCTGCCCCTGCCGTACGCCGGCAAGGTCTTCGACCTGGCCCAGCGGCTCGGGGTGCCGGCGCTGCGCGGCGTGGAGCGGGAGGTCGAGGGGCCGCTCCTGGCCGAGGTCGACCGGCTCTGGGACGAGCGGGACAAGCGGGGTGAGGCCACCGCCCGGCGGGTGGCCGAGGTGTGCGACGAGGCCCGGGGGACCTCGCAGGTCACCCGCTCCGTGCTGGACAGCCTGCGGGCGCGCAGACTGACCCCGGCGGCCTGACCCGCCGGCTCAGACCGCCGGTCCGCGCCAGCGGTAGCACCACCGGTCGGCGTCGACGTCCACGGACTCCAGCTCGTAGATCTCCGCTTCGGCCAGCCCCTTCGCACCGAGGTGGTGATGCGTCAGCGGCGGACGGCCGTTGGGGTCCAGTTCCACGGTGACCGTCTCGCCGTCGGCCACGCCACCCACCAGGGGGATCTCTGCCGTTGATGCCATGCGCCCATCCTGCCCCGCCCGGGGAGAGCCCGCAGCGGATAGCGGGGCAGCGGGCCGGGATGTCTCGGCACTAGGGTCTGTGGATGGCGGAGATGGCGATCGATCCCACCCTCGGCCCCGTGCTGGCCCGCACCGGCGACGAGCGGGCCGTGCTCGAGTCGTTCCTCGACTTCCACCGGGGGGTGCTGCTGCGCAAGCTGCGCGGGCTCTCCGACGCCGACGCGGCCCGCCGGCTGGTGCCCTCGGCCACCACCGTCGCCGGCCTCGTCAGACACCTGACGCTGGTCGAACGGAACTGGTTTCCGTGCCTGCTGGCCCCCGGCCCGGGCGACGTCTACCTCACCTCCGAGGAGGACGCGCTGGCCAGCTTCACGCTCACCGACGACGACACCGTCGAGCGGCTCGCCGCCGCGTACGAGCAGGCCTGCGCCCGGTCCCGCGAGGTCGCCGGCCGGTTCGACCTCGACCACGTCGTGCCGCACCCGCAGCTCGGCGAGGTGTCGCTACGTTGGATCCTGGTGCACATGATCGAGGAGACCGCCCGGCACACCGGGCACGCCGACATCCTCCGCGAGCTGACCGACGGCGCCACCGGCGCGGTCTGACCGCCGCACCGGTCCCGCCGGCCTGCGGCGTCAGCGACGCGGCAGCAGGCCGGGCGGATACTCCATGCCGTCGTGGGTGCAGGCCGCCGCGGCGACCCGGGCCGCGTACGCCGCCGCGTCCGTCAACGCCGCGCCGCGCAGCCGCCCGGCGATCACGCCCGCCGCGAAGGCGTCCCCCGCGCCGTTCGTGTCGAGGACCGGCGCGGGCGGCGCGGCGGCGGGCACCGGGGTCGGGTCGCCCGCGCCGTGGTGCACCTCGGCGCCGTCCGCGCCCCGGGTCACCAGCACCGTACGCGGCGCCAGGGCGGTGGCGAGCGTGCCGGCCCCCGCGCCCAGCCGGACACCACTGACGAAGACGACGTCGGCCACCTCGGCGAAGGGCCGATGGTAGGCGTTCGCCCCGTCCCAGTCGTGCAGGTCGGTGGAGAGGGCGACCCCGTCAGGCAGCGCGGCGCGCAGGGCGGGCAGCAGGGGCAGCGTCCAATCCATGATCGACAGGTGGACGTGGGTCGCCCGCCTGGCCAGCGCGGTCACCTCGCCTGCCGGGAACGGGGGCGGCCCCTGCCAGGGGCGCGGATCGTAGAGCGACATGCGCCGTCCGGCCGGGTCGACCAGGTTCACCGACCGCCGGGTGCCGGCCGGGGCGTCGCCCAGCACTGCGTGCACGCCGGTGCGGGCCAGCGCGGCCCGGACCACGTCACCGGCCGGGTCGGCGCCGATGACGTCGACGACCGCCACCCGCAGCCCGAGCGCGTCCGCCGCGAGGGCCACCCCGGCGCCGGTGTTGCCGATCCGCAGGTCGATCGGGTCGACGGGGACGGAGTCGGCGGCCGGCAGCGGGATCGCGGGCACCCGCACCCGCACGTCGACGCCGAGACCGCCGATCACGAGGAGGTCGTACACGCGCCGACCCTAGCCCGTCGGTGCACCACGGGCCCGCTCTGCCGGCCGCCGCCAATCGGGCGGCCCGTCGGTGCGCTGGTCGGGGCCGGCGGGGGCCGGACCGATATCCTCGCCGGGGTCGTCGCGAGGAGGGGAACGCGTGCTGGTCGTCCACGGGGTCTGGCGCTCCGGCGTCGGGCTCGTCGTCTGGGCCGAGGACAGCACGCTGCCGGTCCACGCGTCGCGCCGCCCGGGCCGGGCGCCCCGGGAACGGCCACACCCGTTCGCCGCCGACCACGCCGCGCTCGCCGCCGCGCTGGCCGCGACGGCCGAGCCGACCGACCTCGGCACGACCCTGCTCACCCTGCCCAGCCGGGCCGGCGCGCCCCTGGACTCGCCGGAACTCGTCCGTCCCGAGGTCGCCGGCGCGGCCCGCGGGGCGGTCACCCTCGCCGGGTGGCGGGTCCCCGTCCTCCGGTACGCCCCCGACGCCGCCCTGCCCCTGCTGCGCGGCCTGGACGCGCTGGCCGCCGTGCCGGGCGCGACCCTTCGTCACCTCGCCGAACTCGCCGACTTCGCGGTGGACCTGACGGCCCGGGGCCGGGTCCTGCCGGGCCTCACCGAACCGTCGCAGGGGCGCGGGGACCGTGGGGTCACCGCCCGGGCGGTGTGGCGACCGCTGCTGACCGGCACGGACGCCGCGTGGGCCCGGGCGCTGGCGCTGGCCCTGCCCCCGGCCGCCCGCGCCGCCACCGGCACCGACGCGCCGGGCCGTCCCGGTGCCACCGCCGGCACGGGCACGCCGTCCGGGCCGGACACCGCGCCGGGCGCGCTGGTCGCCGACGCGCTCGACGCGCTCGCCGACGCCGCCGTCCGGGCCGCCCTGGCGGAGACCGCGCTGGCCCGGGGCGTACGCCCGAACGGCGCCGTGCCGGCCTGGCTGGCCGCGCTCACCGGGCCGGTGCGGGAGTTCGCCGCCGACCCGGCCGGGCTGGACACCCTCCGCGCGGAGCTGGACGCCTGGCAGCGCGACGCGGCCGGCGGCGCGGTGCGGGCGAGCTTCCGCCTGGTCGAGCCCCCGGCCGACGAGGTCACCGAGCCGGTCGTCGTGGTGCCCGCCGACCCGGCGGCGACGGTCGCGACGAGCGGCTCGTGGCGGGTCGAGTTCGGCCTCCAGGCCGCCGACGAGCCGAGCCTGCACGTGGACGCCGGGCAGGTCTGGCGGGCGCCGGGGACCGTCGCCGGACTGGCCGGTCGCGGCGACGACCCGCAGGAGACGCTGCTGGCCGAGCTGGGCCGCGCCAGCCGGCTCTGGCCGGAGCTGGACACCGCCCTGCGTACGGCCACCCCGGAGGCCCTGGAGCTGGACGTCGAGGGGGCGCACCGGTTCCTGCGCGAGGGCGCCCCGGTGCTGCACGCCGCCGGGTTCGCCGTGCTGCTGCCCTCCTGGTGGCGGCGCCCGTCGTCCCGGCTCGGCGCCCGGTTGCAGGCCCGCAGCCGGACCGCCCCGGGCACCGTCGCCACCACCTCCGGCGGCGTCGGGTTGGACGCCCTCGTCGACTACCGCTGGGAGGTGTCCCTCGGCGACCAGCCGCTCACCGCCGAGGAGCTGGCGTCGCTGGCCGCGCTGAAGACGCCGCTGGTGCGGCTGCGCGGGCGGTGGGTGGAACTGGACCCGAAGCGGCTCGCCGCCGGTCTGCGGCTGCTCCGCTCCTCCGGCGAGCTGACCGTCGCCGACCTGCTGCGGCTCGGCCTGACCGACGCCGAGCAGCCGGACGCGCTGCCCGTGCTGGAGGTCAGCGCCGACGGCGCGCTGGGCGACCTGCTCGCCGGGGCGGTGGAGCGGCGGCTCGCCCCGCTGGACCCGCCGCCGGCGTTCCACGGCACGCTGCGGCCGTACCAGCGGCGGGGGTTGGCCTGGCTGGCGTTCCTCCAGTCCCTGGGGCTCGGCGGGGTGCTCGCCGACGACATGGGGCTGGGCAAGACGGTGCAACTGCTCGCCCTGCTCGCCGCAGACCCGCCGGACGCCGGCCCGACCCTGCTGGTCTGCCCGATGTCGCTGGTCGGCAACTGGCAGCGCGAGGCGGCGCGGTTCACGCCGGGGCTGCGCGTACACGTGCACCACGGCGCGGAACGGGCGCGGGGCGAGGCGTTCGGCGCGGCCGTGCACGGCGCGGACCTGGTCCTCACCACCTATTCCGTCGCGGCCCGCGACGCGGTCGACCTGGCCGGCATCGACTGGCGGCGGGTGGTCGTCGACGAGGCCCAGGCCATCAAGAACGCCGCCACCCGGCAGGCCGAGGCGGTCCGCGCGCTGCCGGCCCGGCACCGGATCGCCGTGACGGGCACGCCCGTGGAGAACCGGCTGGCGGACCTCTGGTCGATCATGCAGTTCGCCAACCCGGGCCTGCTGGGACCGGCGGCCACCTTCCGCAAGAAGTACGCCGAGCCGATCGAGCGGCACGGCGACGCCGAGGCGGCCGAGCGGCTGCGCCGGATCACCGGCCCGTTCGTGCTGCGCCGCCTCAAGACCGACTCCTCGATCATCTCGGACCTGCCGGAGAAGCTGGAGATGGAGGTGCTCTGCAACCTCACCGCGGAGCAGGCCTCGCTCTACCGGGCGATCGTCGACGACATGCTTGCGCGCATCGAATCCAGCGACGGCATCGAGCGCAGGGGCCTCGTGCTCGCCGCCATGACCCGCCTCAAGCAGGTCTGCAACCATCCGGCGCAACTGCTGCGCGACGGCTCGGCCCTGCCCGGGCGCTCCGGCAAGCTGGCCCGCCTGGAGGAGATCCTGGACGAGATCCTCGCGGCGGGGGAGCGCGCCCTGCTCTTCACCCAGTACGCCGAGTTCGGCGGCATGCTGCGCGGGCACCTGTCGGCCCGCTTCGGCCGGGAGGTGCTCTTCCTGCACGGCGGCGTCGGCAAGGCCGACCGGGACGCCATGGTCACCCGGTTCCAGTCCCCGCGCGGGCCGGCGATCTTCGTCCTGTCCCTGAAGGCCGGCGGCACCGGGCTCACCCTCACCGAGGCCAACCACGTGGTGCACGTCGACCGGTGGTGGAACCCCGCCGTCGAGGACCAGGCCACCGACCGGGCCTTCCGCATCGGTCAGCGACGCCGGGTGCAGGTCCGCAAGTTCGTCTGCGCCGGCACGGTCGAGGAGAAGGTCGCGGCGCTCATCGCCGACAAGCGCAGCCTCGCCGCCTCGGTCGTCGGCACCGGCGAACAGTGGGTCACCGAGCTGTCCACGACGCAGCTGCGCGAGCTGTTCACCCTGGAGGCCGGGGCGGTGGTGGAGTGAGCGGGCCACCGGCGGAGGGCAGTGGGACGAGCGGCCGCTTCGCCGACTACGGCCCGCCGCGCCGGGTCGACGGCGGCCTGAGGGCACGCAGCACCCGGGGCGCCATCGGCCGGTCCTGGTGGTCGCGGCGCTTCCTGGAGGTGCTGGAGTCCTTCGCCCTGGGCACCCGGTTGACCCGCGGCCGGTCGTACGCGCGGGCCGGCCAGGTGATCCGCCTGGACGTCGCCCCCGGCACCGTCCACGCCGAGGTGCAGGGCTCGCGCGCGCAGCCGTACGAGGTGAGCATCGCCCTGTCGCCGTTCCCGGAGGCGCTCTGGGCCCGCGTCGAGGCGGAGCTGGCCGCCCAGGCGTTCTTCAGCGCCCGGCTGCTCGCCGGCGACCTGCCCCCGGAGCTGGAGGAGCTGTTCGCGGCGGCCGGCGCCCCACTCTTCCCCACCGGCGTGGCGGAGCTGCGTCAGCGGTGCAGCTGCCCCGACTTCGCCGTGCCCTGCAAGCATCTCGCGGCCACGTTCTACCTGCTCGCCGAGGCGTTCGACGCCGACCCGTTCCAGTTGCTGCACTGGCGGGGCCGCAGCCGGACGCAGATGCTCGACCGGCTGCGCGTCCTGCGCGCCGGCGCCGCAGTCGTCGACGACCGGCCGGAGGCGAACGGTGCCCGGCCCCAGGCCGTGCCGTCCGCGACGGACGGTGTCGTGCCGCCGACCCCACCGTCCATGGCGGACGGCGGCACACCGGTGGCCGCACCGTCCATGGCGGACGGTGTCGTGTCCCCGGCCGAGCCGGCCGCGACGGACGGTGCCGCATCCGCTGCCGGGCACGGCGGTGCGGACCGGACCGGACCGGACACCGTGGACGTCCCGCCGGTCGGGGCGGCCCGGGCGCTCGCCGGCCTGCCGGCGGCACCGCTGGCCGAGGCGGTCGACCGGTTCTGGCTGCCGCCGGTCCCGCTACCCGACCGGCCACCCAGCCTGTCGACCGGGCCGGACCTGCTGCTGCGGCAGCTCGGCGCGCCGGCCCCCGCCATCGGCGGGCCCGGCCTGGTCGAGCGGCTGCGGCAGGCGTACCGGCTCCTCGCCCGGTGAGGGCGTACGGGACCCCGGTTCACAGCCAGCGGCGGCGGAACCGCCACATCAGTGCCGCGTTGGCCACCAGGACCACCGCGCAGACGGCCCCGGCCAGCCGCCCGGCCAGCACGGTCGTCGCCGGCAGCGAGGCCCACAGCACGATCGTCAACAGCATCAGCCATCGGCCGCGACGGGCCCGCGCCCGGTTGTCGAGCCGGGCGAAGAACGCCGGATCACTCTCCCGGAGCTGACGGGTGATCTGCTCGAACCTGCGCTGATCCTCTTTGCTGAGCATGTGCCTTCCCCTCACGTGTTCAGCGGTTCGGCGGCATACCCGCTGCGGCGGCGGCTCACGCTCCCGTCCTGCTGCTACTTTGCGCGTCCGGCCGGTGCCCGCCCCGGCCACGCTCGGCGGTGCCTTCGGCGAGCGGGAGCGCCTCAGGGCAGGCTTAGCCGGACCTTAAATTTGCCTGTGCCGATACAGGTGCCGTCCCGTGCCGGTCCGGTCGGAATCGTCGCGTCCGGGCCGGACCGTGCCGCGTACGCCCTGCTCGCGAGGTCCGTGCCGGGCCGCGCGGAAATCCGGGGCCGCCGACCCGCGCTGAGCGGCGCCTTAAGTGCCCTCGCGGGGGCTTCCAGAGCTGCTTGAAGGCACCTGAACGCTTCATTACCTTCCGGTGACAACCCCCTCAGGCACCAGCCGCCGCACCTGCACCCCGTGCCCGGTGCCGGTCTTCGCGGCGCAGCAGAAACGGATTGGTACATGGCCGACCAGAATGTGCCACCACGTCGACCGCGGGACGACCGCGGATGGGACGGGCGTCAGTACCCCGCCGCCGACGCCCACCCCTCCACCCCGTACGGCCACGAGGCCCGCAGCCCGCACCCCGCCGACCCGCGGGGGCAGTACGCCCACGCCGGGCAGCCGGCCGCGCGCGGCCCGCAGTGGGTGGGCCCGGACGGCTTCGCCCGGCAGGCCGGCCCTCCGCAGGCCGGCCCGGGACTGCCCAACCTGGACGACGGCGACGAGCCGGGCCGCAAGGTCGGCCGCCGCAAGGCCCTCGCGGCCCTCGGCGGCACCGCGGCGGTGGTGGCCGGGGGTGCCGCCCTGGCGATGACCCCGCAGATCCGCAGCCTCTTCGGCGACGAGGCGGTGGCCGGCGACGCCACCGGCACCACCGTCACCGACGGCACCCCCGCCCGCCCCAGCGGCCAGCAGCCGAGCACGGTGCGCACCTACACCGAGCAGAACGAGAGCTACATGGGCTCCCGGGCCGGCGAGGCGTTGAAGAAGAACGCCCCGGCGGGCGGCCGGACGTTCTCCGGGCCGGCGGCCGCCGCCGCGGAGACCAAGGTGACCGTCAAGACGGTGCTCGCCAAGGACCCGGTGCTGCACCTGGCCCGCCGGGCCACCTTCGGCGCCACCCCGCAGGTCCTCGCCGAGATCAAGGAGCGGGGCATCGACGGCTGGCTGCGCTGGCAGCTCGACCCCGACAAGATCGCCCCGACGAAGGCCGAGCTGAAGCTCGCCGAGCTGCCGACGCTGAAGCTGGGCACCGCGCAGCTGCGCGAGCAGCGCGACCAGCTCAACGAGCGCGGCGCGCAGCCGGAGAAGGAGATGGTGGACGCCACCGTCGCCCGGCAGATCTGGTCGAACCGGCAGCTGTTCGAGGTCATGGTCGACTTCTGGAACGACTTCCTGCACGTCGCCGCGGACTTCGACGGCGGCGAGGTCTACCGCGCGTCCTTCGACCGGGACGTCGTGCGGGCGCACGCCCTCGGCAACTACCCCGAGATGCTGCTCGCCGCGAACCGGCACCCGGCGCTGCTGCTCTACCTCAACCAGAACGACTCCCGCGCCGACGCGGTCAACGAGAACCTGGCCCGGGAGAACCTGGAGCTGTACTCGGTGGGCGTCGACGGCGGCTACACCGAGAAGGACGTCCGGCAGGCGGCCCTGCTCCAGACCGGTCGCGGCGTCAGCGACGGCAAGTACGTGTTCCGCCCCGAGCGGCACTACGTCGGCAAGGTGAAGGTCCTCGGCTTCACGCACGCGAACAACTCGAAGGACCCGAAGAAGGCCGAGGCGGCCATCGACGCGTACCTGACGTACATCGCGCTGCACCCGTCCACCGCGAAGTACGTGGCGCAGAGCCTGGCCACCCGCTTCGTGTCGGACACGCCGCCGAAGTCCCTCGTGGAGCGGCTGGCGAAGTCGTACAGCATCAACAAGGGCATGATCAAGCCGGTGCTGATGACGCTGTTCAGCTCCTCGGAGTTCTGGGCGGCGGTGGGCCAGAAGGTACGCCGGCCGATGGAGTACCTGGTCGCCACGTACCGGGCCCTCGGGGTTTCCCCGGAGGCGTCGCCGAGACACGACAACGGCGACAGCAAGCGCACCCCGTACGCCCGGGGGCTGCGGCAGGTCCACGACAAGATGCGCCAGTTGGGCCAGTACCCGATGGGCCAGCCCACCCCCGACGGCTACCCGGACGTCTACGTGGCCTGGACCTCCGCCGGCACCATGGTCAACGGCTGGAACGAGGCGGGCGAACTGCTCGCCGGCCGCCGTACCGTCTTCACCTACACCCCGCCGGAGAAGCTGGTGGCCCGGCCGCCCGCCACCGCCGGCGCGTACGTGGACGCGCTGGCCCTGCGGCTGGTGGGTCAGAAGCTGAGCGCCAGGGAGCGGTCCCTGATCCTCGGCGTGGCCGGCGTGTCGGCCGGCGACAGGGTCGACGCCACGTTCGACGGGGCCGTCACCGCCGTAGCGCGGGCGATCCTCGCTTCCCCCCAGCACCACCTCCGGTGAGGCACCCGATGGAGAAGACTGTGCACACGTTCCCCCTGCACCCCGAATGCCCCGACCTGCGGCGACTGGCCGACGACCCGGCCGAGGCGCTGCTGCGGGCCGAGGCCGACATCGTCGCCGCCGAGAACGCCGCCGAGGCCGACCGCTACCGGCGGCTGGAGGACCTGGAGGAAGCCCAGCAGGACGGTCGCGGCGTGACCCGGCGGACGTTCGTGGCCGGCGCCGCCGCCACCGCGACCGCCCTCGCGACCGCCCAGTTCGTCACCACCTCGGCCTCGTTCGCGGCCACCAAGACCGGCACGCTGATCCACGTCTTCCTCTACGGCGGGCTGGACGGGCTGAGCCTGGTGGCGCCGGCGGACGACCCGGTGCTCGCCAAGGCCCGCCCCGACCTGCTGCTCGGCAACGACTCCCTGGCGCTGGGCCGCGGGTTCAAGCTGACCAGCGCGTTCAAGCCGCTGGAGAAGTGGCTGAAGAGCGGCAACCTCGGCTTCGTCCCGGCGGTCTCCGACGAGCGGCTCTCGCGCAGCCACTTCCAGGCCGCAGATGCCTGCAACCTCGGCGGGCTGCCCGGCGAGACCGGCGGCCGGGGCTGGCTGGACAGCCTGGTCGACGCGCTCGGCACGGGTACCGCGTTCCGCAGCGTCGGCATCGGCAGCACGCTGCCCCGCTCGCTGGTCGGCAACAACGGCGCGCTCTCCCTCAACAACGTCGGATCGCTGCGGCTCAACGGCGACGACCGGTACCGGGCCGCGACCGAGAAGGCGATCAAGGGGCTCTTCACCGGGATCAACCACCCCGTGCAGGAGGCCGTGCAGGACGGCCTGGGGGCGCTGACCACCGCGCAGCGCCTCGCCGCGAAGCCGTACCAGGCGGCCGAGGGCGTCGAGTACAAGGGCGTCGGCAACGCGTTCCAGCAGCTCGCACAGCTCATCAAGGGCGGGGCGAACGTCCGGGTCGCCACCGTCGGGATGGGCGGCTACGACACCCACGAGAACCAGGGCACCCGCGACGGCGGTCAGCTGCACCGGCGGCTCAACGAACTGGCCAGCGCCATGGCGGCGTTCTTCACCGACCTCGGGGAGAAGTCGGCCGACGTGACCATCATGGTCTCCAGCGAGTTCGGCCGGCGGGTCGCCTCGAACGGCGGCGGCACCGACCACGGCCACGGCGGCGTGGTCACCGTGCTCTCCGGCCGCAAGCTCGCCGGCTCGCTGCTGGGCACCTGGAACGGCCTGGACGACCTGGACTCCGGCGACGTGCCCGAGTACAACAACATGTTCAACGTCTACGGGGCCGTCGCGCAGGGCCGCTTCGGGCTCACCAACGCGGAGGTGGACAAGATCTTCCCCCGGCAGAAGTACCGCCCGATGAAGCTGTACGCGTGACCTACCCGCGCACCCACGCCGCCGGCCGCCGCGCCGGGACGACCCCGTCCCGGCGCGGCGGCCGGCCGGCTGCGGACGTACGCCCGCTGGTGCCGCCGCGCCGCGGACCCGGCGGCCGGCGGCTGCTGGCCGCGTTGCTCGTCGTCGGCCTGCTCGCCAGCGTGCTGCCCTGGTGGCTGGACACCCCGCCCGGATCACTGCGCACGACGGCCGCCACCCTCACCGCCGCCGGCCGGATCACCGGACTGGTCGCCGGCTACCTGCTGCTCGTGCAGGTGCTGATGATGAGCCGGCTGCCGATCCTGGAGCGGTGGGCCGGCGGCGAACGCATCGCCCGCTGGCACCGCGACGTCGGGGCCACCCTGCTGGTCGCCGTGCTCGCGCACGCGTCGCTGATCCTCGTCGGCTACGCCGACCTGGAGGACAACCCGGTGCTCACCGAGGCCGGCGTGCTGCTGCGCGACTACGAGGACATGGTCACCGCGTTCGCCGCCGCCGGGATCCTGGTGCTGGTCGGCCTCACCAGTGTGCGGGCGATCCGGACCGCGCTGCCCTACGAGCTGTGGCACGCCCTGCACCTGTCGAGCTACGCGGTGCTGCTGCTCGGCTTCGCCCACCAGTTCAGCAACGGCGCGCAGCTGTTCCGGCCCGGTCCGGTACGCACCGGTTGGATCGCGATGTACGCGCTGGTGCTCGCCGCCCTGCTCTGGGGCCGGGTGCTCGCGCCGCTGGCGTTCAACCTGCGGCACCGGCTGCGGGTCGCCGACGTGGTCGCCGAGAGCCCGGACACGATCTCGATCTACCTGACGGGGGAGCGGCTGGAGCGACTCGAGCTGCTGGGCGGGCAGTTCTTCCGCTGGCGCTTCCTCGCCCGGGGCTGCTGGTGGCAGGCGCACCCGTTCTCGGTCTCCGCCGCCGCCAACGACCGCTGGCTGCGGCTCACCGTCAAGGTGGTCGGCAGGCACACCGCCGACCTGCGCGATCTCGAACCGGGCACCCGGGTCTGGGCGGAGGGCCCGTCGGGCACCTTCACCGCCGCCCACCGCACCCGCGAACGGGCCCTGCTGATCGCCGGCGGCAGCGGGATCACCCCGATCCGGGCGATGCTGGAGGAACTGCCGCCCGGCGCCGCGCTGATCTATCGCGCCCGTACGCCGGCCGACGTGCTGCTGCACCGCGAGCTGGACTGGCTCGCCGAGGCCCGGGACACCGCGATCTGGTACGTCGTCGGTTCCCGCCACGACCCCGGACCCCGCCAGGTGATGAGCCCGGACGGGCTGCGCCGGCTGGTGCCGGACGTCGCCCGGCGCGACGTCTACCTCTGCGGACCGCCCGGCCTGGTCGAGCAGTCGCTGCGGGTGCTCCGCGAGGCCGGCGTGCCCCGCCGGCAGATCCACCTCGCCACGTTCGAGCTGTAGGAAGGCTGTCATGCGTCGCGCCCTGCTCGCCATCACCGGCCTGGCGGCCGGCACCACCGCCATGGTGGTGCTGAAGGGCTCGCCGGGCACCAGCCCGGTCGCCCATGACCTGCCGGCGGCGCCTCCGCCGGTGGTGCCCGCGCCGGCCGGCCCGACCCCGACCGGCGGCGAGGTCTCCGCCGCGCCGTCGCCCAGCCGCACCGGCGCGTCCCCCCGGCCCGACCGCACCGCCACCCGGCCCCCGGCGAGCCGGCCCAGCGCCACCACCCGGGCGCCCTCCGCGCCGCGCACCACCACCAAGCCGCCGCCCGCGCCGACCACCCGCACCGTCACGGGGCCGGTCGTGGAGAACGAGTACGGCAACGTCCAGGTGCAGATCACCCTGCGCGGGACGCGGATCGTCGACGTGGTGGCCCTGGAACTGCCCGAGGAGACCGCCCAGTCCGACCAGCGCAGCGAGCAGGTCGACGGCCGCTACAGCGGCACCTCGGGGCTGGTGGTGCAGCGGCAGAGCGCCGACGTGGACACCGTCTCCGGGGCGACCGCCACCAGCACCTCGTACCGGCAGTCGTTGCAGGCCGCGATCGACCGGGCGAACTGACGTGCCGGTGCCGGTGCCGGCGGCGGGGCGGCGCGGGCCGGGCGGGTGTCCACCGGCGGCCAGGCCCGGGCTGCGCCGGGTCGAGCAGGTCATGGGCACCGCCATCAGCCTCGACCTCGCCGACGACCTGCCCGCCCCCGAGCTGGACGGGCTGGCCGGGGACGCGTTCGCCTGGCTGCGCGAGGTCGACGCCCGGTTCAGCACGTACCGGGCCGACAGCGAGGTGTGCCGCCTCGACCGGGGCGAGCTGCCGCTCTCCGCGGCCGGCGCCGACCTGCGGAACGTGCTGGCGCGCTGCGCCGAGCTGTGGAAGGTCACCGACGGCTTCTTCGACGCGTACGCCACCGGGCGGCTCGACCCGTCCGGCTACGTCAAGGGCTGGGCGGTGCAGGTCGCCTCGGACCGGCTGCTCGCGGCCGGGGCGGCGAACCACTGCCTGAACGCCGGCGGCGACGTGCGGGTACGCGGCCGCTCCCACACCGGGCGACCGTGGCGGATCGGCGTGCGGCACCCGTGGGACGCGATGTCCACCTGTCTCGTGCTGACCGGCACCGACCTGGCCGTGGCCACGTCCGGCGTCTACGAGCGCGGCCACCACGTGCTCGACCCGCGCCGGGGTGTGCCGGCCCGGGGACTGCGCTCGGTCACCGTCGTCGGGCCGGATCTCGGGCTGGCCGACGCGTACGCCACCGCGGCCGCCGCGATGGGTCCGGCCGGCGTCGGCTGGCTGGACGGCCTGCCCGGCCACCAGCACGCGGTCGTCACCGACGACGCGCGGCTGTTGCACTCCACCGCCCTGCCCCTGGCCGGCTGAGGGTCAGCGGAAGGGGCGGGTGGTGGCGGGCCGGGAGCCGAGGGGCCGGGGGCGGCCCGGTCGGGAGCCGGCGGGCCGGGTGACCGGCCAGCGGCGGTGCGGCCGGTGGTGCCGCGGTGGCGGCTCCGTGCCGTCCGGCTGGCGCGCGGTGTCGTCGGTGGACATGTAACCCCCGCTCCCGGCGCGGGTGCGCCGTCGCCGTACCCAACGAGCACCCGCCCTCCGGCGTCGCTGTCGAGCAGCCGTCACATCCCCCGGCGCGGCAGCGGCAGGTGCCCGGGCATCAGGTCGGAGGTGACCGTGACGCCGGTGGCCCGCAGGGCCTCGATCAGCGCGTTCTGCACCAGGTAGGAGTCGGGCAGTTGCCAGCGGGCCTGTTCGGGCGCGACCGCCCACCGCACGCTGCCCTCCGGCAGCCGGGTCGGCGGGGCGGGGATCCACGAGCCCGGGCCGTGCCGGACCACGTGGAAGCAGTGGTCGAGTTCGGGGCGCAGCGGGTCGCCGGGGCGGACCAGGAACATCCAGCGGCCGGTCGGGGTCACCAGGACCGGCCCGCGTACGCCGACTCCGGCCGGGTGTGTGCGGACCGCGTCCAGCACGTGCCGGCCGAGGTGCGTGGGCACCTCCAGCACGTCGAACGCCCGCCCGGTGGGCAGCAGTACGCCGTGGGGCCGGGTGCGCCACCAGGTCGCGACGCGCGCCGGGTCGGCGCTGGCCGCGTGCTCCCAGTTCTCCAGCGCGGGATGGCAGCCGACCGTGGGGCAGCCGGCCCGCCCGCACACGAAGCGGCTGCGGGCCAGGCAGGCGCCGGGGGTGACGTCCCAGCCGTGCAGGGCGTACCGCACGGCCACCCGCCGCAGCCGCACCCGCTCCAACGGGGACAATTGAACGACGCGCGGCGCGACATTTCCCCACATGTGCCATCTCCCCTCGCCGGACCCCGGCCGGTGCCCAGGTCGCATGTCGAGCACCGTCACTGCCGTAACCCGCGATCGTTGAGCTGACGAACGGCTGATGCAACTTGCACGAAAACTACGAGGACTGGCTGTACGGCTGACGCACACGCTGTGCGACCAGCGAAACCTGAGGCGTATGGACCGCCGCGCCGGGCGACCGGCCGGCACGCCCGCTCGAGCAGGCACATGGGGAGGCACGGGTAGATGGACGAATTACCCATCGGGCGGCGGGTGGCCTACTGGCGGGGGCGGCGCAAGATGTCGCAGCAGGTCTTCGCGGACCGCCTGGGCAAGTCGAAGAGTTGGGTGGACAAGGTCGAGCGCGGGGTGCGCCGGCTGGACAAGTTCTCCGTCCTCTACGAGATCGCCGACATCCTCCAGGTGGACGTGCAGCTGCTGCTCGGCAAGGACCCGGAGCGGCGTACGGACGCGCTGAACTGCATCGACCAGGTGGAGGTGCAGGAGATCCGGGCGGCCCTGGAGCGGTACGACTCGATGAGCGCGTACTTCGACGCCGCCCCGTACCCGCCGCCCCTGGGCGACATGCGCAAGGCCGTCAACCACGCCTGGCTCACCTACCAGTACGGCCGCTACGGGATGCTCACCCGGGCGCTGCCGAAGCTGCTGCGCGACGCCCAGGCCGCCGACGCCGGTCACGCCGGCGATCCGGCCCGCGAGGCGGCCCACCTGCTCGGGCAGGTCTACCAGATCGCCTCGTCGGTGCTGCGCAAGCTGGGCGAGTGCGAGCTGGCCTGGCTGGCCGCCGACCGCTCGATGGCGGTCGCCCAGCGCGCCGACGACCCGCTGCTGGCCGGCATCGCCACCACCCGGGTCTGCAACGCGCTGGTGGCCATGGGCCGGCCCCGGCCCGCCCTCGAACTGAACGTCACCATCGCCAACCGGCTCGCCCCCGGCGGCGGCAACGAGGCGTCCCCGGCCCTGCTGTCGGTGTACGGGATCCTGCTGCTCCAGGGGGCGATGGCCGCCGCCCGGATCGGCGACTGCGCCACCGTCGACGACCTGATCAACGGCGCGCAGGAGGCGGCCACCCTGCTGGGCGGCGACCACAACCACTACTGGACCTCGTTCGGGCCGACCAACGTGGAGCTGCACCGGGCCGCGGCGGCGGTCGAGCTGGGCGACGGCGGCCGGGCGGTGGAGGTGCACCGGAACCGGATCCAGGAGCCGGCGTTCAACGCGCTGCTGCCGGAGCGCCGGGCCCACCACCTGCTCGACATCGCCCGGGGCTTCGCCCACGTCGGTGACGTGGCCAACGCCGGCGAGATGCTGCTGCGCGGCGACCGCCTCGCCCCGTCCGAGATCCGGTGCCGGCCGATCGCCCACGAGGTGATGTCGGACATCCTGCGTCGCACACGTGGTGCGCCGCCTTCTCCGATTGCGGAGTTGGCTGAGCACATGGGAGTAGGGGTATGAGCGCGGAGCCGGCCTGATGACCGGCCCGCACCCGAGCAGCGAGCGCCGCGAGGTGCTCTACGTCATCGCCTGCGGTTCGTCGCTGGCCCGCCACGTCGGCCGGCTCGTCGAGCTGGCCCACCAGGACGGCTGGGACGTCTGCGTGGTCACCACGCCGGACGGCGCCAAGTTCGTCGACCGGGCCGCGCTGGCCCGGCAGACCGGCCATCCGGTCCGCACCCACTACAAGAACCCGGGCGACCTCGACGTGCTGCCACAGGCGGACGCGATGATCGTCTGCCCGGCGACGGTCAACACCGTCAACAAGTGGGCGGCCGGCATCACCGACACACTGGCCCTCGGGCTGCTGGTGGAGGCGCAGGGCATGGGCGTGCCGGTGGTGGCGGTGCCGTACACGAACGTGGCGATGGCGGCCCACCCGGCCTTCCAGGCCGGCATCGCCCGGCTCGCCGAGTGGGGGGTGACGGTGCTGTTCGGCGATCACGTCATCCCGTTGCACCCGCCCGGCACCGTCGAACGGCACGTGGCCGCCTTCCCGTGGGCCCTGGGCCTGGCGGCCGTACGGGAGCGGCTCTGCCCCGTCGCCTGACGCGCGCCGGAGGGTCCCGGATCGACGCACGGCGTCAGCACGGGACGCTCCGGCGCGCCCGGGGAGCGGCGGGACACGCCGTCGCGTCGGTGGGCGAGGGCCCCGGCCACGTCCCGCGCCGGTAAGCTGGCCCGCCGTGAGCACCGACGCAGCCCCGCCGACCGTCGCCGACGTCGTCGCCGAGCTGGAGCGGCGCTATCCGCCGGCCTGGGCCGAGGACTGGGACCGCGTCGGGCTGGTGCTCGGCGAGCCGTGCGCCCCGGTACGCCGGGTCCTCTGCGTGGTCGACGTGGTGCCGGAGACGGTCGCCGAGGCGCTCGACGCCGGCGTCGACATGATCGTCGCCCACCATCCGCTGCTGCTGCGCGGTGTCTCCTCGGTGGCCCCCACGACCTACAAGGGCCGCATCGTCCACCGGCTCATCAAGTCCGACGTGGCGCTCTACATCGCGCACACCAACGCCGACGTGGCCGCCCCGGGCGTCTCCGACGCCCTCGCCGCCCGGTTCGGGCTGACCGGGCTGCGCCCGCTGCACCGTCCCGCACCCGGCTCGCCCGCGCACGGCGACGGCCGGGGGATCGGCCGCATCGGCGAGCTGCCGGAGCCGATGACGCTCGCGGAGCTGACCCGGCACGCCGCCGCCGTGCTGCCCGCCACCGCCTGGGGAGTTCGCGCCGCCGGGGATCCCGGGCGTATGGTTCGTACCCTCGCGGTCAGCGGCGGCGCGGGGGACGGCTTCCTCGCCGACGCGACCGCGGCCGGGGTGGACGCCTACCTCACCGCAGACCTGCGTCACCACCCGGCCGGCGAGCACCTGGCCGCCGACGGCCCGGCCCTGCTCGACGCCGCCCACTGGGCGACGGAACGACCGTGGCTGGACGACCTGGCCGCTCTCCTCCGGGAGGCGACGGGTGTCGAGACGCTGGTGTCCGACCTGGCCACCGACCCGTGGACCGTACACGCCGCCCCACCCGCGGTGGACGACAAGGAGCCCCGACCGTGAAGGCTGACCCCAAGGTCCAGCGCCGCCTGCTCGACCTCCAGGCCATCGACACCTCCCTCGCCCAGCTCGCCCACCGCCGCCGTTCGCTGCCCGAGCGGGCCGAGCTGGACGGGCTGGCCCGGGAGCTGTCCGCGCTGGAGGACGAGCGGGTCCGCGCCCAGGTGGCGGTCGACGACCTGGACCGGGACATCGCCCGCATGGAGAAGGACGTCGACCAGGTGCGGGCCCGCAAGGCCAAGAACGAGGCCCGGCTGGCCGCCGGCACCGGCCCCGCCCGCGAGCTGGAGGCCCTCCAGCACGAGCTGGTCTCGCTCAACCGCCGCCAGGGCGACCTGGAGGACGCCGAGCTGGAGCTGATGGAGCAGCGGGAGACGGCCCAGGGCGTGCTGGACGGCGTGGAGAAGCGGCTCGCCGAGGTGCGGGAGAAGCGCGACGACGCCGAGCGCCGCCGCGACGAGAGCCTGGCCGAGATCGCCAAGGAGGAGGAGTTCAAGCGCGGCGCCCGCCAGCCGCTCGCTGCCGATCTCCCGGCCGACCTGCTGGGCCTGTACGACAAGATCCGCGAGGACACCGGGCTCGGCGCGGCGCTGCTGACCGCCGGGCGCTGCGGCGGCTGCCGCCTGGAGCTGTCCGGCGCCGACGTCGCCCGCATCCGCAAGACCGACCCGGACGAGGTCGTCCGGTGCGAGGACTGCCGGCGGATCATGGTCCGCACCAACGAGTCCGGTCTCTAGCCCGTGGCGCCGCGCGTGGTCGTCGTCGAGGCCGACGGCGGGTCCCGGGGCAACCCCGGCCCGGCCGGCTACGGCGCGGTGGTCCGCGACCAGGACACCGGTGAGGTGCTGGCCGAGCGGAGCGAGTCGATCGGCGTCGCCACCAACAACGTCGCCGAGTACCGGGGGCTGATCGCCGGGCTGGAGGCCGCCGCCGAGCTGGGCGCCGCCGAGGTCGAGGCCAGGATGGACTCGAAGCTGGTGGTCGAGCAGATGTGCGGCCGCTGGCAGATCAAGCACCCCGGGCTGCGCCCGCTCGCCGCGCAGGCCGCCGGGCTGGCGAGCCGCTTCGCCGCCGTCCGCTACCAGTGGATCCCCCGCGACCGCAACCGGCACGCGGACGCCCTCGCCAACGCCGCCATGGACGCCGCCGCCGGCAAGGCGCCGGCCCGGGCCGCCGTCGCGCCGCCGCGCGTCGTGGAGCCGCCGCGTGAGGTCGCCGCCCCCGACTCGCCGGCCCGGGCGAGGGCCCGCGAGGTGGCGGCCCGTGCCGCGTCGGCGACGACCACCGGCACCGACCCGGCCACCGCGCCCGCCTCCTGGGAGCCGCGGCCGAGCTTCACCGCCACCCGGCTTATCCTGGTGCGGCACGGCGAGACCGCGTACACCGAGCAGCGGCGCTACTCCGGCCGCGGTGACGTGCCGTTGTCGGAGCGCGGCCGGGCCCAGGTCCGGGCCACCGCCGCCCGGGTGGCCCGGCTGGCCCCGACCGTCGCGGCCGTGGTCAGCTCGCCCCTGTCGAGGTGTACGGCGACCGCCGAGGCGATCGCCGGTGCGTTCGGTGGGGTGCCGGTGCGCCGCGAGGACGACCTCGTCGAGTGCGACTTCGGGGCCTGGGAGGGGCGCACCTTCGCCGAGGTCCGCCAGGAGTGGCCGGGCGAGATGGACGCGTGGCTCGCCTCGACCCGGGTGGCCCCGCCGGGCGGCGAGTCGTTCGCCGACGTCGCCGAGCGCTGCCGTCGCGCCGTCGACGGGCTGTGCCGGGCGTACCCCGGGGAGACCGTGGTGGTGGTCTCGCACGTCTCGCCGATCAAGCTGGTGCTGCGCGACGCCCTCGCGGCCGGTGACGGCTTCCTGCACCGGCTCTTCCTGGACGCGGCCGGCATCTCGGTGCTCGACACGTGGCCCGACGGCGGCGTCGCCGTCCGTACGGTCAACGACACCGCCCACCTCGCCGCGATCTGAGCCCGGAGCCGTCCGTCCGGCCGCCCGGCGCGGCCGTTCGGCGCATCCCGTCCGCCGTTCGGCGCAGCATCCTCCTCCCATCGAACGTGACCCGGGTCACAGGGTCGTAGCCTCCGGCCGTCATCAGTGCCGATCTACGACACGCGGAGGTTTGTCGCCATGGCCGCACCCGAACCGGAGGCGCCCACCGCGGCGCGGTCCCGGGCGAAGGACCACAGCCCCTGGAACTGGTTGCTCTTCATCCCCATCGTGGTGCCCCTGATCCCCGTCTTCTTCAACGCGGACTCGCCCCGGTTCCTCGGCTTCCCACGCTTCTACTGGCTCCAGCTCGCCTACATCCTGCTCGGCGTGGCCACCACCACGCTGGTGTACCAGATGACGAAGAAGCGGGCCGGCGGCCCGTCGGACGAGCCGGCCGGTACGGATACGGGTGGCCGCTGATGTGGCGCGACCACCTCACCGAGATCATCGTCTTCTCGGTGCTCTTCCTGCTGGTCAGCGCGATGGGGTTCGTGGCGGCCCGGTGGCGGGCGCCGAAGGACATGGCCCACCTCGACGAGTGGGGGCTGGGCGGGCGCAACTTCGGCGGCTGGATCACCTGGTTCCTGGTCGGCGGTGACCTCTACACCGCGTACACCTTCGTGGCGGTGCCGGCGCTGATGTTCGGTGCCGGCGCGGCCGGCTTCTTCGCCGTCCCGTACACCATCGTCATCTACCCGCTGGTGTTCCTGGTGCTGTGCCGGCTCTGGTCGGTCTCGCACCGGCACGGCTTCGTCACCCCGGCGGACTTCGTCCGCAAGCGGTTCGACTCGCCGGTGCTGGCGCTGCTCGTGGCGATCACCGGCATCGTGGCGACGATGCCGTACATCGCGCTGCAACTGGTCGGCATCGAGGCGGTGCTCAAGACGATGGGGGTGACCGGCGAGAGCGCCCTGGCCCGGCACCTGCCGATCATCATCGCGTTCGCGATCCTGGCCGCCTACACGTACCAGTCGGGGCTACGCGCGCCGGCGCTGATCGCGTTCGTCAAGGACACGCTGATCTACATCGTGATCCTGGTGGCGGTTCTCTACCTGCCGTACAAGCTCGGCGGCTGGGGCGAGATCTTCGACGCGGCGGACGCGAAGTTCGACGCGTCACCGAACCCCAACGACGGGGTGCTGCTGAACGCCAACAACCAGCTCCAGTACGTCACGCTGGCGTTCGGCTCGGCGCTGGCGCTGTTCCTCTACCCGCACAGCATCACCGGGGTGCTGGCCAGCCGGAACCGCGACGTGATCAAGCGGAACATGTCGGCGCTGCCCGCGTACAGTCTGCTGCTCGGCCTCATCGCGCTGCTCGGCTTCATGGCCATCGCCGCCGGGGTGAAGCCGCTGCCCGGGTCGAAGGAGGGCACCGTGGACAGCAACACGGTGGTGCCGGTCCTGTTCGACCAGCAGTTCCCCGACTGGTTCGCCGGCGTCGCGTACGCGGCCATCGGCATCGGCGCGCTGGTGCCGGCGGCGATCATGTCGATCGCGGCGGCGAACCTGTTCACCCGCAACATCTACAAGGAGTACCTGAAGCGCGACGCCAGCCCCGCGCAGGAGGCGAACGTCTCCAAGATCACCTCGCTGGTGGTAAAGGTCGGTGCGGTCGCCTGCATCGTCTTCCTCGACCCGCAGTTCTCCATCGACCTCCAGCTCATCGGCGGCGTGATCATCCTCCAGACGCTGCCGGCGGTCGCCCTGGGCCTCTACACCCGCTGGTTCCACCGGGGCGCGCTGATCGGCGGCTGGATCGCGGGCATGGGGCTGGGCATGTGGATGCTCTACCAGATCCCGAACGCCGCGACCGGCCGCAAGCACTTCGGCGGCTCGGCGTTCCCGCTGGCCGACTTCGGCTTCGACACCCCGAAGACGATCTACGTCGGAATCGTGGCCGTGCTGGTCAACCTCGCGGTCGCGGCGCTGCTCACGGTGGTGCTGCGGGCGGCGAAGGTGCGCGACGGCGGCGACGGCACCACGTCGGACGACTACTTCGCCGACGAGGGCGACCCGCGCGTCGTGCCCGGCCCGCGCCGGGACGCCGACGCCGCCCCGGAACCGGTCGCCTGACCCCCTCCCGGACCGTGTCGCCCCGGCCCCCTGCGGCGACGGGGCGACGCGGCTGGGGTGGACGCCCTTCGTACGCTGACGACCATGACGAGACGCGCGCTGGTGGCCGTCCTCGGCGGCTCCGCCGCGCTGCTGCTGGTGGTCGTCGGGTGCGTGGGGGCCGTGATCCGGGCCGTCGGCCACGAGCCGGGCGATACGCCCGGGTGCCGGGAGTCGGTGCGCGCCGAGGAGGCGAAGGTGCACACGAAGCGGTGGGATCCGCCCGGGGAACTGCCGGGCCTCGGCGACTACCTGGAGATCCACTGGCAGTTGCGCGCATCGGGTGACCCGTGCAGCCGCGCGCCGGGCCCGACGGACTGGGCGTACCAGGGTGTGGTCCGGCTGCGTCCGGCGGACGCGCGGACGCTGGCGCAGCGGTACGACTTCGTGCCGTACGCGCCCGCCGAGCCGGACCAGGCGCCCCTCGCCAGCCCGGCGGACGCGTGGCCCGCTCTCGCGCCCATCCTCCCGGCCGCGCCCCGGTGGCTGCACAGCCGGGCGTACGACGAGGCGACCCCGTCCACGCGGGGGCGGACCGCCTTCCTGGACGTCGAGCACCTGACGTTTTTCTTCACGCTCCACGACCGCTAGCCGCCCGGGCATGCCCGGCCGGGCACCTGTCGCCGTGGCTCAGCGCAGCGCGCGCCAGAGCAGGTAGAGCCCGATCGACGTGCCGAAGACCACGATCAGCACCTTGAGCACCACCGACGGCAGCCGGCGCACCAGCCGCGCGCCGGCGTACCCGCCGACCAGTGTCGCCGGCGCGACCACCGCGACGGCCGCCCAGTTCACCGGCCCGAACAACGCGAACACCACGAGGGTGGTCAGCCCGACCAGGGCGGAGAGCAGGTTCTTGAGCGCGCTCACCCGCGCCAGCGTCGCGTCCAGCACCAGGGCCAGTCCCGCCACCAGCATCACCCCGAGCGCCGCGCCGAAGTAGCCGCCGTACACCGCGCCGACTGCGACCATGGCCTGCACGGTGACCGTACGGCGGCGCGGCGGCAGGTCGCGCGGATGCCCGACCAGCCGGCGCAGCGGGTCCTGGAACGCCAGCACCGCCGTGGCCCCGAGCACCAGGAACGGCACCACCAGCTCGAACGCCCGAGCCGGGGTGGCCAGCAGCAGCAGGGCGCCGGCGATCGTACCGACGATCGCGGTGGGCACCAGCGCCGCCAGCGTCCGCCGGGGCGGCAGGTCCTGCCGACTGCCCGCCACGCTCGCCACGTACCCCGGGAAGACCGCCACCGAATTGCTCACGTTGGCCGGCACCGGCGGCAGGCCCACGGCGATCATCGCCGGGAAGGTGATGAGCGACCCCCCGCCGGCCACCGCGTTGACCGTGCCCGCGGCGAGCCCGGCGGCGAGCAGCAGCGCGGCGTCGGAGACGTCCATGGTCACCAGAGGCTAGTACGCTCCCACGGCGCGACGGGTGCCGGCCGGCCCCGGGGTGGCAATAGACGCGCCCGTGGCGTCGTTAGGATGGGTGCGCGACGGACGAGTCGACCGGGCGGTCGCGTCGGCGGGCCCCGGCCCGCCGCCGAGGAACGTCCGGACTCCACAGGGCAGGGTGGTTGCTAACGGCAACCCGGGGCGACCCGCGGGACAGTGCCACAGAAAACAGACCGCCGACCCCATCGGGGACGGTAAGGGTGAAACGGTGGGGTAAGAGCCCACCAGCACCCCGGGTGACCGGGGTGGCTCGGTAAACCCCACCCGGAGCAAGGCCAAGAAAGGGCCGTCGACCAGCAGGACGACGGTCCGCGCAGACGCTTGAGGGTGGCCCGCCCGATGTCTGCGGGTAGGCCGCTCGAGCCTGCCGGCAACGGCAGGCCTAGATGGATGGCCGCCGCCGGCGCGAGCCCCTCGGGGCGCGTGCCGGTCACAGAATCCGGCGTACAGGTCGACTCGTCCGTCGCCCACCAGGTCGCAGCCTCGATCAAGGCTGCGACGTGGTCGTATGTCAGGCGGTCTATGGGCGTTGGTGGTCATCATTGGTCCGCGTTTGACGCCCTGGGGACGCCCTGACGCCCTGGGGACGCCCTGATCTTGACTCTCTAGAGTCGGCAACATGCCTCACAATGCCGCATGACATCAGCCGCGATCTGTGCTATAGTGGCGGCGCGCCTGCATGGAAGCTGTCTCTGGGTCGGATTGATCAGGCGCATATCCAGTGACATCGAGAGGAATCCTCGATGTGGACTGGATTTTTTGTTTTCCTTTCCATCTGGACTGTCGGCAAATACGTCGTTGCGATAGTTCTGACCCTAAGGGCGCGCAAATGCGATCTGCCTAGCATTGCGCGCGAGCTCACTGGATGGTGGAAAGTCTCGTTACCGCAGTGGATGAGTGACATTTTCGTCCGCTGATCGAGAGCGGATCTCCTCGTCGGGCAGTCGCCAGACTTACCAGCCTCCCCGGACCGGGACAAGGTGGAGCGCCCTACCGGACGAACGACCTTGGCCCGGTCCGGGGAGGCTGGTAGCCCTTGTGGTGCCCGACGAGGAGATCCGCGGCGGCATCTCTGAGGAGGGCCGGGGTTCGGGGCGGAGCCCCGAGGTCTTCCGTTCTTGTAGCTTGTAAGCGTGGCCGGCCGGCCCGGCCGATGCCGGCCGGAGGCCGCCAGCAGGCCGGGGCCGGGCCGGCGCGGCCCGCTTGCGGGCCGCCTTGATCTAATAGAGCGGAATTCGGCAACTGCTCGCGGTGACACTCGCGGTGCCACTGCGGTGCCATGGAAGGGCGGCAACTGCCGCCGGTATCAGCGGAGCGGCATTCGGGCGACGACTTGCCACTCATACATGCGCCGGTCTCGGTGCATCTCGATCAGGTCAACGTGGGTGATCGTGACGGCGGCAGGCTGAGGCGCGATGGGGCGTACCGTCTGGATGTACGGCTCGGCTGGGCCAGCGGCGGTCAGGTAGGCGACGCTCACGTGAGGTCGGAACCGACCGGGGTCCTCCGGGACCTGGTCCTCACCGACGACGCGCCCGATGGCGGTCCGCGTAGCGGCTCGTAGCCGTTGGACAGGTTCGGCCGGTATCGCGGGCATGACGATGGCCTCGTCAGCAACGACAATCTCGCCGAACTCGACGCCGACCGCAGGCAGTTTCCTGAGTTGTTCGCGTGCATTATCGATGATTGCGGCCAACCTGCTTTCGCTGGTCTCGTCCGTGAAGCCGATGCCCTGCATGGTGAGGTGTAGCCACTGATCGGGAATGAGTGTTGCGGGGGGAGCTGCGGTCAGCGCTGATCGGTAGGAGTCGGCCACGCGGTACAGCTCGGGTTGGTCCTCGAACGTCACATGAAATGCGTAGAACCGACGGCCGACACGCCACCCGGGCCGCCACCACCAATGGTCACGGACATGGCCGGCGTGCTGTCCAGGTGCCAGATCTGCGAGTGACACGGTTTCTCCTGTCAGACTTCGGAGGGTGCTTCGGGTTCGATGGCCGTTGGTTCTACCTCGTAGTCGTCGATGACCATGATTCGGTCGGCGGGCCATACGGACTCTGAGACTTCGAGGATGCTGCCGTCGTTAGCTCGGGCCGTGTGGATAACGTGCATGACCGGGGCACCCATGGGAAGTGCGAGGGCCGCAGCTTCGTCGGTGGTGGGAAGGCGGGCGACCCACTGGTCTCGGGCGGTGGTGTAGCGCTTGCCGCTGAGGTCCTCCACGCAGAGGAAGAGGCCCTTGGGGACTACCTTCGGCTCCTCTAGATAGGTGCCGGCAGCAATCTCGGCGGGGATGTAGCTGGCACCGATTTCCTCGGGCTTGTCCGTCTCTCGGTCGTAGAGGTTGCGGCGACGAACCACGATTTCTGTTCCCGGGTCGATACCCATGACCTCAGCGATATGGGCAGGCACCGGGGCGCGTCCAGCAAAGACGATCTCGTGCCGGAGATGCGACGTGAGCAATCGTTGGTCTTTGCGCGCTCGCCCATAGCGGTCGCGAGATCGACGGTGCAGCCGCCGGCTTTCACGTACGAACGTGCCTACGCCGTGACGGGACTCGATCAGTCCTTCGGCGCGGAGTACACCGATGGCGTTTCTGAGAGTGATCGGACTGACCCGGAAGCGTTCCGCGAGAGCTGTCTCAGCCGGAAGTCGGTTGTCCGGCTTGAACTTGCCCTCGCGAACTTCCCTGCGTAGCTGGGCCGCGATCTGCAAGTACTTGGGTGCCTTGGCACCGAGGTCGTCGGTCATGTCTGCCCCATCCTGGGCCGCTCCTGTGGAGGTCTACCCCTCTTGACCACGGTAGCGCTGATGACGCTCGCGCTCCTGCTCAACTTTGTCCTATAGAGGTCTTGATGACTGGCCCCGGAGGGCCTACTGTCCTCTATAGGTCTTCCGACCCGCCAAGACCGGCAGAGGGCCGGCGGCGACGACAAGGAGTGCCGAGATGGCTGTTCCGAACACGATCAAGGTTCCGGTTCCGTTCGAGTACGTCTTCCCGCACGGGGCGTTGTGCCTCGGGGTGGAGCCGGTGACGGACTTCGACAAGCGCGGCCAGGGCGATGACCAGGCGCGTGACAAGGACACGGGCGAGCGCCTGTGGGTGGTGAAGGTCCTGGACCTCGACCCGGAAGCCGGCAAGTTCGGCGGGTCAAAGGAAGTCAAGGTGAAGATCGCGGCTGCGGTGCAGCCGGTGCCCCCGGCGTCGAAGATCCCCGGCTATCCGCCGGCGGTGGAGTTCTCCGACGTGACGCTCACGCCGTACGTCGACTCGCAGCGGTGCAAGGGCAACGCGCACAAGTGCCGGGCGCGTCAGGCGTGGTCGATCCGCGCCAGCGCCGTGACCGAACCCGCCGCTGTGAAGCAGGCGGCCTGACCAGTACTGCACGCGCGGGGCGGGCCTCTTCCGCCAAGTCGACTCCCGCCCCGCGCCTGAACCCTCAACCTTTTGGAAGGAGTTGGGCTGATGCCCACGCTAGCTGACGCTGCCCGCATTGTCGGGAACCCGCGCCCTGGTCCGAACCGTAAGACTCACCGCCGTACCGTGATGCGCCTCGCCGGTCCGGGTATCCGTGCCGCCCGCGAGGTGTACACCACGATTCCCGCCGACGCCGTCCGCGTCGCGGCTCTGGTGGAGATCGCCGCCGCCGCTGCCGCTCTGGCGCGGACGGTGGTGAAGCTGCGTCACCTCGACCCGGATCTGATCGCCCCGCACGTTTCCGACCGGGTGGACTTGCGGGCGGTGTTGGGTCGGGGCCGGTGGCTGCCGACCATGACCCGTCACGTCCCCGCCCCGGACTCCGGGCCGGTGGATCTGGCGGCGCTGATGCCGGCTCGTTCGGTGGCGCGTCGTCGGGTGGTGCGTCGTCGTCCGGGTGCGCCTGGTCAGGCCGTTCTCTTCGCCGCTGCTGCGGGTGGGGAGGGCTGAGCGGTGCCGTTGGTGAACGTGATCCGGGGTGACCGGATCGAGGAAGCCCCCCTGAACCTGCGAACCCCGATCGTCCGTATCCCGCTGTGGCTGGCCGTCTCCTGGTGGGGCGTCAAGGCGGTCGGCCGTATGGCGGTGTTGGCGGGCCGGTACTGGTACGTCACCGCCCCCACCGCTGGCCTGACCTGGCTTTACCTGCGGTACGGGTGGGCTGGTCCCGCCTTGACGGTGGGTGGTGTCGGGTCGGCGGCTGCGGGCTGGTGGTACGGGCACCGCCCGTCGTTCCTGCGGTTCGGCTGGTATCCCGTCCTGTCCCGCTTTCGGCGGTGGTCGTACCGGCGCAACTGGCACGCGGCGATGGTCACCGCCCGCCTGGCGGTCGCCTTCGACTCCCACACCGTCCTACCCGTCCTGCGCCGGGTGCGCTGTGGCGCGGGGGTGGATGTGGTGACGGTGCGAATGGTCACCGGCCAGATCCCCGAAGACTTCGCCCGCGTCGCCGAACGCCTGGCGCACACGTTCGGTGTCCGGCAGGTCAAGGCCGTCCCCGGTCCTCGGCCGGATGTGGTGCTGCTGCACCTCTACCGGGGCGACCCCCTCGCCAAGGTGGTCCGGCCGCTGCCGGTGCCGGCGGTGCCGGAGTTCACGGCTCTGCCGGTGGGTCGGCAGGAAGACGGCGAGGTGTATCCGCTGCGCCTGTTCGGTACTCAGGTTCTGGTGGTGGGTGCGACGGGTGCGGGGAAGGGCTCGGTCATCTGGTCCATCGTCCGGTCCCTCGCCGCCGGGGTCACCTCGGGTCTGGTGCAGGTGTGGGGCCTGGACCCGAAGGGCGGCATGGAACTCGGGATCGGTGCGCCGATGTTCGCCCGGTTCGCGTGCAAGGACTACGCGGCCATGTGTGAGCTGGTGGAGGAAGCCGCGTCGGTGGCGCGGGAGCGTGCGGGGAAGCTGCGGGGTCGGACCCGCCAGCACACCCCCACCGTCGATGAGCCGCTGATCGTGCTCGTCATCGATGAGCTGGCGAACCTTACCGCCTACCTGACCGATCGGCAGTTGAAGGACCGGATCAAGGCAGCGCTGTCCATCCTGCTCTCGCAGGGTCGGGCGGTGGGTGTGCATGTGGTGGCGGCGATTCAGGACCCCCGCAAGGAGGTCCTTCCGTTCCGGGATCTGTTCCCGACCCGTATCGGTCTGCGTCTGACCGAGCCGGCGCAGGTCGACCTGGTCCTCGGCGACGGAATGCGCGACCGGGGCGCACTGTGTGACCGCATCCCCAAGTCCCTCCCGGGTGTGGGGTTCGTCGTCCTTGACGGTGACCCGACCCCGATGCGGGTCCGCTTCTCCTACCTGACCGATGACGAAATTCGCGACATGGCCCAGACGTACGGGCGGCTGCGCGTGATCGACGGCGAGATTCTGGACGGTGCCGCGTGAAGCCTCACCCGACTAACCCTCGTGCGGACCGTGTTGACGGCCTGGTCCTCGTCGTCATCCTCCTCATCGTCGCCGGCTTCGCCGGGGCCGCCTCCTTCACCCACGTCAAAGACTGGACCCTCGACAACAGCCCACCCGGAACCGGGGCGTGGTTCGGCTGGGCCAACGCCGTTATCTCCGAACTCGTCCCCATCGCCGCCCTGCTCACCATCCGCCGCCGCAGACGCACCGGCGGGCCAATCGGCTACCCGATGTTCCTGCTCATCGCCGCCGTCACCCTCTCCCTGGCCGCGCAGCTCGCCGTCGCCAAGCCGGGCCTGTCCGGGTGGCTGCTGTCGGCCGTGCCCGCGCTGGCGTTCATGGGCCTGTCCAAACTCGTCCTCACCACCGCACCCACCCCGGCCGACGAACCCGCACCCACCCCGACCCCCGGGCCGACCCTCGCCCCGGCTGCCCCTGCCCCTGCCGCTGCGGTGCCGGCCCGACCGGTCACCGACACCGTGCCGCCGGCTCACCCGGTCGAGCAGACCGGCCCACCCGCACAGGAAGCACCGCCGGTCACCGCTGCCCCGGCCACTCCCGCACCGGTCGTGCCGGAACCTGTCGCCGTGGCCCCGATCGCGCCGGCCCGGTCCGGTCCGCTCGCCCCGGTGTCCCCGGCGGCATTCGTCCGCCGCAACGGCACCCCCCTGGTCGGGGAGGTGACCCGATGAGCGACGCCCTCGTCTCGGGCCTGCTCCTGGTCGCGGGCCTGGCCGTGATCTGCTGGGACCAGTACCGGCTCTCCGCCGTCCGCTACGAGCTGGCCGCGCTGCGACGCGCCGCCGCCCGTGACCCGCTCACCGGCCTGGCGAACCGGGCCGGACTCGCCCAGGCGTGGGCGCAGCTCGCCCCTGTCCAGCCGTGGGCGGTCGTGGTGGACCTGGACGGCTTCAAGCCCGTCAACGACACCCACGGCCACGCCGCCGGAGACGTGGTCCTCACCGCCATCGCCGCCCGGCTCCGCTCGGTTCATGGCGTGGCCGCCCGGCTGGGCGGGGACGAGTTCGCCGCCCTCATCTGCGACCCCCAGCCGGTCACCGCCGCCCGCTGGCTCGCCCAGGCGATCGCCGCCCCGGTCCGGCTGCCCTCCGGTGCCGTCGTGTCGGTGACCGCCAGCATCGGCCTCGCCCCCACCAACGACGACCTTGCCGCCGCCCTCGCCGACGCCGACGCGGCCATGTACCGGGCCAAGACCACCCGCTGCGGCGTCGCCGTCTACCAGCCACACCGCGACGACCACACCATCCCCACCGCCGACCCCCGCCCGCTCGTACGGACCCGGGACTTGCCGACCACGCCCGTGGAGGTGACCCGTTGACCACCACCCCAACCCTGCCCGGCCTCACCCCCGCCACCCCGGCGGGTCCGAGGCCGGGTTCCCGGGCCGCTCGCATGCTCATGCCCCGCTCCGTCGACGTCGTCGCCGATCTCGCCGCCGACTACGGCGTCTGCACCCGCCCCGTGTCCCTGCGCCGCACCGACCTCGACACCGGACAGACCGAAGTCGTGGACATGCCCTGCGGCGCCACCCAAGAAGCCAAATGCCCCGCCTGCGCCAAACGAGCTCGCCGACTGCGGCAGCAACAGATCCGCGAAGGCTGGCACCGTGACGACGAACCCGACCCCGGACCCGAACCCGCCACCGATGCCCAACGTGGGCTGATCGTCGTCCGCGCGCATCTGGAGTTCGCCCGGGATGAGGCGGCTCGGGCGTCGCAGTGGGAGCAGGTCGCCGACCTGGACGACGCAATCAACGAGTTGGAAGGCCAGATCACCACCGAAGGGTTGCGCGGTCGCCCCGCGCCCCCGCACGTCACCGAGGACCAGGAGGACAGCGACGGGAAGCGGCGGGTTCGCTCCACCAAGCGGCGCCAGGACGCCCCCGACCTTCCCCGCCTGCCAGTGGAGAACCGGACTGTGGGCCGCACCTACGAGGGGCACGGCGGTCAGGTGTTCCGGCCGTCGATGTTCCTCACACTCACGCTCGGCTCCTACGGCCGCGTGCACTCCGACGGAACACCGGTCAACCCCGACGCCTACGACTACCGGCGGGCAGCCTGGGACGCCGTGCACTTCCCCCGGCTGCTCGATCGGTTCTGGCAGAACCTACGCCGCGCGGTCGGCTGGAACGTCCAATACGCGGGCGCGGTCGAGCCACAACGCCGCCTCGCCCCACACGCGCACTTCGCCATCCGGGGCACCATCCCCCGGGCGCTGGTGCGGCAGGTCGCCGCCGCGACGTACCACCAGGTGTGGTGGCCTCCGGTCGACCAGCTCGTCTATGAACCGGGCAACGCGCCGCAGTGGGATGCCGATGCGGGCGGGTACGTCGACCCGGACAGCGGGGAAGTGCTGCCGTCGTGGGATGACGCCCTGGACCTGCTCGACGCCGACCCCGACACGGAACCCGTGCACGTCGTGCGGTTCGGTGTGCAGGTCGACGCCAAAGGCGTGCTCGCCGGCACCAAGGACGCTGACCGGTGCGTCGGCTACATCACCAAGTACCTGACCAAGCAAGCCGCCGACTGCCACGACGTGACCACGAGTCGGCAGCGGGCACACCTGGAACGGCTCTGGCAAGAGCTGCGCCACACGCCGTGCTCGGAGCGGTGCGCGAACTGGCTGCTCTACGGCGTCCAGCCGAAGAAGGCCAAGCAAGGGCTGCGGCCGGGCAACTGCAAGAACAAGGTCCACAAGCGGGACACCCTCGGCATCGGCGGCCGACGCGTCCTCATCTCCCGCCAATGGTCCGGCAAGACCCTCTCCGACCACCGCGCCGACCGCAAGGACTGGGTCAAGGCCCTGCTCGGCGTCACCACCGACGCCGACACCGCCCCGCCCGGCGGCGAACAACGCCACGCCTGGGAACTCGCCCGGCCAACCGACCCCGACGTGGCGCCGCTGGGCCACCGGGTCCTACGGGCGATCTCCGAACGCATCCAATGGCGCGCCCAACTCGACGCAGCCAAACGCGCCGCCGATGTCTCGGCAACTTCCAACGGTCCAGAGCGCGGAGGGGAGGGGCAGTGATGCGTACGCCGGTCGTTGACCACCTCTGGTCAGTGGAGGATGTCTCGGCGTTCCTCCGTGTCCCCGTCGAGACGCTGTACCAGTGGCGCAAACGCAAGTACGGGCCGCCGGCTGCCCGCATCGGGCGTCACCTCCGCTACGACCCGGCCGACGTGCGCGCGTGGTTCAGAGAACAGGCGGCGTAGGCGTGGCCCACATCGAAGACCGTTGGTACAAGGTGGTTCGTCACCCGGGTGGACGCACGGAGCGAGTCAAAACAGAACTGTTCGGCAAAGGACTGCGCTACCGGGTGCGGTACATCGGGCCGGACGGCAAGGAACGGAAGAAGTCGTTTCCGGACCGGGCCAAGCGTGACGCTGAGGCGTTCCTGGTCTCGACGGAGACGGACAAGCTCCGTGGCTCCTACGTCGACCCGCTCGCCGGCCGGATGACCTTCGCCGAGTACGCCGAAACCTGGCTCCGCACGCGCTCCTTCGACGAGTCGACCCGGGAGAGCACAGAGTTCCGGGTACGGAAGCACCTGCTCCCATTCTTCGGCTCTCGGCAACTGGCATCGATCAAGCCGGGCCACATCCGGGAGTGGGATGCCGGGATGGTCGGCAAGCTGGCCCCGGCGACTCGGGCCGTCGTCTTCGCTCACCTGCGGACGATCCTCGGCGCGGCGGTCGACGACGAGCGGATCGCGAAGAATCCGTGTTCGGCAAAGTCGGTGAAGCCGCCGCGACCGGTTCAGCGTCGGGTGGTGCCGTGGCGGTACGACCAGGTTTCGGCAATCCGCGGTGGCCTAGCCCAGCGGTACCGGCCGATGGTCGACCTCGGCGCGGGGTGTGGGCTGCGGCAGGGGGAGATTCTGGGGCTCGGCGTCGACGACATCGACCTCGAAGCGGGCTGGGTGCACGTCTTGCGTCAGGTCAAGCTCGTCCGGTCCCGGTTGGTGTTCGGGCTGCCTAAGAACGATCGTGACCGCCGGGTGCCGCTGCCTGATTCCGTCGCCCTGGTGCTGCGGCAGCACGTCGACGACTTCGCCCCGGTGTCGCTCACCCTGCCGTGGGAGAACCCGGCCAGCGACGAACGGGTCACGGTGCCGCTGCTGTTCACCACCACCCGTCGGGGTGCGATCAACCGGCGCACCTTCGACGACAAGAGCTGGCGACCGGCTGTCGTGGCGGCCGGCATCTCACCGACCCGGGCGACCGGGATGCACGCGCTTCGTCACTTCTACGCCTCGTCGCTGCTCGACGCGGGGGAGAGCATCAAAGCCCTCGCGTCGTACCTCGGCCACGCCGACCCCGGCTTCACTCTCCGGGTCTACACGCACCTGATGCCGGCCAGCGAGGAACGCACCCGCAACGCGATCGACGATCTGTTCAACCCCGCCGAGAAGCCCTGACGCCCTGGCGACGCCCTGAGCGGGCGTCAGGCGCACGAAACGCCTGCTCAGGGCACGAATCAACTTCATAATCCGGCGTACAGGTCGACTCGTCCGTCGCCCACCAGCTCAGAGACCTGGTCAAGGCTCTGAGCTGGTCTTTTGTTTGGTGCCGTTGGTTGACCTTGGTCATCGTTGGGTGGCGTTTGACGGCCTGGCCACGGCCTGAGACGGCCTGGAGACGGCCTGAGCGTGGGCTCAGCTGACCTTGCCTCGGACCCGGCCGGTTGCGGCGTTATCGGGCCTTCCCGGGGCTGTCGTTGGGGGTTCGTGGAGCGGAGCCGGCGGCTGCGGAGGAGCGTCGGGCACGTCCTGGCGGTGGAGCTGGTGCCGCGACCTTGCGACCCGGTGGCAAGCCAGTCCCGGGGTTGGACTGGCGCGGCAGCCGGAAGCCCCGACCACGCGACCAGCTCGACCCGCCGGCTTCCGTCACGGCCTCGCTTGGGCTGGTGCCTCTGGTCCGGTGGGGCGGTGTCCCGGCGGCTGTCGGTGGCTCACCGCCCCGGCGCCGTAGGCGGCCGGGGCGGCTTGCCGGCGGTCGGGCTTGCCGCCCCCGCACCGCGCGGAGCGCGGTGCCTTGATCAGAAAGAGAGCAATTCGGCAGTCAGCCAGCACCCAATCTTGTCCTCCGTCGACTGATGTGCAACAGCGTCCGCCAAGTGATCTGCGACAGGTCAACGCGTCTGTTGGCAGCGGCGTGCCGGCGCTACCCGCAGTGAGTGCAAGTGACTCCCAGATCAGTCGTTAGGCCCCACGGCGTCCCTCTCGTGTCTGGGAGGTGAAGAATATTTCATGAGCAAGGACATGTCGGTTCCATGACAGATGCAGCGGGACTAGGCGCATGGTCAAACCTGTTGGCTTGACAGCTTCTGCATCATTGGAGACGACTGCCCACACGTAGGAGCCTTCAGTGTCCTGGATATTGATCGGACTGTTCTTGAGCGTCGCTGCTCCATACATTGCGATGAGCCTAGCGTGTGGTTTTATGATGGTATTGCGTACGCGAATTTCCGGAAAGCTTTCCCCTCGGCTGCCATTCCTAATTGCCCATTCTTATCGGCTTAATCCGATCCGTCCCGCGATCCGCTTCGTGCTCAAGCGGGCGGCGCTTCGGGTTGAGGCGTCCCGGAGCCTGCTCCCGGGCTTCCTTGCGGGCTTCCATGATGGTCTTTCGCGGAAGCTCGTTTCGTGGCAGGGTGCGAATCAGGGGCCTCCGATGCCTGCGGTTTGGGCTAATATTGGCAGATTTCTTGGTCTTGGATCAATTGGGGCAATGCTTGCGATAGTTGCTATCGGCTTGCCGTACGGCGTTGGCTTTTGGTTCGTGCGAATGGCGGCTAACTCTGCCCAGCAGTACCTGGTTCAAGGTATGGCGATCGGGCTTTTCTCGGCAGTAATTCTGGCAGCTGGGGCCGGTTTTACGACCGTTGCCTCTGGTGCCAGTAAGATCGCCCAATCCCCGCGATTGTTGGAGCTAAGGAGAATCTCTAGATCCAGTGGCAAGATAAGTAGTGCCTCTCTTCGGGAGGCGTCGATTGCGATCTACTCGCATTCCTTGCTCCGGCTTGGTCCGTTCTTTTTCACCTACGCCTATGGGGCGTCGTTTCTGCTCGTTTCGGGCGATACATTTGGCTTTGCGAAGGTCCGCGCCGACCTGTTTCAAGGGCTGCCTGCCGTGGTCGTGGTCTGTATCGTTATTGCCTCCGTTGTGCTCTGCTTTCTTTCTGCCTCAAAGAGAGTTCGGGCTGTAAGGCGCCAGATGGAGCCTACTCGGGCCTTGGTCGCACTGCTTGGGCAAACTTCGCCTAGCGGCGAAGTTGAGCAGCGATACGGCTACTACTCGCCGATACCCGATCCGCTGGGGCCCTGGCGTTATGGTTGGGCATCTCTTGCTCAAAAGCTGGATTCTTCTGCGATGTCCGTCGCGCCTGAGCTGCGTGAGCTTTCAGCGCCACATCCCTTGTCGCGCATCTTAGAAAATCTCGCCAGTGTTATCCGAGGCATCTTGACTGAACCTGTGCCGTCTGGTTCTGATCTTGCCAAGGAGGTGCGGAGCGTTCTAGAAGTAGTTGTTTGCTGTCTTGCTGAACCAAGAAATCCTGATCTTCTTTATGTGGCCGATGTGGCTGTCGCAAATCTTCAGGATGGGCGGCCTGAAGAAAAGACTTCTCCTGTCAGGCGAGGGTTTTGGTCGACAAGAAAATTTACTACCTTCTTTGATCTAATTGACGGCCCAACTAAGACCTTTAATGCGATTGTTGCAATGTCCACGATTGCCCTGGCGCTGTGGGCCGCCATCAGGGCGGGCGACGTCGCAGGTTTGGCTAAGCTGGTTTCCAAGTAAGAAGGCCTGGGGTTGCTGCTGCCGCCATGTCGGCACTCTCATCTGAGAGCTTGCCGTGCTTGTGCTTTCGGCCAGGCCTTGGAGGGCGGGAGTTGCGTACGCACACCTGCCTTCAACACAAACAGTTCTCTGCGGGCTATGGCATCGCCCTTTTCGTCTAGCTGGTAGCCGTCCATCCATATCCAGCCGTCGTAGGTGTAAAGCTCCGTGCGGATCTTGATGAGGCGGAAGAAGATCGGCCGTACGAACTGCGGGCTGGCTGCGCGGGTCAGGTGCAGCACGTCACCGGCCTTCATGTCGGCTCTTCCTGTCGCGCCAGGCGCGTAGGGTCTCGCCGGCCTCTGTCAAGCGTGGGCATCCATCGTCCGTGCACTGCAAGCAGGTAGCGCGGTTGTGGAAGTCCACGACGTTGCCGGCCATGAGGACGAGGAACGGGGGCTCTGGCCGCCGCTGCGGGATCGACATGGCCTACCTCTGGTGGAGGCGGGTCGCGATGTTCCTGGAGCGCCAGAGTCCTGCCTTGGTCATCAGGGGAGGTTCTGGTGCGGGGACGGCGGCGCGACCAGTCCATCTCTGCGGCTCCCGGCCGTACGTGGATGGGGTTGGCTCGCCGGCCACGTAGTCGACAGGTTGGTCAGGGCGTTGGAACCACTTGAACCTAGTCATGCGTAAAGTGTAAGAGACTAGAGGCAGCGCTAACTAGGTGTCCATCAACTTGACTCACGCCTAGTCGGCGAGTGCCTAGCGTCAACGTCATGGGCAGGAAGCTGCGGTTGGTGGGTTCGGGGGAGATCCGGATCATGCTCGGTGGCGTCTCGCGCCAGCGCGTCTACCAGGTCACCAACCGGCGCGACTTCCCTGAGCCCGTAGCGACGCTCCAGATGGGCAACGTCTGGCTTGCCGACGACGTTGAAGCGTGGATCGCTGCCAAGCGTGGGGACCTGGACTAGCTCCAGGGCTCTGCACCGCGACCCCGGCCCGGGGTTAACCGACGACACGAGAAACGCCCCGGTGATGATCTCCCGGGGCGCTCGTGTGCGGAGTGGTGCTACAGCTCGTCGACCGCGAAGGCGGTCACCAGCTCCGCCATGCTGTCGATGACGACATCAGCGGCGGAGAACCGCTCGCGTTTCCCAGGCTTGTTGGCGTACCCGATGGCGGCGACTCCGGCGGCGTGGGCGGCCTCGATGTCGCTGACCGAGTCACCGACCAGGACGCATTCCGCCGGCTGCGCGCCCAGCTCCCGTACGGCTGCGAGCACAGGAAACGGGTCCGGCTTCATCCTCTCGGGCGCTGCCTCGGGGCGGCCGATTACCGGGTGCACGTACGAGGTGAGCCGGCGGGCGCTCAGGTAGGCGTGGACGGAAGCGGCCGAGTTGTTGGACACCACGGCGATTCGGCGGCCGGTCTGGTGGGCGGCGACGATGACTTCCCGGCCGTACGGGGTCGGCTCGGCGGTGCGGGCCGCGGTGACTTCCTCGCGGGTCATTGCCTCGTCGACCAGGCGGACGACGGCAGGGCGCCCAAGGGTGGCGGTGAAGCGGAGCACGGCGAGCGGGTCGCGTTCGGCCAGGATCTCGGGCGGCAGGGTGACGGCCTGGTTGACGAGCAGCCGGCGCAACTCGTGGGCGACGGTGGACGCGGAGTGCTGGGCGAAGATGCTGCACACGGGTCCGTCGAAGTCGAGCAGGATCACGCGGGCGCGGTCGATCACCTTGGCCAGGCCGGGGGCGGTCACGAGGCGTACTCGCGGGCGATGGTGCCCCACATGCTGTCGAACCAGGCGCGGGCCTGCTCGACGTAGAGGGCGTCGTTGCTGGCGTCCTCGTCGCTGGGTGTGAACGGGAAGAGGATCGCGTCCTTGCCCATCGCGTCGTAGATCGCCATCGGCTTGCCGTCAACGGAGACGGTGTGCTCAACCACCGGGTAGAAGCCGAAGAACGCTTCCTGCTCGTTGATGATGAAGAGCTTGAACAGCGGGGCGGCCCTGTGGACGCGTACCTCGGTGGTGGCGGTCTTGACCAATCCGAGGTCGGCAAGTTCCTGGACGGCGTCGGTGAGTGCGTGAATCGAGCGGTCGGTGATGCGGCGGGCTCGGGCGCGGATGCCGGGGTCGTCGGCCTGGTCCTCGGCGCGGCAGGGGATCGCTATCGGTGAGGTCATGTCGGAGATCAGGACCCGTACCCGGATCGACTCCGGGGTGAGGCGCCCGATGCGGACCTTGTCCAAGGTCTCCTGGATCGCGTTGTACATCGTCTCTCCGGAGAAGCCGGCGAAGTCGATCGTGACGTTCGTGGCCTCGAAGGCTCGTTCGATGTGGGGCCGGAGTCCGATCGGGCGTTCCGTGTTGGCGCGGACGAAGGTGCCGCTGCCCTGACGGGTGACGAGGATGCGACAGGGTGAGATCTTCGGGCTCGGCGTTGATGACGTCGACTTCGCGTCGGGCTCCGTTCACGTCGTTCGGCAAGTCAAGGTGGTCCGCTCCCGGCTGGTCTTCGGCCTGCCCAAGAACGACCGGGACCGCCGCGTGCCGCTGCCCGACTCGGTGGCTCAGTCGCTCAAGGAGCACGCCAAGAAGTACGCCCCGCTGTCGATCACCCTGCCGTGGGAGGACCCGTTCAGCGACGAGCGGGTGACGGTGCCACTGATCTTCACCACCACCCGGCGAGGTGCGATCAAGCGGGCCACCTTCGACGGCAAGAGCTGGCGCCCGGCGGTCGAAGCGGCCGGCATCGTCCCGACCCGGGCGACCGGGATGCACGCACTCCGGCACTTCTACGCCTCGGCCCTGCTCGACGCGGGGGAGAGCATCAAGGCCCTTGCCTCCTACCTCGGGCACTCCGACCCGGGCTTCACGCTGAGGGTCTACACCCACCTGATGCCGGCCAGCGAGGAACGCACCCGCCGCGCGATTGATGAGCTGTTCGGATGAAGACCGCTGCAACTCGGTGGGCTCGTACTGTCGCCTATGCGACTCAGTTGACTTCAAAGGCTGAAGGGCTTGGAGGTGTTCTGACAACCTTGCTGCCACTACCCTCGATCCATGGGTTTGCTCGCCAGTCAGCCTCTGTCTGCCGCGATAGGGTTGGCGCTGGTTCTATTCCTAGTTTGGTTTCTTCCTGGCTATGATTGGCTAGGGGGAGTCCTACTGTTGATAGCAACAGCGTACGTAGCAGTTCCTTTCACAAGTGGCGGCGATTATGTGACTCACATCATGGCGGAACAGATTGCCGTGATCCTCTTCCTCTTCGGTCGAGGCATGAAGATCCGGTTGACGGGCTATGTCACCTCCGGCGTTTTCAGGGCCATTCTCGGAATTTCGATACTTTCGGCGTTATGGATCTGGATCCAACGTGGTGCTCCGTTCAAGCTATGGGTGGCAGCGGCGTCGGTCGTAGTTGTAATTCTTTGGCGTATTGCTGCAAACGTTGGTAGCTCATTGAATGACGTTGAAGCTGACTTCCATTATGAGGCTGCGGCTGAAGTTACGCCTGAGGCTTTGATGAAGCGCGACGAAGCTCTCCTGCAGGCAATATACAAGGTTGCACACGGCTGCGCCGGAAGGTTCGTTGCCGCACGAGATATTGCCCCCTTCCTGCAGTTGTCTGGCCATGAGGCGGAGGTGGCTGTTCATCGCCTTATTGGCAGTGAGAAGATTGAAGAGAACGAGTACGGTTACGCTCTGAAGCGAAAGGGTGTTGAGGCGTATGAGCGCCAACACGCCAACGGCAAGCGGAGGTCGACGGTGAGTAACATCTTCAATTTTCATGGAAGCGCCTCTGGTGTCTTCGGGTCCGGCAACGACGTCTATGGCAATAAATTCACATCTGGCGTTCTTCCGGATGGCTTACTCGATCGGCTCATCTCGACGGCTGCTCAGGTGCGTGTCGAGGCGACAGAGCCTCAAGCTCGACGTATCGATGCGGCCGTGGTCGATCTACGAGGGGCTGGCGACAATCCAGAGCGGTTAAGGAGCGGGGCTCAGCGGCTTGTGCAGATCGCGGCCACGTTGGGCGATATTGGGGTTCCACTTCTGAGAGTCGCCGCCGAGGTAATGTCTGCGCTCCCAGGCTAGGTGCCTGCAGCCGGGGTATTGCGCCCGGACGGCCTGACGGCGGCCTGTGGAGCTCATCGTCCAGTACTTCCCCAGGTCAGTATGCACTTCGTGCTCATAATCCGGCTTACAGGTCGACTCGTCCGTCGCTCACCAGCTCAGAGCCACGATCAGGCTCTGAGCTGGTTCTACGTCCGGCTGTCGATGGTCGTCATAAATCAATGTGGCCGGCGTGCTGACTCGCACTGAGGGCCTGGACGGCGGATTCGCGGGCTTCTGCGCGGTGCCGTCGGCCGTTGCGACCCGTCGGCTTCCGTGCCGCCGTGCCATCGACTGCCTTCACCGCAGGTAGGCCAGTTCATCGATGGTCTGGGGTGGTTCGGTCAGAAAGATCTCGACAGGCACGGGACCATGGGCGATGTTCAGCGTGTCCAGGCGGTAGAGCCAGTCTCCGGTGCAGTGACCGGTGAAGCGGTAGTTGATCTGCCAGCGCACCCACTGGCCTCGGGCGAGGCGTACGGCTGGAGGGCGGCGGTGTCGGCGGGGCATGCCCCGAGCCGTCGGGATCAGCTCGACGCGGACCCGCTCTTCGGCGTAACGGAGCTGGACGGCATCACAGGAAGGTGCACCGACGCGCAGGGAGGCGCGTGGTTGGAACTCGTCGCGCTCGTGCATCGTGACTTCGTGGGTGAGGGGTACGCGGTTCTCTGGCAGCGCGAACGCCATAGGCAGGGCGTTGCGGCGGGCGGCGTGGGGGCTTCCGCGTGACTGCTTGGTCCAGGAGACGCGGACCCACTGAGCGACGATGTCCACCCGGTGGATGCTTCAGGCCGCCTGATCGCCTGGCAATCCGATACCGCTTCCTCAGGGAACCAGCCCTCACGGTCGGCGACACGGGCGCGTAGCGCGGCCTGGCCGAGCCGCCGGCGATGGGCTGCCACGCCGCGTAGCGGTTGGATCGCGGCTAGATCCGGACGTCTGCGCGTCCCCTTCGGCTTGCCGAGCTTGTCCTATCCCTGTGCTCTACTCCCGTCATGCAGGTTGTCGTCACGGGCGCACTCGTTGAGAACGGCGCGGTCCTGCTGGTGCACCGCAGGCCGACCAAACGGGTATACCCAGATGTCTGGGATCTGCCCGGGGGGCTGGTCGAAGCGGGTGAGTCGGAACTACAAGCCCTCGCGCGTGAGATGCACGAGGAGCTCGGTGTTCACATCGCGGCGGAGTCCGCTTCACGGTTGGGCGTCTTGCATACCGGCAGTGGTGAGGACGCCGTTCACGTGGGCGTCTGGCACATCGGAGACTGGGTTGGCTCTCCGACCAACCGTGCACCTGACGAGCATGACGACATCGCATGGGTCGGGATCAGCGAGTTGGGCGGCCTTCCCCTCGTGCATGGCGTCTTGGCGGCAATGGTCCGTTCTCTGCCTGAGTTTGAGCACCGAGGAGTCAAGGCTGGCTGTCGTGCATGTACTGGGACGGATTCGTCAAGCATCAGGCACGCCGACCCCGGGACCGCGCCGGTGTCGTGCGGCTACGCGACGAACCGCCCGGAGCCGCCAAGCCGGATGTCGAGTTCCTGGAGGAGTGCGCCGAGCCGGTTGGACATGTCCGTGTCCATGTGTGGGATGGCTCTGCCTGCGGCCTGGTGCTCGCCCAGGTCGTAGAGGGCGTTTCGAAGGTCCTGGGCGGTCGAGCGGTCGAGCCGCAGCTCGATCGGATCGGTCATGGTCGTGACGGTAGTGCCGCTGACGGCCACGCGCGGCCCGGGCGCCGGTCCCGAGTCTGCTTCCCACACCCGAGAGCTCATATAGTCGTGCGGTGAACGTCGAGCAGGTTCGTCAGGCGTACGGCTCGGTCGCGGAGCTCTACATCGAGCTGTTCGGCACGAGCCAGCAGGTGGACCCCGACGACCTCGCCTTCATCGGCCGGCATCTGGCCGGCCGGTCCGGCCCGGTGCTCGATCTGGGCTGCGGGCCCGGCCACATCACCGGCTACCTGCGTTCGCTGGGCGTCGACGCGACGGGCATCGACATCGTCCCCGAGTTCATCGCCCACGCGCGGGCGGCCCACCCGGACGGTCGGTACCAGCTCGGGTCGATGCGCGACCTCGACGTCGTCGACCACTCGGTCGCCGGCATCCTGGCCTGGTACTCGGTGATCCACGTACCGCCGCAGGATCTCGACGGCGTGCTCGCCGACTTCCGGCGGGCGATGTCCCCGGCCGGGACGTTGGTGCTCGGCTTCTTCGACGGCGACGAGGTGGCCGCGTTCGACCACAAGGTCGTGACCGCCTACCGGTGGCCCGTCGACGAGGTCGCCGAGCGACTGGCGCGAGCCGGCTTCACGGAGGTCGAGCGCGTACGGCGGCCCAACGATGGCACTCATCGGCCGCACGCCGCCATCGCGGCAACCGCCACCGAAGGGTGAGCGCACCCGTGCTCGCCGGCGTGACCGGTGCCCGTCGGCTGAGAGGCGCGTACCGAAGCGCCTGGCCCTGGGGAAGGCTGGTCTCTAGGACGCCTGCCGGACGGGCGTGTCGGCCAGCCAGACGTCGGCCAGGTCGCTGAGGGGAATGCCGAGGGCCTGGCTGAGGCCCACCACGGTGCCGAACGCCGGTGCGGGGAGGCGCCCCGCCTCGATCTTGCGCAGGGTCTCGGGGGAGATGCCGGCTGCCAGGGCCACCTCGACGAGGCTGCGGCCGGCCCGCGCGGCCCGTAGGGCGCCTCCGAGGCGCTGGCCCGCGGCGATCTGTTCGGCGGTGAGTGGTTGGCGAACCATGCCAGCAGGATATCCCCCCGGAGCGCCCCGACCAGGCGTGGTATAAAAATACCGGTATAGAAATACCGTACGTGGAGGGGGAGGCTGTCGTGATCGAGCTCAAGTCCGCCGAGGAGATCGGCCGGATGGCGGTGGCCGGCCAGTTCGTCGGCGAGTTGCTCGCCGAGCTGGGTGATGTCGCCGCGGTTGGCGTCAACCTGATGGACCTCGAACACCACGCCCGTCGCCGGATCGCCGAACGCGGTGCCGAATCCTGCTACTGGGACTACGCGCCGTCGTTCGGCCGGGGCCCGTTCCGCAACGTGCTGTGCCTGTCGGTCAACGACGCGGTGCTGCACGGCCTGCCGCACGACTACGTGCTGCGCGACGGCGACCTGCTCAGCATCGACATGGCGGTCGGCATCGACGGCTGGAACGCCGACTCGGCGCTCTCCGTCGTCGTCGGCACCCCCGACCCGGCCGACCTGAAGCTGATCGAGGCCACCGAGGTCGCCCTGGAGGCCGGCATCGCCGCCGCTCAGCCCGGCGGCCGTCTCGGCGACATCTCCGCCGCGATCGGCGCGGTCGCCCACTCCTACGGCTACAGCGTCAACGGCGAGTTCGGCGGCCACGGCATCGGGCGCACCATGCACGAGGCCCCGCACGTCGCCAACAGCGGCCGCGCCGGCCGTGGCATGAAACTGCAACCCGGCCTCACCGTCGCCATCGAGCCCTGGTTCTGCCGCTCCACCAACAAGATCAAGTTCGACGGGGACGGCTGGACGATCCGCTCCGCCGACGGCTCCCGCACCGCTCACTCCGAACACACGGTCGCCGTCACCGCCTCCGGCCCGCAGGTCCTGACCCGCCGCCCCGCTGGCGGCGCCACCCCGGCAGACCCCACCAGGAAGCCCGCCGCAGCCTCCTGATCCGTCGCTGACCCAGGGCGTTTCTCAGGGACCGTTCCCCCCGGTAGGCGTGTCTCGGGCCAGGGCGACGGCCAGCCACTTGGGCTCCGTGCCGCGCCGGCCTTCACCGGCCGGTCGGAGCATAGGATCCGGCGATGATCGACGAGCCGTTGGATCCCGGCGTGCCGCTGGACGGGCGGGAGCCGCTGCGACGGCCGCCCGCGATCGCCGTGAGCACGCTGCTGCTGGCGTTCTGGTGGGCGTACACGCTCGCCGTGGACGTCGCGCTGCTCGGCGAGGTCGGTGGCGTCGGGAACTGGGTCGCCCTGCTCTGTTGCACCGGTGCGGTCGCAGTCGTGCTCCGTGGGCTCTGGCGCGGCGGCCCGACGGCGTGGCGGGTGGTGCACAGGTTCGCCGCGCCGGTCGCCCTCGCGTTCCTGACCGGGGCCGGGATCATGCTGCTCTTCGGACCGCGCCTCGGGTCGCTGATCACGGCCCCGGTCGATCCGGTCCTCATCGCGGCGCTGGTGGGCGGGCTGTTGGCGGTACTGGCGCTGGCGGCGAGCGGGCTCCTGGTCCGCACCAGGCCGGCCCGTGCCTGGTGCGGCCGCCGCTGAGGCCCCGAGCCGCGTAGCGACGTCGCCCCTCAGGCGCACCGGCACGATCAGTCCCGGCAGGGTCCGTACGGACGGCCGGCGGGACCGACCGATCCGGGCACAGCATGTCGGGTCGGGCACCCTCCCGCGCGCCTAGCGTTGCTGATCGGAAAGGGAAGGAGAACCGGGTGCTGGAGCGGCTCAACCAGGCCATGGAGCACATCGAGCGGCACCTCGACCAGCAGATCGAGGTGGCCGAGCTGGCGCGGATCGCGGTGACGTCGGAGTACCACTTCCGCCGGCTCTTCTCCGCGCTGGCGGGCGTGGGCCTGTCCGAGTACGTCCGGCGTCGGCGGCTGACCGTCGCCGGCGGGGAGGTGCTCGCGGGCAGACGGACGCTGCTCGACATCGCCGTCCGCTACGGCTACGGCTCCACCGAGGCGTTCGCCCGGGCGTTCCACGCCGTGCACGGCGTGGGCCCCGGCGAGGCCAGGCGTACGGGGGCGGCGCTGCGCTCCCAGCCCCGGATGTCCTTCCGACTCGTCGTCGAAGGGAGCAGCAGCATGCGATACCGGATCGTGCAGAAGGACGGGTTCCAGCTGGTGGGTCGCAAGGCCCGGGTGCCGCTGGTGCACGAGGGGATGAACCCGGCGATCGTCGCCTTCGTCAAGGGCATCCCGCCGGAGACCGTACGCCGGATCGAGGCCCTGTCCGACCAGGAGCCGCAGGGCATCGTCAACGTCAGCGCCAACGTGGCCGACGGTCGGGCGGAGGGCACCGAGCTGGACTACTGGTACGGCGTGGTGACGGGCGCGGACGCGCCGGAGGACCTGGACGCGCTGGCCGTGCCGGCGGGAGCCTGGGCGGTCTTCGAGACCTCCGGAGCGTTCCCGCAGGCGGTGCAGTACCTGTGGCGCGACGTGTTCACCCAGTGGTTCCCCTCCAACCCGTACCGCAGCCGGCCGGGGCCGGAGATCTCCCGCACCCGCCTGTCGGCGGACGGCACGGAGGCCGACGCGGAACTCTGGATCCCGGTGGAGCCCGTCACCGGCTGATCTCGTCCAGCACCCGGCGTTGGAAGGCGCGGGCCTCGGGCCCGCTCGGCGGGGGCCCGCCGGCCCGCGCCGCGATCGACCGTCCGATCACGTCCACGGCCCCGCCGTCACCGGTCGCGCCGACGGCCCCGTCGTCACCGGTCGCGTCGGCGGGTTGCCCGGCGGCGGTCGGGGCGGCCGGCCGGCCGTCGGCGACCAGCCGGCGGCCGGCGTCGACCTTCGACAGCCAGACGCCGTGGCGGACCCTGACCAGGGAGCGGCAGGCGCCGAGCACCGCGTCCTCGGCCCCCGGGGCGGGACCGTCGCCGGGCGGGGTCGGCAGCGCCAGCCACCAGCGCAGCGCGTCGGCCAGCAGGCGACGCAGGTCGGCGGGGGAGAGGTCGGCGAAGGCCTCGGCCGCGGGTGGCCCGAGCAGGGCGAGCCCGCTCTGGTGCAGGATGCTGCGGTCCAGGCCGTACCAGAACAGGCCGTCCTCGACGGGCCGGTCGGCGGCGGCCCACGTCGCCCGGAACGGCATCCGCGCGCCGGTGTTCAGCTCGACCTCGAACCCGGGCTCCGGCGTGCCGGAGCGGGCGACCTCCCACCGGTAGACGACCAGCTCCAGCCCGCGCGCGGGGCAGGGCAGCGCCTCGTGCCGCAGCCGCGCCACCAGCTCCCGCCTGCGCCCGGCGTCGAGGGCGTCGGCGCAGACCAACGCGACGTCGACGTCGCTGCGCCCCGGCTGGTACGCGCCCAGCCCGACGGAGCCGGCCGCGTACGCCCCGACGAGGTCGTCGCCCAGGACGTCGCGGGCGGCGGCGACCAGGTCGGCGAGGTAGCGGCGCAGGGGCGGGTCGAGGTCAGTCATCGGATTCGGACCAGGCCGTTCCGGCGGGCAGGAACCAGGCGGTCGGCTCCGCGCCGAGGGCGTGCGCGACGGTCAGCCGGGCGTGCCGGTCCAGCGGGGGCAGCCGGTCCGGGTGGAACCACTCCACGGCCACCGACTCGTCGTCGTTGACCCGGGCGGTGCCGGCGACCAGCCGGCAGTGGAAGCCGAGGTTGAAGAACTCGCAGCGGTCGCCGTTGGGATAGGTGTGCGGGTGCGACACGACGCTGCTCAGCCGGACCGGCTCGACCTCCAGGCCCGTCTCCTCCCGCACCTCGCGCACCACCGCCGTGGCCGGCTGCTCGCCCGGCTCGACGATGCCGCTGACCACCGACCAGCGCCCGTCGTCGGCGCGCCTGCCGAGCAGCAGTTCGCCGGCGTCGTTGCGCACCACCGCGCTCACGCTCGGCAACAGCAGCAGGTCGTGGCCGACGCGTTCGCGCAGCCGCAGGATGTGGTCCGGAACGCCCATCCGGCGACCCTAACCGGCCCCGGGACGGCGGAGCGGGCCGCGTCACCCCGACAGGCTGATCTCCCGGGCCACCCGCGCGTACTCCTTCGTCGGTTCGGCGTCGAGGCGGGCCCCCCCCGGCGCCCAGCACTCACCGGGCAACCCTGTTTTCGCAGTTCCAGCCCCTGCCGACGGGAGCACGTCTACTGTGGAGAACATCGGCGACTTGTGGTGTTCCGGTGGCGGCCGGGTGGTTCGCGGTGCACAGTGATCCCATGAGCGACAGCGGAAACGGTGGGCACTTCTACTGGTGCACCCGTCACCACCGGGTCGAGACCGATGCCGACGTGTGCCCCGCCAGGCACGTTCTCGGGCCGTACGCCTCAGCCGCCGACGCGGAGAACGCCCTGCAGACGGTGCGGGAGCGCAACGAAGCGTGGGAGGCCGAGGACGCCCGCTGGGCCGGGGAGGACAGATAGGCGGCGCGGGACGGCCCGCGCCGAGGTACGCGGTGCTCCGCGAGCGCGAGAGCACGTCCCCAGGAAGGGAACCGAGATGGCCGAAGCACAGCAGGCCACCACCCGCCCGGCCGCCAGACGCACGACCGCCAGGAAGACCGCCGCGGCGGAGCGGACCGCGGGTACGACGCGGACCGCGCGCCCGGCCGCCACGTCCACGGCGGCGAAGAAGGCGCCCGCGACGAAAGCGGCGGGCGGTGCGGGGCGGGCCCCGGCGAAGAAGACCACCGCCGCGAAGACCACCGCCGCGAAGACCACCGCCGCGAAGACGCCCGCTAGGAAGACGCCCGCGAAGAAGGCGGCGAGCAGGACCGCCACGGCGGCGAAGAAGACGACGGCCGCGGCGAAGAAGGCGACCACCAACGCCGCGAAGAAGGCCCCCGCCGCAGCGAAGCGGACGACGGCGGCGGCCAAGAGCACTGCAGCGAAGAAGACGACGTCGGCGAAGACGCCCGCCCGGCAGGCGGCGACGAAGGCCGCGACCACGGCGAGGAAGACCACCGCGCCGGCGAAGAAGGCCCCCGCCAGGACCACCAGCAAGGTCGCCTCGGCGACGAAGAAGGCCACCACGGCGGCGAAGGCCCCCGTGAAGAAGGCCACGACCGCCGCGAAGGCCCCGGCGAAGAAGGCCACGACCGCGGCGAAGGCCCCGGCGAGGAAGGCCACCGCCAAGAAGACGACGCCGGCCAGGAAGACGGCCACCACCCGGCCCACCGGCGGTGCCCGCAAGGCCGCCGCGACGAAGGCCCCCGCCAGGAAGGCCACGGCGACCTCCTCGGCGACCACCCGCAAGGCGGCGGCGAAGAAGGCCCCGGCGAAGCAGACGACCGTCGCCAAGGCGCCGGCCAAGAAGGTCACCGCCCGCAAGGCACCCACCCCGGCGGCCCCGGCGCGGGCCACCGCCACCCGGGGCGTACGGGCGGGCGCACGTAGGGCCACCGGCTGACCGCGACGCGGCACGGGCGGCGCTCGCCGGGAAGCGGATCATCCGCCAGACTGTCAGGATTGACCCCGTGGTGATCCGACGCGTACTCGCACCCCGCATCGACTTCGGCGCGCTGCGCCGCGAACTGGGTCTGCCCGAGGGGTTCCCGGCCGCGGCGCAGCGCGAGGCCGACGCCGCGGCGGCCACGCCGCCCCGGCCCGCCGCCGACCGCACCGAGGTCCCGTTCGTCACCGTCGACCCCGAAAGCTCCCGCGACCTCGACCAGGCGATGCACCTCGCCCGCCGCCCCGGTGGCGGCTTCCGGGTGACGTACGCCATCGCCGACGTCGCCGCGCACGTGCGCCCCGGCGGGACGCTGGAGGAGGAGACCTGGCGGCGCGGGCAGACCGTCTACCTGCCCGACGGCACCGTGCCGTTGCACCCCGAGACCCTCAGCGAGGGCGCGGCGAGCCTCCTGCCGGACGTCGACCGCGCCGCCGTGGTGTGGACCATCGACCTCGACGGCGACGGTGCCACCGTCGGGGTCACGCTGGAACGCGCGCTGGTCCGCAGCCGGGCCAAGCTGGACTACGTCGGCGTGCAGGCGGCCGCCGACGCCGGCCGGCTACCCGACCCGATCGCACTGTTGCCCGAGATCGGGGCCCTGCTCGCCGCCCGTGCCCTGCGCCGGGGCGCGATCAACCTGCCGCTGCCCGAGCAGGACGTGGAGGCCGACGGCGACGGCTGGCGACTGGTGCTGCGCGGGCCGGTGCCGATGGAGGAGCACAACGCCCAGATCTCGCTGCTGACCGGGATGGCCGCCGCCGACATCATGCTGGCCGGGGGGATCGGTCTGCTGCGTACGATGCCGGCGCCGAAGCCCGAGGCGGTGGCGCGGCTGCGGGCCGCCGCCGCCCCGCTGGGCGTGCACTGGCCGGACGGCGCCGGCCCCGGCGAGGTCATCGCCGGACTGGACCCGTCGCAGCCCCGGGCCGCCGCCTTCGTCGACCAGGCCGCCGAGCTGATGCGGGGCGCCGCGTACACGGCCTTCGACGGCGCGCCGCCCGAGCAGCGGGAGCACGGCGGGGTCGCGGCCGCGTACGCCCACGTCACGGCGCCCCTGCGGCGACTGGCCGACCGGTACGCCACGGAGGTCTGCCTGGCCCTGCACGAGGGCCGGGCGGTGCCCGACTGGGCCCGCGCGGCGCTGCCCCGACTGCCGGAGGTGATGGCCACGACCGACCGGGTGGCGTCGGCGGCCACCCGGGGCGCGATCGAGCTGGCCGAGGCGGTGCTGCTGGAGCACCGGGTGGGGGAGACCTTCGACGCGGCGGTGCTGGACGTCGACGCGCCCCCGGACGGCAAGGCCCGCCCGGGCCGCCGGCCCGGCGGCACCGTGGCGCTGGACGACCCACCGGTGCGCGCCCGCTGCCTCGGCGACCTGCCGCTCGGTGAGCGGGTCCGGGTCCGTCTGGTCACCGCCGACCCCGCCACCCGCGCGGTGGCCTTCGAACTGGCCTGATCCCGCCGGCCCGCTCGCCCCCTGGCGTCGGCGCCGCGCTGCGGCTGCTGCGCCCGGGCGCGTGGTGGCCGCCGGGCTGCTCCGATCTTCGCCGATGGCGACTGCCCCGGCACCGCTGCGGCAGCGGGGATTGTCACAGCGCCCGCCGCTGCCGCCGGCCTGCGGGTTTGCGAGGATGGCGGCATGGCTTACGACGCGAGCACACTGCCCGACGTGTCCGGGCTGACCGTCGGCATCATCGGCGGCACCGGCGACCAGGGGAGGGGCCTCGCCTACCGGTTCGCCCGGGCCGGCCAGTCCGTGCTGATCGGGTCCCGTACCGCCGATCGGGCCGTCCAGTCCGCCCAGGAGATCGCGGCCCTGCCCGGCGTGCCGGCCGAAGCCCGGGTGACCGGCGCTGGCAACGAGGAGGTGGCCCGGCGCAGCGACGTGGTCGTCATCGCGGTGCCGTGGGACGGGCACGCCGCCACCGTCGCCGCCCTCGCCGAGCCGCTCGCCGGCAAGATCGTCGTCGACTGCGTCAACCCGCTCGGCTTCGACAAGCAGGGCCCGTACGCCCTCGCCGTGCCGGAGGGCAGCGCCGTGCAGCAGGCCGCCGGGCTGCTGCCCGACTCGCGGGTCTGCGCCGCGTTCAACCACGTCAGCGCCCCGCTGCTGGCCGACCCGGAGATCGACCGGATCGACCTCGACGTGCTGATCTGCACCGAGGACCGCGAGCTGGTCGGCGTGGTCGCCGCGCTGGCCGCCCGGATCCCCGGCATGCGCGGCATCTACGCCGGCCGGCTGCGCAACGCCCACCAGATCGAGGCGTTCACCGCCAACCTGATCGCCATCAACAAGCGCTACAAGGCGCACGCGGGCATCCGCGTCACCGACCTCTGACGGCGGTTCGCGTCCGGTCGCTCCGGATCCTGGTGGGGACGGGCCGTGGAGGGGCCGCTTCCTAGCGGGATCTGTTCGCGGGCCCGAGCGGGTGGCGGCGGTAGTGCGGGTCCAGGGAACCGACGGTGAGGGCGTTCTCGTCGAGGCCGTTGTGGACGACCAGATCGGTGTCGGCGAACGCGAAGCCGAGGGCGAGGCTGCCGTTGGCCAGGTCGCCCTTCTCGTCCCACCACTCCAACAGCGCGACCTCGCGTAACCGGTGGCCGGGCAGGGCGGCCAACCCGGGCAGCGGCTCGGCACGCCAGGCCAGCCGGAAGTCGTCGGAGGTGGGCCAGGTGACCGGGCGGGCCGGGGAGACCGAGTTCCAGGTGATCGAGAGGTCGTCGAACTTCTGGTGGTTGACCTCGACCTGCTCACCGGCGAAGTCCAGCAGCACCGGACAGTCCGCGAACCACTCGTCCTCGTCCAGGTCCCAGACCAGCCAGACGTGGGTGAGCGTACGGCCGGCCAGTGCGGCGAGCCGGGCACCGTGCGCCGCCTCGACGTCGCGCCGCGCGTGCAGCCAGGTCGGCTGGTAGCCGGGGACGCCGA